>NZ_JAWJTI010000026.1:0-56601 GCF_032911525.1 Stenotrophomonas veracruzanensis
CCGCGGCATGGATGCCGCGGCCAAGCCCCCATGGACGGGTTTACGGCGTCCCCCGACCCGCCTGCCCACCCGGCCAAGCCGATAGACCGCCTTTCGCGATCATCCCAATAAAGCCACCACGGAGGGGCTCCGCCGTTGGCCGGCCCGGCCGAAGGCCCACCCCCGCGCGATACAATGACCCCCATGAACACCCCACAGGATTCCAGCCTCGGTCGCGAGGTCAGTTACCCGTCGCAGTACGATCCCGGCCTGCTGTTTCCCATCCCCCGCAGCGGCGCCCGCGCCGAGATCGACCTCGATGACGGTGCGCTGCCGTTCGTCGGCCACGACCGCTGGCACGCCTTCGAGCTGAGCTGGCTCGACCCGCGCGGCAAGCCGCAGGTCGCCGTCGCCACCGTGCAGGTGCCGTGCACGTCGCCGCGGCTGATCGAATCGAAGTCGTTCAAGCTGTACCTCAACTCCCTCAACAGCACCCGTATCGACAGCGCCGAGGCTCTGCGCGCGCGCATCGTGGCGGATCTGTCGGCCTGCGCCGGTGCGCCGGTCCAGGTCGAGTTCGGCCTGCCGGGCCTGCGCGAGACGCCGCTCGGTGAATCCATAGACGGGCTGGACGTGGAGATCGACTGCTACGGCCCGCCGCAGGCGGACTTCCTCGCCGCTGATGCGGGCGAGGTGGTGGAGGAAACCCTGGTCTCGGCGCTGCTGAAGTCCAACTGCCCGGTTACCGGCCAGCCGGACTGGGCCACGGTCAGCCTGCGCTACCGCGGGCCGAAGATCGACCGCCCCGGCCTGCTGCGCTATCTGGTCAGCTACCGTGAGCATGCGGAGTTCCACGAACAGTGCGTTGAACGGATCTTCAGCGAGGTGTCTGCGCGCTGCCAGCCGCAGTGGCTGGAAGTGGAGGCCCGCTATACCCGCCGTGGTGGTCTGGACATCAACCCATGGCGTGCCAGCCCCGGCATCGCCGCCCCGGCTGCGACCTACCGCGAACTGCGGCAGTAACCGCCTCAGGCGGTTGCGGGTAGTGCCGGCCGCTGGCCGGCAACCGCGTGGAACCCGCGTGCAGGCCAAGCCGGCCAGCGGCCGGCACGACCGGACACCGTCTCTCCCGATTGTTCAGCCGCCCCCGGGGGCGGCTTCACATCTGCACCATCCCCATTTAACAACCTCCATGGCACCGTGCGAATCACGTAGTCATGCAGACGGGAGTTGTGGATGAGTACCGAGAAGAAAGCCGATTTCTCCGGCGTCAGTGGCAGCGTCGACAGTACCGCCGAGCAGGTGCCGAAGGCGGACTTCTCCGGCGTCAGCGCCTCGGTGGACAGCACCGCAGACGTTGTCAGCGGCGGCACCTACACCGTGCAGAAGGGTGACTCGCTGTCGAAGATCGCCAAGCAGCATCTGGGCGACGCCAATGCCTGGAAGAAGATCTTCGAAGCCAACCGCGATGTGCTTGATGACCCGGACAAGATCTTCCCGGGCCAGACCCTGAAGCTGCCGCCGAAGTAAGCCGGCCATCGAACGCCGTCCGACAATCCCTGGGAGGAACCCCGAATGATCAAGACCACCCCGCTCCAGACCGCCCTGATCGCCGCCCTGCTGGGTAGCGTTGCCCTGGTCGGTTGCAAGAAGAAAGAAGAGTCGACCGACACCAACGCCGCTCCGGCAGCGACCGCCCCGGCCGAACCTGCAGCGCCGGCGCCGATGACCGGCGCACCGCCGCCGATGGCCGAGGCCGCCGCAGTCAGCGTCTCGTCGGTCACCGTCGGCAAGACCGCCGCCGCCGACAAGTCGGTTGCGACCACGGCATTGTTCGCACCGAAGGATGACGTCATCGTCTCGGTCAAGACCGACGGCGCCGCCAACAACGTCACCGTTGGCGCCAAGCTGACCTACCAGGACGGCCAGGTGGCCGGCGAACAGAACGCCACCCTGAACACCAGCGGTGCGGAAACCACCAACGTCACGTTCAAGAATGCAAAGGGCTGGCCGACCGGCAAGTACCGCGCCGAGGTCACCGTCGATGGCAAGGCGGCCGGAACGCCGCAGGAGTTCGAGGTCAAGTAAGTCCTGCCGTCTCTCTCCCGGCAGGGCTCACGATGGACGCAGCCGCGAGGCTGCGTCCTTTTTTATTTGGGCGATGCCCGCTCTGGAGGGCTACCGGGGTACGCTGAACGCAACACGGACAGTCGGGGACGGAATGCTCAGCTGGATTGCACTCACGCTCGCAGCGGGATCCGCGGATCTCTGGAACTACAGTTGCGACCACTTCCTATACGGCGCCTGTCTGCGCGTACCGACGGGCATGTCCGTGACCTACGAGGCACCTGTCGACTTTGGTCTGCACCGCGTCAGGCGCGGCGATAGGGAAGTTGCCCTGATCTACGAGGGCGATGCCCCCGAAAGGCCTGTGCCAGGAAGCACGCCGGATCTGCGCTTCACGGACGGCGGAAATGCCGTGTCGGGGTATGCAAGGGCGGAAGGACCTTCCACCCGGTACGACGTCTACGTTCGACCCGGATCGTCCGGCGCCGGTTCGCTGCACATCCGAGGCTCTGCAGCGACGGCTGATGAACTCGCCAGCCTGGCCGCCGTCGTTGGGGGATTCCGCATCTGCAACTTCCAGCAAAGCAAGCGCTCACAGACATTGACCTGTCCAAGACGTGCCGAGTGGGGGCCGCGATTGTCGGAGTGGGTCATGCGTGCCTCAACGAGCGGGAAGTCGAATTAGCCATCAAGCCTCAGCTTCCTGACCGGAAGCGAGCCAACGACGAAACACAGCGGTCCAGTACCGCCGCGTATGGCGCGGCTTTGCCCCGCGCGGCTGAAAACGCGACAATGCAGGGGTTTCCCCTGCCGCGCGCCCACCCTGACGGCGACGGGGGAAAGCGCGGGGCCCGGCCCCGCGCGCGACACGGTTGCACGTGGCCCGGCGCTGGCGCCGGCCTTCCCCTGAGCATTGCTACAGAGTCCAAGTCCCCCATGTCCAAGATCCTCTACACGCTGACCGACGAAGCACCGTTCCTGGCCACCCAGTCGCTGCTGCCGATCGTTGGTGCCTACACCGCCACTGCCGGCATCGTGGTGGAAACCCGTGACATCTCGTTGTCCGGCCGCATCCTGTCGCTGTTCCCGGAACTGCTCAGCGACGCGCAGAAGGTCAGCGACGACCTGGCCGAACTCGGCCAGCTGGCGACCACGCCGGATGCCAACATCATCAAGCTGCCGAACATCTCCGCCTCGGTGCCGCAGTTGAAGGCGGCCATCAAGGAACTGCAGGACCAGGGCTATCCGCTGCCGGATTACCCGGAAACCCCGGCCGACGATCAGCAGCGCGACTACAAGGCGCGCTACGACAAGGTCAAGGGCAGTGCGGTGAACCCGGTGCTGCGCGAAGGCAATTCGGACCGCCGCGCGCCGCTGTCGGTGAAGAACTACGCGCGCAAGCACCCGCACCGCATGGGCGCCTGGGCGTCGGATTCGAAGTCGCACGTCGCGCACATGGCCGCCGGTGATTTCTACGGCAGCGAGAAGTCGGCCACCCTGGCCAACGCCGGTGCGCTGAAGATCACCTTCCACGGCAAGGACGGCAGCACCGTCGTGCTGAAGGAAAAGACCGCGGTCAAGGCCGGCGAGATCGTCGATGCCGCGGTGATGAGCCGCAAGGCACTGGCCGCCTTCATCAGTGAGCAGATTGCCGATGCCAAGGCCCAGGGCGTGCTGTTCTCGCTGCACCTGAAGGCGACCATGATGAAGGTCTCCGACCCGATCATGTTCGGCGTGGCCGTCAACGAGTTCTACAAGGACGTGCTTGCCAAGCATGCCGACGTGCTCAAGCAGGCCGGTTTCGATGCCAACAACGGCATCGGTGACCTGGCTGCGCGCCTGCCGTCGCTGCCCGAAGCCACCCGCGCTGCGATCAAAGCCGACCTGGCGGCCGAGTACGCACAGCGCCCGGGCGTGGCCATGGTCAACTCGGACAAGGGCATCACCAACCTGCACGTGCCGAGCGACGTGATCGTCGACGCCTCGATGCCGGCGATGATCCGCGACTCCGGCAAGATGTGGAATGCTGAAGGCAAGCTGCAGGACACCAAGGCCGTCATTCCGGACCGCTGCTACGCCGGCGTGTACCAGGCGGTCATCGACGACTGCAAGGCGCACGGCGCCTTCGACCCGGCCACCATGGGCTCGGTGCCGAACGTCGGCCTGATGGCGCAGAAGGCTGAAGAATACGGCTCGCACGACAAGACCTTCCAGATCGCCGCCGATGGCGTGGTCAAGGTCACCGACGACGCCGGCACCGTGGTGTTCGAACACGCCGTGGAAGCCGGTGACATCTGGCGCATGTGCCAGACCAAGGACGCGCCGATCCAGGACTGGGTGAAACTGGCCGTCGAACGCGCCCGCCTGAGCAGCACCCCGGCCGTGTTCTGGCTGGACGCCGCCCGCGCCCACGACGCGCAGGTCATCGCCAAGGTCGAGCAGTATCTGAAGGACCACGACACCAACGGCCTGGACATCCGCATCCTGCCGCCGGTGGAAGCCACCGCGTTCTCGCTGGACCGCATCCGCAAGGGCGAGGACACCATCTCGGTGACTGGCAACGTGCTGCGCGACTACCTGACCGACCTGTTCCCGATCATGGAGCTGGGCACCAGCGCCAAGATGCTGTCGATCGTGCCGCTGATGGCCGGTGGTGGCCTGTTCGAGACCGGCGCCGGTGGTTCGGCCCCGAAGCACGTGCAGCAGTTTGTTGAAGAGGACTACCTGCGCTGGGATTCGCTGGGTGAGTTCCTGGCCCTGGCCGCGTCGCTGGAACACCTGGGCAACCGCTACGACAACGCCGCGGCCCGTGTGCTGGCCAAGGCGCTGGACGAAGCCAACGGCCAGTTCCTGGACAACGACAAGTCGCCGTCGCGCAAGCTGGGTGGCATCGACAACCGTGGCAGCCACTTCTACATCGCGCTGTACTGGGCCCAGGCCCTGGCCGCGCAGGACGAGGACGCCGCACTGAAGGCGCGCTTCGCCCCGCTGGCCAAGGCGCTGACCGACAACGAGCAGAAGATCGTCGAAGAGCTGATCGCCGTGCAGGGCAAGGCGGTGGACATCGGCGGCTACTACCGCCCGGACGTGGCCAAGGCCAGCAAGGCAATGCGCCCGAGCGCAACCTTCAACGCCGCATTGGAGCAGCTGCGCGGCTGATCCATCGCCGTTCGGCCGTGACATCGGAACCCGCGCCTAGGCGCGGGTTTCTTTTTTCGGCTCGGAATCTGACCCCATTCGACCCGCATCCAGAACCGTGACATCCGTCGACTGTCGGAACGCCGTCAATGAGGCATGAAACTTGCCCGCGATGGCCGTCGCAGAACCGATAAGAGTGGTTCTGCGACCGCCCTCGATCTGAGCAGTCGATCACGACGGCCGCCTTTGGCGATGCCCTAGCCTTGGCGACGCGAGACCACCGGGGAGGTGGTCGCTCGGGGATCACGGATGGCACGCGTGCTGGTAGTGGGAACCGACATCCAGGGCGAGCAGGCCCTGCTGCAGCGGCTGCGCGTGGCATCGGCCCTGCCGGACGGCCAGATCCGCCGCAGCCAGGACCTGGACGATTGCGACCTGCTGGTCATCCGCGATACGCCGGCGCTGCGCAACGCGGCCCAGCGCATGCGCCAGCAGCACCCGCGATTACAGTGCTGGATCGAGGATATCGGCGGCCAGCTGCGTGATGGCGACGGGCACCAGGACGTGCTTGACGATGGTGCCATCGGCCGCGCGCTGCGCCGCATGCAGTTGATACCGGAGCCTCTGGCCATGCATGCACCTGCACCGATCCGCCTGGCCGATGGTGCACATGCCATTACCCGCCTGCTGCGCGAGCGGCTGCCCCTGCGCCAGGGGCAGGCACTGTTGAGTGATGCGGGTGACCCCGTCCTGCTGATAGACCTTGAGCATGATCAGGCCGTGCTGTTGCAGGAACCCGCGAGCGCGCTGGTGGAGCGCCTGGCCGATGCCTTCGAACGCCTGCAGCTGGATGCGCTGACACCCCCACGCCTGCAGGCGCTGGCCGGTGAGCGGCCACGCCAGCCACTGCGGCCGCTGCTGTGGCAATGGGCGCAACGCAGCCGTCATTGGCAGGCACTGGACGAACGCCTTCGCGGCGCCTCGGTGAAGTTGCTGCGCTGGCCGGATTTCCGCGTGCTGGGTCACGACCACGATGGTTTCCGCCTGTGCTCGCTGCTGCTCAAGCGCGCGTGCACGGTTGACGAGTGTGCGATGCTGCTGGAACTGCCTGCAGCGGCGGTGCGCGATTTCATCCATGCCGCCTACCTGTGCGGTTACGCGCAGCTGAAGCCCGCCCCGGCGACGCCGATGATGGCGACAGGTGGCATCCGTACCGACAACGGGTTGCTTGCCCGCCTGTGGCGGCACCTGCGCGGGAGCGAGCGCAATGCGTGAGCACAAGGTGGTGGTGCTGGGCGGCATGGGCAGCGGCAAGTCGACCCTGGTGCGCAGCATCGCGGCTGGTGCGGTGGTCGATACCGATGTGGCCAACAGTGATCGCCTCGGTGCCGACAAGGCTTCCACCACGGTGGCGCTGGACTATGCAGACATCGACCTGCCCAATGGCGAGCGCCTGCGTCTCTATGGAACGCCCGGGCAGCAGCGCTTCGATTTCCTGTGGCCGATCCTGCTGCAGGGTGCGCGTGGCGCGGTGCTGCTGCTGGACGCGCGCCGTGCCGGGTTGGCCAGCGAGCTGGAGGACTACCTGCAGGTGCTGCAGCCGTTCGCATCTTCCCTGGCACTGGTCGTGGCGGTGACCCATCTCGACCAGGCACCACAGGCCGCGCTGGATGACTGGGCCACCCGTGCCTGCCTCGATGACCAGCCGCTGCCGCTACTGGCCGTGGATACCCGCGACCGCGAACAGGGATTGCTGTTGATGGATGTACTGATGAGCGAAATGGAAGCGCACGCACTGGTGGCGGCGCATGGCTGACGGGCAGATGGCGGTGCTGCCCGATGCCGGCCAGCGTGAGCGCCTGCAGCCGCTGCTGCAGGACCTGCAGCAGCGGGTAGAAGGCGTGCGCACGGTGGTGCTGGCCAGTGTCGATGGCTTCGCCCTGGTCAGCGCTGGTGCCGAAGGGCGCGGCGAACGGCTGGCAGCGATGACCAGCGCGATGCTGGCACTGGCTGCAGCGGTGGGGCGCGAACTGGTGCTGGGCGATCTGCAGACACTGATGCTGGAAGCCGTAGGCGGCAAGGTGCTGATGCTGGCGATCCAGGCCGACGGGCGTGCACCACTCCTGCTGATGGCGGCCTGCGACCAGCGCAGCGTGATCGGCCAGGTGCTGTGGCAGAGCAGGGAATGTGGCCAGGCGATCCTGGCCGAACTCGGCGGATCGTGAGCCCGGCCGCAGGGGAACGAGGGGCTCGAACCAACATCGACAAGGGGTGCGACGTGGCTGGATTGAATGAATCGTTGAACGCACTGATGGGCATCGACGGCGCGCAGGCGGTGGCGCTGGTCGACTACGAAAGCGGCATGCTGCTGGGCGAAGCCGGTGCCGGCATGGACATGGAAGTGGCCGCCGCCGGCAACACCGAAGTGATCCGCGCCAAGATGAAGACCGCCGCGTCGCTGAACCTCAACGACAGCATCGAGGACATCCTGATCTCGCTGGGCAAGGCGTACCACATCATGCGCCCCGTGGCGAAGAAGAAGGGCCTGTTCTTCTACATCGTGCTGGACCGCACCAAGTCCAACCTGGCGCTGGCCCGGCGCAAGGTGCAGGACGTGGAGTCCGAACTGGCGATCTGAGCCGCCGGCTCTTGTAGAGTCGAGCTTGCTCGACTGCTTCTGCCCCTGCCTTCTGTAGAGTCGAGCCATGCTCGACTTCGGCCGAAAGCAGTCGAGCATGGCTCGACTCTACACAAGTCACCCCACGCCGGCGTATGGTGGATGCCCGTCTCCCTGCCGAGCCGTGCATGTCCCAGCCTGACATCGCTGCCGAACTCGCGCCGCGTATCGCCGGCGCCATCCGCGATGGTTTCGAGCAGTACCACGCCCGCTTTGCGGCAATCACCGCCCGTGCACGGCTGCGTTTCGAGCAGCGCGACTGGGCCGGTGCGCGTCAGGATGCGGTCGAGCGCATCGCCCTGTACGACCTGTGCATTGCCGAGCAGATGGATGCGCTGCGTCGCCTCGCCGGTGACGCGATCGGCGAGCGCGCGTTGTGGCTGCAGGTGCACGCCCAGTACAGCGCGCTGCTGCAGGGCCTGATCGACGCCGAGCTGTACAAGACCTTCTACAACACGCTGTCGCGGCGCCTGTTTGCTACCCGCGGCGTGGACCCGGCGCTGGAATTCATTGCTTTCGACGTCGAGCCCTCCGATGCCATCACCCATCCGGTGGCACGGCATACCTATGCGGTCTCGCCGACGCGGCCGGTGGAGGCGTTGCAGCGGGTGCTGGCCGACTATCGCTTCGACATCCCCTATGCGCACCAGCTGCGCTGCGCCGCGGCCATCGTGGTGCGCCTGCAGGATGATCTGGCCCACTGGGGTGACACGCCGGTACGCAGCATCGAGCTGCTCGATACCGTGTTCTACCGCGAGCGCCGCGCCTACCTGGTCGGTCGCGTGTTCGGCGAGCATCGCTTCTCGCCGTGCGTCATTGCCCTGGTCAACGACGAGCGTGGCCTGCGTGCCGATGCAGTGCTGACCCGTCGTCGCGATGTCGCCCACCTGTTCGGCGTGTCGCGCAGTTATTTCCAGGCCGACCTCGCCACGGTGGGTGACGCGGTGGTGTTCCTGCGCAGCCTGCTGCCGGGCAAGCCCATCGATGAGATCTACACGGTGCTGGGCCGCGCCAAGCAGGGAAAGACCGAGCGCTACCGCACCTTCTTCCGCCACTTCAATGAACATCCGCAGGAGCGGCTGGTGCACGCCGAAGGCACGCCGGGCATGGTCATGGCGGTGTTCACCCTGCCCAGCTACCCACTGGTATTCAAGCTGATCCGCGACCGTTTCGCCTGGCCCAAGGCGATGTCGCGGCAGCAGGTGGAAGAGAAGTATGCGCTGGTGTTCAACCTTGATCGTGTCGGCCGCCTGCTCGATGCACAGCCCTATCGTCATCTGCGCTTCCCGCGCGAGCGCTTCGCGCCGGCCCTGCTGGGTGAACTGCAGCAGCAGTGTGCGCAGAGCGTGCGCGTCGATGGCGACCAGGTGGAGATTTCACTTTGCTACGTGCAGCGCCGCTTCCGTCCATTGAACCTGTATCTGCGCGAGCAGTCCGGCGAGGCGGTGCGCGCGGCGGTGCTCGACTACGCGCAGGCGATCACCGACATGGCGCGCAACAACATCTTCCCCGGTGACATGCTGCCGAAGAACTTTGGTGTGTCACGGCACGGCCGGGCCGTGTTCTACGACTATGACGAGCTGTGCCTGGTCAGCGACTGCGTGTTCCGCGCGTGGCCGCAGCCGCGTACGCCGGAGGAGGCCATGGCCGACGAGCCTTGGTTCCATGTCGGTCCGCGCGATGTGTTCCCGGAGCGCTTCGGCCCGTTCATGGGCCTGCCGGCGAGCGAGTTGGCCGCGGTGCGCGAGCACTACCCGCACCTGTTCGATCCGGGCTGGTGGCAGGGCCTGCAGGAACGCTTCGCCCGTGGTGATTATCCGGATACGCCGCCCTATGCAGGCGCACATCGGCTGGCCTGAACCGGCTGTCATGGTGGCTGGGACTGGGGTACGCTCGCCGTTCATCACCAAGGATCCGGCAATGATGCGTTCTCCCCTGTTTCTCGCTCTCGCGCTGGCCGTAGGTGCCGGCACCCCGTTGCTTGCTGGCGAGGCCAGTGCGCAGACCGCGCGTGCGGTGCTTGCCACCGCAGAGATGAGCATGGTGCTGTCCGGCCATATCGAGATCACGCCTGAGGGTGAGGTCAACTCGCTGGTACTGGATCAGAAATCGGCCTTGACTCCGAGCATCGCCTCCTTCGTGGAAGGCACAATCGGCGGCTGGCGCTTCGAACCCACGCTGCGCGATGGCAAGGCCGTGGCTGCACGCGCCCCGATGCGGGTGCGATTGAGGGGGAGGCAGATGGCCGATGGCGGCTACGAAGTCAGCATGACCAGCGTCAACTTCGCTGAATATGATCCAAAGGCGAGCGATTCGATCACCCGCGGGCGCACGACGCCACCACGCTACCCTGAGGAAGCTTTCCGCAACGGTGGTCAGGGTGAAGTAATGCTGGTGGTCAGGGTGGCACGTGATGGTACGGTGGCCGATATCATTGCCGAGCAGGTGAACTTGACCGTGGTCGGGCCGGAACGGGCCATGGCCAGAATGCGCGACCTTCTGGCCAAGGCCAGTATCAGCAGTGTCCGCACGTGGACCTTCAACCCGCCGACCACCGGCGAGGACAGCACCCGTGACAACTGGACGGTTCGCATCCCGGTGAGCTTCGCCCTGGGCGATGACCGCAACGCAGGGCAGGAGCGCTATGGCCGCTGGCAGGCCTTCATTCCGGGCCCGCGGCAGAGCGTGCCGTGGCGCAAGGCGGACCCGGTCGAGCAGGCTGGCAGCGACCTGCTGCCGGAGGGCGGTGTCTACATGGTCGATAGCGCCAAGCGCGGCCTGCGCCTGCTGACCCCGCTGGCGCAGGGCTGAGACCCGCTGCGGAGCCGGGCAGCCCGGCTCCGCGTCAGTCCGCGTACGGGTAGACCACCACCCGGTTGCGGCCCTGTTCCTTGGCCATGTACAGCGCCTTGTCGGCCAGCCGCAGCGCCTGCTCGGCATCGACATGGAAGCTCGGGAAGTGGGCCACGCCCAGCGATACGGTGATGGTGCCGACCGGTTCGAACGGATGGTCGGCGATGTGCTGGCGCAGGCGTTCACCGGCCTGACGGGCCGATTCAGTACTGATGCCCGGCAGCAGCAGCAGGAATTCCTCGCCACCGGCGCGGCAGAGCAGGTCGCTGTCGCGCGAGTAGCGGCGCATCTGGTCAGCAATGTGGACGATGGCGTTGTCGCCGACGTCATGCCCGTAACTGTCGTTGATCGATTTGAAGCGATCGATGTCCAGCGCAAGGATCGCGAACGGGATGCCCTGCACCTGCAGCGCATCCAGCGCCTGCTGCAGGCCGCGACGGTTGAGCAGGCCGGTCAGCGGGTCGGTACGGCTGGCACGGTTGAGCGTGCCGATACGATCCTGCAGGGCATTGAAGCTGTGCAGCACCGCATGCTTCAGCTGCGCGACCTCGAAGTACCAGGCACGGATGCCGCTGACATGGTTGATTGCATTGCCGGTGTCCTCGCCGCCCTGTACGTTGCGCGCCAGCTGCCATAGCGGCATCGAAATGCGGCGCGCGAACCACCAGGTGACCAGCAGCGACAGCAGGCCGAGCGGAATCGCATTCCAGATCACCGCGGTCATCAGCCGCGACAATGGCTGCAGGGTGGCCTCGGTCGGGCGCTGCGCGATGATACCCCAGCCGGTGGCCGTTACCGGTGCGTAGCCGGCCAGCATCGAAACGCCCAGGTTGTTGCGCACCTGCTGCGCACCGCGTTCACCGCGCACCACCGCCTTCACCGCCGGGTTGCCAACCACGTAGTCACCCACGCGCTTGCCATCGGCGTGGTACAGCAGGCGGCCATTGCGGTCCACCACGTACAGATAGGAACCGTCGCGGTAGTAGTGCTTGCCCAGCAGCGTGTGCAGTGCGCTGCGCTGGCGTAGGTACAGCGTGCCGCTTACATAGCCGCGATAGCGGCCCTTGCGGTCGAAGATCGGGTGCGACAGCGACACCAGCAGCTTGCCGGTGGCCGACTGGTAGGGATCGCTGATCATCGGCTGGCGCGCCGCAAGTGCTGCGTTGTTGCCGACACTGTGCAGCACCTCACCCTGCAGCTGCAGGGTCTGTGGCGAGGTGGCGATCACCAGGCCGTCGGCGTCCACCACCAGCGAGGAGTTGAAGCTGCTGGACTGCAGCTGAAGGCGGCTGGCTTCATCCTGGGCCTGCTTCGGATCAAGGTCGTCCTCACCCAGGCGGGTCGCGGCATAGGCCAGCTGCTGCTGTGCGGCCAGCAGGAAGTTCTGGGTGGTCTCTGCCAGTTTGGTGGCATAGACGCGGTTGGCTTCCAGTGTGTTGCCGACCAGCTGGTCCCGCTGCACGCGATAGCTGGCCAGCAGAGTGTTGGCCAGGGCGATGATGGCGCTGAGCAGGGCCAGGGCGAGGATCAGCTTGCCCAGGTTGAGGCGGGGAGACAGCGTTCGCATGCGTCGACGGATCCGGCAGGAGGCTGGACCCGACCGGTTCTCCGGAAGGGGCGACAGCGGGAATCGGTGGCCGGGCCCACGGGGGCCGGGCAGGGTATCGCGCGGATTATCGCCAAAAGCGGGCGTCAGCGAAGTGAAGTGCGTCGCCCTGCAGGCAAAAAAAAACCTGCCGCAGCGAGCGGCAGGTTTCTTCCGATGCAGCGCCGGGGTCAGCGCTTCATCGAACCGAAGAACTCGTCGTTGGACTTGGTGTTCTTCATCTTGTCGAGCAGGAACTCCATCGCGGCCATTTCATCCATCGGATGCAGCAGCTTGCGCAGGATCCAGATCTTCTGCAGCAGTTCCGGTTCGATCAGCAGGTCTTCGCGGCGGGTGCCGGAACGGTTGATGTCGATGGCCGGGAACACGCGCTTTTCAGCGATGCGGCGGCTCAGGTGCACTTCGCTGTTGCCGGTGCCCTTGAACTCTTCGTAGATCACCTCGTCCATCTTCGAGCCGGTGTCGACCAGCGCGGTAGCGATGATGGTCAGGCTGCCGCCTTCTTCCACGTTGCGCGCGGCACCGAAGAAGCGCTTCGGGCGGTGCAGGGCGTTGGCGTCCACACCACCGGTCAGCACCTTGCCCGAGCTCGGCACCACGTTGTTGTAGGCGCGGGCCAGGCGGGTGATCGAGTCGAGCAGGATCACCACGTCCTTCTTGTGCTCGACCAGGCGCTTGGCGCGCTCGATGACCATTTCGGCCACCTGCACGTGGCGCGCGGCCGGCTCGTCGAAGGTCGAGCTGATGACTTCGCCGCGCACGGTGCGCTGCATTTCGGTCACTTCTTCCGGGCGCTCGTCGATCAGCAGCACGATCAGGTGCACGTCCGGATGGTTGGTGGTGATGGCGGTGGCGACCTGCTGCATCATCATGGTCTTGCCGGCCTTCGGCTGGGAAACGATGAGCGAGCGCTGGCCCTTGCCCTGCGGTGCCATCAGGTCGAGGATGCGGCCGGTGATGTCTTCCGACGAACCGTTGCCACGCTCCAGGGTGAAGCGGCGGCGCGGGAACAGCGCTGTCAGGTTCTCGAACAGCACCTTGTTCTTCGACGCTTCGATCGGCTCACCGTTGATGGTGTCGACGATGTTCAGCGCGAAGTAGCGCTCGCCGTCCTTCGGGAAGCGGATGCGGCCGGAGATGTGGTCACCGGTGCGCAGGTTGAAGCGGCGGATCTGGCTGGGCGAGATGTAGGTGTCGTCCGGGCCGGCCAGGTAGCTGGCTTCGGCCGCGCGCAGGAAGCCGAAGCCGTCCGGCAGGATTTCCAGCACGCCATCGGCGGCGACGCCGTCACCGTGGCGGGTCAGCACCTTCAGCAGGGCGAAGATCACATCCTGCTTGCGGGCGCGCGCCACGCCTTCGGAGATCTGCAGCTGCTCGGCGATTTCCAGCAGCTTCTGCGCCGGCATGCGCTTGAGGTCGCTCAGCGAGTAGACCGGGAAGCCCTCAGGCACGTTGGCGTGCGGGCGCGGCACGAACGGCTGCTGCTCGCCGCCATCGTTGGGCAGGCCGTCGTCGCGGAAGCGGTTGTTGCGGTCACGGTCGCGGCGGTTGCGGAAGCGGTCGCGGCGGTTGCCCTGACCTTGCCCCTGGCCCTGCTGGCCGTTCTGATTGTACGGGTTCTGGCCCTGGTTCTGGCCACCGCCCTGGTGGTTCTGCTGGCGCGGCTGGCCGGATTCGCGACCCTCACCGCCTTCGCCGCCGCCACTGCTGGCAGGGGCCTCGGCGGCGGGCGCGCTCGGTGCGGGGGCGGCTGCAGCCGGTGCCGGCGCTTCGGGCGCGGCGGCCAGCGGCAGGGTCGGCTGCGCCGGAGCGGCGCTGGTTTCGGCGGCTGACGGAGCGGCAGCCTTGGCTACGCGGGGCTTGCGCACGCGCTTTTCGGCGGGCGCATCGGCGCTGCCGGTTTCGGAAGTGTTATCGGACAAGAGCGTTATTCCTCGCTTGAAGGTGCGAGCGCCCGGCTGGGGCGGCGAACGTTGGGAATGGGTCTGGAAGAAACTGCGTCCAGAGGGTGCGGCACGCGAACGCGGCCGGATATGCCGACACTATCATCGGCCTGCGGCGCCGTGCAAGGGTCACCGGGAACAACATTCATCATGGGCGCGGGGCGCCCCGCCGGCAGCCGTGGTCCACGGCTGCCGGGGAACAGCAGGATCAGGCCAGGGCCTTGTCCAGCAGACCGGCCAGCTGGGCCTTGCCCACGGCACCGATCTGCTCGCCAACCTTCTCGCCGTCCTTGAACACGACCAGGTACGGAATCGAACGCACGTGGTACTTGGCGGCCAGCGCGCGGTTGTGGTCGACGTTGACCTTGGCGATCTTGGCGCGGCCCTGGTAGGCATCGGCCAGCTCGTCCAGCGCCGGGGCGATCATCTTGCAGGGGCCACACCACTCGGCCCAGAAATCGACCAGCACCGGTTCCTTGGAATTCAGCACTGCGCTATCAAAGTCGGCGTCGCCGACATGTACAACCTTGTCGCTCATCTTGGTTTCTCGTCTTGGATTGCACCCGGCCATGCCGGAGGTGGGTGAACTGGGCCATGCCCCGGTGGCGCGACCCTCGTCGTTGCCTCGCGGCGCACTGCCGCGGTGCGTTCGGCGGGATGCCTGGACGCTCACGGCCGGAAGTGTACCCCTATCGCAGGGCAGGGACAGGCGCCGGCTGGAACCCAGCGTATCGTGATCGCTTCGAAGCTCGGTATGTGTCGGATTTCACTGTCTTCCTGTAGATGGGGCTGGCAGTGGGCGACACCAGCGGCCCTGGCCGGGCCGTTCAAGTCCGGTGTGGTTGGGTGAAGGTCGCCGTCTCTTTGTCTTATGAGACGGGTCATTCCGGTTTGCTGGCCCGAGTGCGTTAAACTGGGGCATTGTGCGGCGCGCGGACCGGGTGGTCCCAGCCTGCCAACCCGCCGCAGGGGCCGCAGTTTGCGACGGTGCCCCTAGACGATGAAGTGCCAGCCGCCCTACGGGCCGGCGGCCATACCAAGACGGACACATGAGCGACAAACCGCTGACCGATTTGACCTTCTCCTCCTTCGAGCTGCATCCGGCCCTGCAGGCCGGCCTTGAAGGAGCCGGATTCACCCGCTGCACGCCGATCCAGGCGCTGACCCTGCCGGTCGCGCTGCCCGGTGGTGATGTTGCCGGCCAGGCCCAGACCGGCACCGGCAAGACCCTGGCCTTCCTGGTCGCTGTCGTGAACCGCCTGCTGACGCGTCCGGCCCTGGCTGACCGCAAGCCGGAAGATCCGCGCGCGCTGATCCTCGCCCCGACCCGCGAGCTGGCCATCCAGATCCACAAGGATGCAGTGAAGTTCGGCTCCGACCTGGGCCTGCGTTTCGCGCTGGTCTACGGCGGCGTGGATTACGACAAGCAGCGCGAACTGCTGCAGCAGGGCGTGGACGTGATCATCGCCACCCCGGGCCGCCTGATCGACTACGTGAAGCAGCACAAGGTGGTCTCGCTGCACGCCTGCGAGATCTGCGTGCTGGACGAAGCCGACCGCATGTTCGACCTGGGCTTCATCAAGGACATCCGCTTCCTGCTGCGCCGCATGCCCGAGCGCACCACCCGCCAGACCCTGCTGTTCAGTGCCACCCTCAGCCATCGCGTGCTGGAGCTGGCCTACGAGCACATGAACGAACCGCAGAAGCTGGTGGTTGAAGCCGAGACCATCACCGCCGCGCGCGTGCGCCAGCGCATCTATTTCCCGGCCGACGACGAGAAGATTCCGTTGCTGCTGGGCCTGCTGTCGCGCAGCGAAGGCGCGCGCACCATGGTCTTCGTCAACACCAAGGTGTTCGTCGAACGCGTTGCCCGTTCGCTGGAAAAGGCCGGCTACCGTGTCGGCGTGCTGTCCGGCGACGTGCCGCAGAAGAAGCGCGAGAGCCTGCTCAACCGCTTCCAGAAGGGCCAGCTGGAAATCCTGGTGGCCACCGACGTGGCCGCGCGCGGCCTGCACATCGATGGCATCAAGTACGTCTACAACTACGACCTGCCGTTCGACGCCGAAGACTACGTGCACCGCATCGGCCGCACCGCGCGCCTGGGCGAAGAAGGTGATGCGATCAGCTTCGCCTGCGAACGCTACGCCATGGGCCTGCCGGACATCGAGGCCTACATCGAGCAGAAGATTCCGTCCGAGCCGGTCACCAAGGAACTGTTGACCCCGCTGCCGCGCCCGGAACGCCCGGCTCCGGCTGCAGGCGAGGAAGGCGAGGACAACGAAAGCGTCGGCCAGATCTTCCGCGAAGCGCGCGAAGCCCGTGCCGCCGAGGAAGAGCGTCGGGGCGGTGGCCGTAGTGGCGGTCGTTCAGGCGGTGGTGGTCGTGGTGGTCGCGATGGTGAGCGCAGCGGCGAACGCCGTCCGCGTGGCCCGCGCAAGCCGCGCGTGGAAGGCGAGCAGGGCGCTGCCGCCCCGGCCGCCGGTGTCGAAGGCGCCACCGCCCAGGCTCCGCGTCCGCCGCGCCCGCCGCGTGCCGAAGGCGCACCGGAAGCTGCTGCAGTGGACGGCGAGCACAAGCCGCGCAAGCGCCGTCGTCGTCGCCACGGCCGTCCGGTCGAAGGTGCCGAGGGCGTGCAGAGCGCTGCCGGCAATGGCGCCAGCCCGGTCACCCCGGTGCAGGTGGTGGCCAAGCCGGTGCGTACGGCTGCTGATACCGGCGATTCATTCCTGACCCGCATCGGCCGCAAGATCCGCCGGATGCTGTCGGGCAACTGATCGGCGCTGCCGATCAGCGGGTAGCACCCGACCGTTGGTCGGGTGGCTTCAAGGGCGTGCCGACCAACGGTCGGCACCCTCCGTCTCCACGACGTCGCGCCGCTCCTGCATAATCGGGGCATGAGTGTCCTGCGCTTCGACAATGTCAGCAAACAGTACGCCGGTGGCCACGAGGCGCTGACCGATGTCAGCTTCGAGGTCGCGCCGGGCGAGATGCTGTTCGTCACCGGCCATTCCGGTGCGGGCAAAAGCACCCTGCTCAAGTTGATCCACCTGGACGAGCGGCCCAGCCGCGGCGCGGTGGTGTTCGACGAGCGCAACCTGCTGAAGGTGCGCGGCGGCGACGTGCCCCGGCACCGACGCGCGGTGGGAGCGGTCTACCAGGACCATCGCCTGCTGATGGATCGCTCGATTGCCGAGAACGTTGCGCTGCCCCTGATCCTGCGCGGCACCCGCCGCGGCGACATCAACAAGCGGGTGCGTTCGGTGCTCGAGCGCATGGGCCTGGGCCATCGCGAGAAGGCGCTGCCCTCGCAGCTGTCGGCCGGCGAGCAGCAGCGCGTCGGCATCGCCCGCGCCATCGTCGGTGAGCCCAAGCTGCTGGTGGCCGACGAGCCGACCGGCAACCTCGACCCGACCCTGGCGGCGGAGATCATGGCCCTGTTCGCCGAGCTGCCCTCGCGCGGCACCAGCGTACTGGTGGTCAGCCACGACCTGCCGCTGCTGCGCCGCATGCGCAAGCGCGTGCTGATCCTTGACCACGGCCGGCTGGTGGATGACATCTCGCCGCAGGACCTGGCGGAGTAATCGATGGCGAAGAACGAAAACAGCGAAGCCGCCGCCCCGTCCCGCGTGGGCGTCTGGTTCCAGCATCACGTGCACAGCGTGGTGTTCAGCCTGGGCCGCGCCTGCCGCAAGCCGTGGGCGACCCTGCTGACGGTGATGGTCATGGCGCTGGCGCTGGCCCTGCCGCTGGGACTGTCGATCGCGCTGGACAACCTCAAGCAGTTCGCCGGCAGCGTGCAGCAGTCGCGCGACATCAACGTGTTCCTGAAGGGCGACGTCGATGGTCCCGGCGCGCTGCGCCTGGCCGGCCAGCTGCGCGACCGTGATGACGTGGCCGAGGTGAACGTGCGCACGCCGGAGCAGGGCCTGCAGGAACTGCGCGATGCCGGGCTCGGCGAGGCGATTGATGCACTCAACGACAACCCGCTGCCGTCGCTGCTGGTGATCACCCCTGGCCAGGGCAAGGACGACGCGCGGCTGGCGCGCGCGCTGGAAAGCCTGCCCGAGGCCGACCTGGTGCAGCACGACGCACTGTGGCGCCAGCGCCTGGATGCCTGGCTGGCGTTCGGCGCGCGGCTGGTGCAGGTGCTGTCGGTACTGCTCGGCGTCGGCGCCGCGCTGGTGGTCGGCAACACGGTGCGCCTGGACATCCAGGCCCGTCGCGAGGAAATCGGCGTGCTGCAGCTGCTGGGCGCCAGCGATGGCTTCATCCGCCGCCCGTTCCTGTACCTGGGCGCCTGGTACGGCCTGGGGGCCGGTGCGGTCGCGCTGGCCCTGATCGCCGCCGCCGGTGCCGCGCTGCGCGTGCCGCTGGCCGAACTCTCGCGCAGCTACGGCAGCCCGTTCGTGCTGCATGGCCTGGACCTGCTGCATGGCGGTCTGGTTCTGCTCGGCACGCTGTTGCTGGGCTGGCTGGGCGCATGGCTGGTGACCGGCCACTTCCTCCGCCAGACCCGCCCGACCGACACCTGAGACCGGCATGCAACCGCAAGCGTTGAAGCACCTTGAAGGGCCCGCGACGCGGGTGATGGTGGTCGATGGCTCGAAGCTGGTGCGCAAGCTGATCGCCGACGTCCTGCAGCGTGACCTGCCGGGCGTGGAAGTGATCGGCTGCGACAGCATCGAGGACGCGCAGCAGGCGCTGGCGCAGGGCCCGGTGGACCTGGTGACCACCTCGTTGACCCTGCGCGATGGTGACGGCCTGGCTCTGGCGCGGATGGTCCGCGAAGCGGCCGGCCAGGCCTACGTGCCGGTGATCGTGGTTTCCGGCGATGCCCAGCAGCATCTGGAGCAGCGCCGCTTCACCGAGTACGTCACCGATTATTTCGACAAATCGCTGGGCCATGAGGCACTGGCAACCTTCATCCGTGGCTACGTGCAGCCGCAGACCATGCCCGGCGCGACCATCCTCTATATCGAGGACAGCCGCGTGGTCGCCGAGGCCACCAAGCGCATGCTCGAGCGCCAGCAGTTGAACGTGCTGCACGTGGTCAGCGCCGAAGAAGCATTCACCCTGCTCACGGCCGAGTCGCTGGGCCGCAGCCGCCACCGCATCGACCTGGTGCTGACCGACGTCACCCTGAAGGGTGAACTGAGCGGCCGCGACGTGGTGCAGCGCGTGCGCGTGGACTTCGGTTACGGCAAGCGCCGCCTGCCGGTGCTGGTGATGACCGGCGATGGCAACCCGCACAACCAGACCGGGCTGCTGCAGTCCGGTGCCAACGACCTGGTGCTCAAGCCGATCGAAGAACGGCTGCTGGTCACCAAGGTGCTGTTCCAGCTGCGCCTGGCCCGCTTGAACGATGGACCCCTGATTCGATGATGGATGAAGCAGCCGACACCCCGACGATCCAGCTGGAACCGAGCTGGAAGCAACATGTAGGCGATTACCTGTTGCAGCCGCAGATGCGCGAGCTGTCCAGCTTCCTGCGCCAGCGCAAGGCCAGCGGTGCGGCGGTGTTCCCGCCTGGCCCGCAGATCTTCGCCGCGTTCGACGCTACCCCGTTCGAACAGGTGAAGGTGGTGATTCTCGGCCAGGACCCGTACCACGGTCGTGGCCAGGCGCACGGCCTGAGTTTCTCGGTGCCGCCGGGCGTGCCGGTGCCGCCGTCGCTGCTGAACATCTACAAGGAGATCGAGAGCGATCTCGGTATCCCGCGCCCGGACCATGGCTGCCTGATCCCGTGGGCTCAGCGTGGCGTGCTGCTGCTCAATGCCGTGCTGACGGTGGAAGAGGGCAAGGCGGGTGCGCACCAGGGGCGTGGCTGGGAAGGCTTCACCGACCACGTGGTGGATGTGCTCAACCGCGAACGCGAAGGACTGGTTTTCATGCTCTGGGGCGCCTATGCGCAGCAGAAGGGCAAGGTCATCGACACCGGTCGCCATCGCGTGCTGAAGTCGCCGCACCCGTCGCCGCTGTCGGCCCATCGTGGCTTCCTCGGCTGCCGTCATTTCTCGATGGCCAACGAGTACCTGCAGCGTCGCGGCCAGGCCCCGATCGACTGGTCGCTGCCGCCGCGTTCGGCGCTATGGGCACGGGCGCCCGGCCCAGGCTGAACACCTGGCAACGTTGCTGACCCTGAATGGGTCCCCAGAACGGCCCGTTCAGCTCCGCTTGACCGGAATCGGCCGCTTTTCGGCAGGTAATTGCTTGAATTCCAAGGGATTGTGAATCCCGAAAAGCGTGCTCGCCACTGTCATCAAATCGCGCTACGGTAGGGCTCTGTTTGGGACCAGTGTTGCATCAATAGGATGCTGGAACTTTTTCCTCCTTTAGCAGTCCAAATCCCGGACTGCTAAGATGGGTGCCTATGAGCCAGAACACCTCTACTGCCCTTGTGGCAAACAATCTCCCGATTCCCAGTGCGCTCGGTTCGCTGGACGCCTACATTGGTGCCGTGCACCAGATCCCGGTGCTGTCGGTCGATGACGAACAGGACCTGGCCCGTCGCTTCCGCGACGGCAACGATCTGGACGCTGCGCGCGAGCTGGTGCATTCGCACCTGCGCTTCGTGGTGCACGTGGCCCGCGGCTACAACGGCTACGGCCTTGCCCTGGGTGACCTGATCCAGGAAGGCAACATCGGCCTGATGAAGGCGGTCAAGCGCTTCGACCCGGATATGGGCGTGCGCCTGGTCTCCTTCGCCGTGCACTGGATCCGCGCCGAGATGCACGAGTTCATCCTGAAGAACTGGCGCATCGTGAAGGTCGCCACCACCAAGGCGCAGCGCAAGCTGTTCTTCAACCTGCGCAAATCGAAGACGCGCCTGGGCTGGATGAACGCGGCGGAAGTCAGCGCGGTGGCCAAGGACCTGAACGTGTCCGAGCGCGAGGTCATGGAAATGGAGTCGCGCTTGTCCGGTCGCGATATCGGTTTCGATGCGCCGACCGACGAGGACAACGAGCATGCGCCGCCGTCGCCGGCTGCGTACCTGGTCGCCAACGACGAAGATCCGTCGATGGCCTACGAACGTGCCGACAGCGAAGACAACCAGATGCAGCTGCTGCGCGAAGGCTTGGCTGAGCTGGATGCCCGCTCGCGCGACATCATCCGCCGTCGCTGGCTGGATGCCGACAGCAAGGTGACGCTGCAGGAGCTGGCTGACGAGTACGGCGTGTCGGCCGAGCGCATCCGTCAGGTTGAAGCGAACGCGCTGAAGAAGATGAAGGCGCTGTTCACCGCGTAAGGCGGGATGGCGTCGCAATTGTGAAAGGCCCGGCAGCAGTGCCGGGCCTTTTTCGTTTGTGGGGCTTAGCCACGCATGGCGTGGCTCTACTCTGACGCCAGAGCGGTGATTGTGCCGACCGGGTCATGTGCTGGATGCTGATGTTCACCCCGTACCACGCAGTGGCACGGTATGATCATGCCACGCGTCTTCCGCACACGAAGTTTCAATCGCAGTATGCGTAGGACCAGCCTGTCCGACGCTGCGCTGTACCGGTCGGTACGTGAAATGGAAGCGGGTCTGGTGGATGCTGATCTTGGCGGCGGAATCTTCAAGAAGCGCGTTGCGTTGCCGGGGCGAGGAAAGCGTGGGAGCGTTCGAATCATCGTCGCCACACAGCGAGGCGGGCATTGGTTCTTCCTTTTCGGCTACGAGAAGAATGAACGTGCTGCGATCACCAATGCGGAACGGGATGCGCTGCAGTTGTACGCATCGGAGTTCCTGAGAATGAGTACGGCGCAGCTGAATCGCGCCGTGCAGTACGGGGATCTACAGGAGATCGGCCATGACGAAGACCCCTGAGCGACGGCGCGCGAGAAGTGCGCTTCTTGAAGCGGTGCATGATGCTGCTGTGAGTCTGCACGCGCATGGCTTCATCGACAAACGTCGGTTGAGCAGCTACGAAGCGCTTTGCCTTGAGCCGATCCCTGAGTACAGCAGTGCCCAGATCCGTGCCCTGCGTACGTCATTGCAGCTCAGTCAGCCGGTCTTTGCGGGGGTTCTCAATACCAGCGTTTCCACCGTACGCAGCTGGGAGCAGGGCGAAAAGAAACCCAGCGGACCTTCACTGAAGTTGCTTAACCTCATTGATCGGAAGGGTCTCGAAGCAGTCCTGTAAAGCAAAGGCCCGGCAATGCCGGGCCTCTGCTTTACCGTGGTATTCAATCCGCGCCATGCATGGAAGCGCGGTGTGCCTCACTCTTCGCGTGCGATCGCGCGCCAGCCAATGTCGTTGCGGTGGAACTCGTTGGCCCAGGTCACCTTGGCCACGCCGGCATAGGCATTGGCCTGCGCGTCGCGCACGCTGTCACCCAGCGCAGCCACGCACAGCACGCGGCCGCCGGCGCTGACCACCTGGCCCTGTGCATCCAGTGCCGTACCGGCATGGAACACCTTGGCATTGGCAGGCACGTCGTCCAGGCCGGAAATCACCTCGCCGGTGATCGGCGCTTCCGGGTAGGGCTTCGCGGCCAGCACCACGCCCAGCGACGGGCGCGCGTCCCACTGTGCCTGCACCTGGTCCAGGCGGCCATCGATGGCGGCTTCCACCAGCTCGACCAGGTCCGACTGCAGGCGCAGCATCACCGGCTGGGTTTCCGGATCACCGAAGCGCACGTTGAATTCGATCACCTTCGGCGCGCCGCTGGCGTCGATCATCAGGCCGGCATAGAGGAAACCGGTAAACGGGATGCCGTCCGCGATCATGCCCTGCACGGTGGGATTCACCACCTCGCGCATCACGCGTGCGTGCACCTCGGGCGTGACCACCGGCGCCGGCGAATAGGCGCCCATGCCACCGGTGTTCGGGCCGGTGTCGCCGTCACCGACGCGCTTGTGGTCCTGCGAGGTGGCCATCGGCAGCGCGTGTACGCCGTCCACCATGGAAATGAAGCTGGCTTCCTCGCCATCGAGGAACTCTTCGATCACCACGCGCGCACCGGCATCGCCGAAGGAGTTGCCCGAGAGCATGTCACGCACGGCGTCTTCGGCTTCGGCCTGGGTCATCGCCACGATCACGCCCTTGCCGGCGGCCAGGCCATCGGCCTTGACCACGATCGGTGCACCCTTCTCGCGGATGTAGGCCAGGGCGGCGTCCACGTCGGTGTGCACGGCGTAGAACGCGGTAGGGATGTTGTGGCGGGCCAGGAAGTCCTTGGCGTAAGCCTTGCTGCCTTCCAGCTGCGCGGCGGCGGCGGTCGGCCCGAAGATGCGCAGGCCGGCGGCGCGGAAGCGGTCGACCACGCCGGCCACCAGCGGTACTTCCGGGCCGACCACGGTCAGCGCTACGCCTTCGGCCTGGGCCAGGGCGAGCAGGCCGTCGATGTCGGTGACCTTCATCGCTACGTTGCGGCACTTGTCTTCGCTGGCGGTGCCGGCGTTGCCGGGCGCCACGATCACTTCGGTGACACGGGAGGACTGGGCCAGCTTCCATGCCAGGGCGTGTTCGCGGCCGCCAGAGCCGATGACAAGTACGTTCATCACGAGATTCCAGATTGCGTGGGAAGGGAAGGTCGATATCCCCGGCGGCGCGTGTGCCTCACTCGCAGCCTTCGCGTCGCAGCGATTCGGGGAAGGAATAGGCCCAGGTCTTCGGGTCCAGGGTAAAGCGGTGTTGTTGCTGGATGCGCTTGCCGCCGCAGGTGCCGCCGCTTTCCTCGATCAGCAGCGGCCAGATGCGCGCGCTGCGGTCGCTGTCGTCGAAGCGCAGCGTGAAGTCGATGCTGAAGCGGCGGATGCGGCAGCTTTCTGCGTTGTCCGGGTCAGCGGCCTCGTCGATGTTGTCGCACTCGTACAGTGCGTCATTGTCGATGTGGCTGCGCACGTTGCCGGTGGCGACCAGGCCGTTCGGGCCCGGCAGGACCAGAGTCTGCGAAAGCAGCGAGAAGCCCTGCCCGAACCAGCCGTCCTCGACGCGGAAACCATAGAAGTCGCTACCGGCGCGGATGATGCTGGCGGTACCGGGCTGGCCACCGCTGCCGAAGCGTTCCCCGGTCAGTTCGCTGGCCACTTCGAAGCCTTCGCCTTTGGGGCGCAGCACGAAGAACTCGATGGTACCCGGGTCGATGTGCGCGCCATCGACCAGCGCACCGCACACGGCCAGCAGCTGTTGCCAGCTGTCACCGCTCACCACCGGTTGTTCCGCGCAGACCTGCCAGTCCATCGAATGAGTGTCGCCGTCCTGGGTCCAGCTGCCGCGCCATTCACCGGAAAGCTTGGCGTTGCTGCCGTAACGCTGGACCAGGAAGGCCTGCAGCCGCGCGGTGCGGCTGACATGCTGTTCTGGTGCGGCGGGGGCCACCGCAGGCGCATCCACCTTCGGCACCACGCCGGGCTCGGCAGCAGGCTTGCAGCCCACCAGTACGGCCGCACCCGCGAGGGCGAGGGCGGCCAGCGATTTCATCGAAACTGTGGACATCCGTGTCGCTCCAGGATCAGTGGCGGAAGTGGCGCACGCCGGTGAACACCATGGCCAGGCCATGTTCGTCAGCGGCGGCGATCACTTCGGCATCGCGCATCGAACCACCCGGCTGGATCACCGCCTTGATGCCGGCGGCAGCGGCGGCATCGATGCCATCGCGGAACGGGAAGAACGCATCGGAGGCCATCACCGAACCCTCGACCACCAGGTTCGCATCGGCGGCCTTGATGCCAGCGATGCGCGCGGAATAGACGCGGCTCATCTGCCCGGCACCGACACCGATGGTGCGATTGTCCTTGGCATAGACGATCGCGTTGGACTTCACGAACTTGGCCACCTTCCAGGCGAACAGCAGGTCGGTGAACTGCTTGTCGGTCGGTGCCAGCTTGCTGACCACCTTCAGTTCGTCGCGCGTCATGCCGCGGTTGTCCGAGGACTGCAGCAGCAGGCCCGAGCCGACGCGCTTGCTGTCGAAGTTGTTCAGGCCGCCGCCATGCGGGATGCGCAGCACGCGCACGTTGGCCTTCTTCTGCGCGTATTCCAGCGCGGCCGGCTCGTAGTCCGGGGCGATCAGCACTTCGACGAACTGGCGGTCGAGGATCACCTTGGCAGTGGCGGCGTCAAGCGGCTTGTTGAAGGCGATGATGCCGCCGAAGGCGCTGGTCGGGTCGGTGGCGTAGGCCAGCTCGTAGGCATCGCCGTTGCCGGCACCGACGGCCACGCCGCACGGGTTGGCGTGCTTGACGATGACGCAGGCCGGCGCATCGAACTGGCGCACGCATTCCCACGCCGCATCGGCGTCGGCCAGATTGTTGTAGCTCAGTTCCTTGCCCTGCAGCTGCTGGAACGTGGCCAGCGTGCCCGGCACCGGGTACAGGTCGCGGTAGAACGCGCCGCTCTGGTGCGGGTTCTCGCCGTAGCGCAGGTCCATCACCTTCACGAAGGTGGAATTCATCTGCGCCGGGTACTCGGCACGCGCCGGCACGGCGGCGTCGGTGGCGGTGACCGACGACAGGTAGTTGCTGATCGCGGCGTCGTACTGGGCGACACGGTTGAAGGCGGCCACCGAGAAGGCGAAACGGGTGGCGGCCGACAGCTGGCCGTCGTTGGCGTCCAGCGAGGCCAGCAGCTCGGCGTACTGCGACGGGTCGGTGGCTACTGCCACGCGGGCGAAGTTCTTGGCCGCCGAGCGCAGCATGGCCGGGCCGCCGATATCGATGTTCTCCACCGCATCAGCCAGGGTGCAGTCGGCCTTGGCAGTGACCGACTCGAACGGGTACAGGTTCAGCACCAGCAGGTCGATGGCACCGATGCCGTGCTCGGCCATGACCGCATCATCCAGGCCGGAACGGCCCAGCAGGCCGCCGTGCACCATCGGGTGCAGGGTCTTGACCCGGCCGTCCATCATTTCGGGGAAGCCGGTGACGTCGGCCACGTCCTTCACGGCCAGGCCCGCATCGCGGATCGCCTTGGCGGTGCCGCCGGTGGACAGCAGCTCCACGCCGCGTGCCGCCAGCGCAGTGGCCAGCTCGACCAGACCGGTCTTGTCGGAAACGGAGAGGAGGGCCCGGCGGACGGGCAACAGATCAGCAGTCATGGGACAGAATCGGCAGCGGAGCGGGGCCGATATTGTAGGCGGTGGGGGCCGGTGGCGGGCGCCGGAGGGGCAGATTCGCTGCGTCCAAAGCCGGTTTGACCGTAATGGGCACGGCTCGCGGGCTTGCCAGCCACCGCTGGGCACGGCACGGTGCCGCCTGTTCCCCGTGTGCAGGATGCCGTCCCATGACCGTTGCCAACCGCCTGCAGGCCGCCGTCGATGCCGAAGGGGCGCTGCTGTTCCTGGCCCGCTATGTGCGCCATGCGCGTTCTGGCCAAGGCGCGGCCTGGTGCGCCCAGGCCGATGTGCCGACGCTGCAGGCCGAAGCCGAGGAGCGTTGGGGTGAGCAGGCCGAGATCCTGTCCTGGGACGTGCAGCGCCGCGAACGTCGGCGCTGGCGGCGGCTGGAGTTCAAGGTCTACCTGGACGACGACAAGCGCTGGTATGGCGATGCCATCGCGCTGCATCGGCGCTCGCCTGGGTTGGCCGAGCTGCTGCGGGTGATGCACACACAGCAGTGGTTGGAGCCTTTCGAGCTGTATCTGTACGCCGATGGCCTGGATGAGGGGGCGATCGTGCTCCCCGCCGGCGGCATCATCCACTTCCAGCGTTCGCGCGGGGGTGTCTACCGGCTGCTGTCGTTGCAGGCGGGGTTTGCGGATGCAGGGGGACGCGAGCGCGCCGTGCAGGCGGTGCGCAATGCCCTGCAGCGCAGCCATGACGTGATCTGGCTGCGCCGGCATATCGATCCTGGGCTGCCATGGCAGGACTGGCTGGCCCAGCCGGAACTGGCCGGTATCCGCATTTGATGGGGTAGGCTATGCCGGAACTGCCAGGGATCAGCGGGTTCAGATCGTGTCGATCTATGCATTGAAAGGACGTTTCCAGGACCTGTTGCGTCCGGCCGTACGCGGCCTGTACCGCATGGGGATCACCGCCAATACGGTGACCATGGCCGCCGCCGTGGTCTCGCTGCTGGTAGCTGCGGCCGTGTGGTGCTGCGCGCCGGCGCAGTCCCTGCTGTACCTGCTGCTGCCACTGTGGATGCTGCTGCGCATGGCGCTCAACGCCGTGGACGGCATGCTGGCCCGCGAGTTCGGCCAGCAGTCGCGGCTGGGCGCCTATCTGAACGAGCTGTGCGATGTGATCGCCGACGCGGCGCTGTACCTGAGCCTGCTCAGCGTGCCGGGCGTGCGCCCGGAAGCGCTGTGGCTGCTGGCCTGGACCGCGGCGCTGAGCGAGTACGCCGGGGTGCTGGGGCTGATGGTCGGGGCCAGCCGTCGCTATGACGGCCCGATGGGCAAGAGCGACCGCGCCTTCGTGGTCGGAGCGCTGGGCCTGCTGCTGGCGTTTGAGTGGGGTGGCGCGATGACGGTCACTGGCGTGGCTGCGGTCATGGCGGTGCTGTGCGTGCTGACGATGGTCAATCGCGTCCGTCGCGGGCTGCGGGAAGCGGCGGTTTCGCCGAATTAATCAAGCAGATACAAAAAGACAATCAGGAGATTGCATGCGTCAGGCGCAGGAACGGGAATTCCACAGCTTCGACCAGGTACCGCTGTTCTACCGGTACTGGGCGGGCACCACCGTAACCCCGGCCACCAAGGCCATCGTGCTGCTGCACCGCGGCCATGAACATTCCGGCCGGGTCACCCACCTGGTTGACGAGCTGGACCTGCCCGACACTGCCTTCTTCGCCTGGGACGCGCGCGGGAATGGCCGTTCGCCGGGCGCACGTGGCGATGCACCGGGCTTCCCGGCGCTGGTGCGCGACCTCGATAGCTTCATTGCCCACATCGGCGCCGAACACGGTATCGCGGTGGAAGACATCGTGGTGATCGCGCAGAGCGTGGGCGCGGTGGTCGCCGCGACCTGGGTGCACGATTACGCGCCGCGCCTGCGCGCGCTGGTGATGGCTTCGCCGGCGTTCAAGGTGAAGCTCTATGTGCCGTTCGCACGCCCGGGCCTGGCATTGATGCAGAAGCTGCGCGGCAACTTCTTCGTCAACAGTTACGTCAAGCCGCAGTGGCTGACCCACGATCCGGCACGGGTGGAAAGCTACCGCACCGATCCGCTGATCACCCGGCCGATCTCGGTGCGCGTGCTGCTGGGCCTGTATGAGGCCGCGGACCGCATCGTCGCCGATGCGCAGGCGATCAGCGTGCCGGTGCAGCTGCTGGTGTCCGGTGCGGATTTCGTCGTGCATCGTGGCCCGCAGGACCGCTTCTACGAGCGCCTGTCCAGCCCGATCAAGGAGCGCGTGCATCTGCCGGGCTTCTTCCACGACACGCTGGGCGAACGTGATCGCGCGTCGGCACTGGCGCGTATCCGCAGCTTCATCCAGGCGCGCTTCGCCGAACCGCTGCGCGAGCTGTCACGGCGTGATGCACACCGCCACGGGCCGACCTTCGAGGAATCGGAGATCCTGGCCTGGCCGCCGGAACGCAACAGCCTGGCTGATCTGCGCTGGCGCGTGGTGCGTGGCGGCCTGCGCTTCGGCGGCACGCTGTCCGAAGGCATCGCGCTGGGCTTGCAGACCGGTTTCGATTCCGGCAGCACGCTCGACTACATCTATCGCGACGAAGCACGTGGCAAGGGCCCGCTGGGCCGCATGGTCGACCGCAATTATCTGGACGCGATCGGCTGGCGCGGCATCCGCGTGCGCGGCAAGCACCTGCAGGAACTGCTGCGCGATGCCGCCCAGCGACTGCGCGGGGAGGGCACGCCAGTGCGCGTGCTGGACGTGGCCGCTGGCCATGGCCGCTATGTGCTGGAAGCGCTGGGCCAGGGCGAACAGCGTGCCGAGCGCATCGTCCTCCGTGATTTCAGCGATCTGAACGTGACCCAGGGGCAGGCCTTGATCGAGCGCCTGGGCGCGGCCGACATCGCCCGCTTCGAGCAGGGCGATGCGTTCGACCCGGTGCAGCTGGCGCAGGTCGACCCGGCGCCGACGCTGGCGGTGGTTTCGGGCCTGTACGAACTGTTCCCCGACAACGATGCGGTGCTGCGTTCGCTGCAGGGCATCGCCGCGACCGTGCCGGTGGGCGGCTACCTGGCCTATACCGGCCAGCCCTGGCACCCGCAGCTGGAATTCATCGCGCGGGCCTTGACCAGCCACCGTGGCGGCGCGGCGTGGGTGATGCGTCGCCGTACCCAGCAGGAGATGGATGAGCTGGTACGCCTGGCCGGGTTCGAGAAGGTGGCGCAGCGTATCGACGATTTCGGCATCTTCACCGTGTCGCTGGCACGCCGGACCGCGTGATGGCGACACTCGCTGCAACCCCGCTGGCCGCGGAAGGGCGCCCCTGGCGGCGCGCCCTTCTGTGGCTGGCCCTGCTGGGCCCGTTCTTCTTCGCCAGCTATGGCTTCGCCAACTGGATGGCCGGTCGCCACGCTGCGTTGCCGGTGATGGCGTTCGCGTGGGAGACACGCATCCCGTTCGTGCCGTGGACGATCGTGCCGTACTGGTCAATCGACCTGTTCTACGCGATCTCGTTCTTCCTGTGCCGTCGGCGCCTCGAACTGGACCGGCACGCGCTGCGGCTGTTCAGTGCACAGCTGATCGCGGTGATCTGCTTCCTGTTGTGGCCGCTGCGCTTCAGCTTCGAGCGGCCAGAAATCGGCGGTGTGTTCGGCTGGTTGTTCGATGTGCTGCTGGGCTTCGACAAGCCGTTCAACCAGGCGCCGTCGCTGCACATCGTGCTGCTGATCGTGCTGTGGGTGAAGTTCGCGCAGTACCTGCACGGGGTGTGGCGCTGGGTGCTGCATGTGTGGGCGCTGCTGATCGGCGTTTCGGTACTGACCACGTTCCAGCATCACTTCATCGACATCCCGACCGGCCTGCTGGCCGGCTGGCTGTGCGTCTGGCTGTGGCCCGAGCAGGGCACACCACCGTTGCGTGCGTGGCGCACGACGCAGGATGCCAAGCGCTGGCGCCTGGCGGGGCTGTACCTGCTCGGGGCGGCGCTGCTGCTGGTGCCAGTGATCCTGCTGCGGGGTGTGGCGTTGTGGCTGCTGTGGCCGGTGGTATCGCTGCTGCTGGTGGCGCTGGCCTATGCCGGGCTGGGTACGGCGGTGTTCCAGAAGCGCGCCGATGGTCGCCTGACCATGGCGGCACGCTGGCTGCTGGCGCCGTACCTGGGTGCAGCCTGGATCAATTCGCGGCTGTGGACGCGGCGTGCGCCGCAGCCGGTGCCGGTGATGGATGGCGTGTGGCTGGGGCGCATTCCCTCCGAGGCATTGGCGGCACCCCTGGTGGGGGTGGTCGATGCCTGCGCCGAGCTGTCCTGTCGCGCGCAGGGCGCAGCGTATGCCAGTGTACCGATGCTGGACCTGGTGGTGCCCGCTCCGGAACAGCTGCGCGAGGCGGCTGAGCGCATCGAGTGCCTGCGTGCGCGGGGGCCGTTGCTGGTGTGCTGTGCGCTGGGCTACTCGCGCAGTGCTGCCAGCGTGGTGACCTGGCTGCTGCGCAGTGGTCGCGCGGCTGATGCCGATGCGGCGGTGGCGATCGTGCGTGCTGCGCGACCTGGCATCGTGCTGGGCGCAGCGCATCTGCATGCCATCACTGCTGCGGCAGGAGCGCGCGCATGAGGACGGTTCCCGATCTGGCAACCATGCAGCTGCTGCTGCGGCAGGGGCGTTGGCCGGCGCTGCTGTCGCTGGGCCTGTTGCTGGTGGCGTTGCTGCTGCTCGGCATCGAGCCGGGGCTGGCGATGATCGCTGCCGGCCTGTTGCTGCTCAGTGTTGCCGCGGGCATCGCACAGGCCTATCACGCGTGGAGGGTGGCGCTGGACGCCAGCCTGCTGCAGCTGCTGCGCGATGAGGGCCTGGACGGCGATGCTGCCGCGCGCCGCACCGACCAGCTGCTGCACGACAGTGGCCTGCGCCGCGCGTCGTCCGATGCGCAACTGCGGGGCTGGGACGCGCGCTGGGCCGGCATGCGCCGCCTGTTGCTGCGCCAGTACCTGTTGACCGCAGTGCAGGTGGTACTGCTGGTGCTGGCCGTGTTGTGGCCGCAGACGTGAACCGGAGGGATCGATGTTCGCCGAACTGATTGCCCGCGCCTGCAGTGGCGCGATCCATGTGGTGACCGGCGCCCGTGCGCTGTGGATCGGCTGTGCGCCGTCCAGCGAGCGACGCGTGTATTACGGCAACCACGCCAGCCATGGCGACTTCGTGCTGATCTGGTCGTCGATGCCACAGGCACTGCGGCGGCAGGTGCGCCCGGTGGCCGCGGCCGAATACTGGCAGCGCGATGGCCTGCGCCGCTACCTGATCGATGCGGTGTTCAACGGTGTGCTGGTCGAGCGCGAGGCCGGGCATCGCCAGCAGGATCCGCTGCAGGTACTGCGCGATGCCGTGGACGAAGACTGCTCGCTGATCCTGTTTCCGGAAGGCACGCGCAATGTGGGCGATGAGCCGCTGCTGCCGTTCAAGAGCGGCATCTACCACCTGGCACGGCAACGGCCGGAACTGGAGTTCGTGCCGGTGTGGATCGACAACCTGAAGCGGGTCATGCCCAAGGGCCGGTTCCTGCCGTTGCCCCTGCTGTGCACGGCCACCTTCGGCACGCCGTTGCGGCTGCAGGCCGACGAGGACAAGGCCGCGTTCCTGGCGCGCAGCCGGCAGGCGCTGCTGGACCTGGCGCCGAATGGAGGTCGTGCATGAGTTTCGTGTTGGATGTATCTGGCGATCTGGCAACGCAGAGCGTCGGCCAGCAGACCGGCCTGCTGTTCGCTGGCGTGGGTGCGGTGCTGGTGCTGGCGACACTGGTGGCTGAGACCCTGCGCTGGCGCCAGCGTGGGCGGCCCAGCGCGGTGATCGCCAACCTCGTCTCGCGCATCCGCGCGTGGTGGGTGATGGCGATCGTGGTCGGGCTGGCGCTGTTTTTCGGCCGTGCCGGGGTGATCGTGCTGTTCGCGATCATCTCGCTGTTCGCGCTGCGCGAGTTCATCACCCTGGCGCCGACCCGTTCAGGTGACTACTACGCGCTGCTGGCCGCGTTCTACATCGTGCTGCCTTGGCAGTACTACCTGGTGTGGATCGACTGGTACGGCATGTACACACTGCTGATTCCGGTCTATGCGTTCCTGTTCCTGCCGATCCTGTCGACCATCGGCGGCGACACCACGCACTACCTGGAGCGCACGGCGAAGGTGCAGTGGGGGTTGATGATCTGCGTGTTCTGCATTTCGCATGTACCGCTGCTGCTGAACCTTCACGTGCCGGGCCATGACCCGTCGCGCAACGTGTTGCTGTTCGCCTTCCTGGTGATCGTGGTGCAGTCCTCGGACGTGCTGCAGTACATCTGGGGCAAGCTGCTGGGCCAGCACCTGATCGCGCCGAAGCTGTCGCCGTCGAAGACGGTGGAGGGCTTCGTCGGCGGCGTGCTGAGTGCCAGCGCGCTGGGCGCGGCGCTGTGGTGGATCACCCCGTTCACGCCGCTGCAGGCGTTCGGCCTGTCGCTGCTGATCAATCTGATGGGGTTCTGGGGTGGCCTGGTGATGTCGGCGATCAAGCGCGATCGTGGCATCAAGGACTGGGGCCACATGATCGAGGGCCATGGCGGCATGCTCGACCGGCTGGATTCGGTGTGCTTCGCCGCGCCGGTGTTCTTCCACGTGGTGCGGTATTACTGGAAGGCGGGCGGGGGCGGTTGATTCTGCCGGGCTTTCATCCACACATGGCGTGGTGACCCGCTTCTGTCGAGTCGAGCCATGCTCGACTGCTTCTGCGTCAGGCAATCCGTAAACGACAGTCGAGCATGGCTCGACTCTACAAAGGCGGCATCGGCGCTCAGGCGCTGATGCCGTACTCCTTCAGCTTCTTTCGCAGGGTGGCGCGGTGGATGCCCAGCATCGCAGCGGCCCGGCTCTGGTTGCCTTCGCAGTGGTTGAGCACTTCCACGAACAACGGGATCTCCATCTCGCGCAGCACGATCTCGTAGACATCGTCCGCGTCGCAGCCATCAAGGTCACGCAGGTAGCGGCGCACGGACTGGGCGACGTGTTCACGCAGCGGTGGCCGGGGAGCGCCACGACTGTTGTCAGGACGAGAAAGGACAGCGTTCAAGGGGGTTCCCGATTCGGTTGGCCCGTGCGCGCGAAGCGCGCGGCCGGACGAGGTGGTGGCGGTCAGTCTAGCGCGAGCGTGCCCGGCCTGCCATGACCGGGCGGCCACTTGCGATCAAAGGAAGTCGAAGGTGAATGCGACGGTGGACGCCGCAGGCTCCTGTACGCGGAAGGCGATGCGTGCGCTCTGGCCCGGTTCCAGCAAGGCCGCACCGGGGTTCTCGCCCAGGTACTGCGCAGGCGTGAACACGCTGCTGCCGATCACCCGGCCATCGGCATCGGACAGCGACAGGCGCAGGTCCGGCCATGCCTGTGCCCAGCGCGCGTCGTTGCGGATGCTGGCCTGTACCTGCAGCACGCCGGCCTGCCCGGGCAGTGGCCGGATCTCGCGACTGGTCATGGTGAAGGCGGTGGGTTCATGCCAGGCGGGCAGGCTGCAGCGCAGCACGCCACAGAGTGTGTCCAGCCATGCGCGGTTGCCGGCGTCGGCGGCCAGCCGCGCTCGGTCGGCAAGCACGCTCTGCAGTACCAGCAGCAGCGCCAGCGCGGCGACCAGCGCCCAGTGCCAGCGGGGCGTCGGCAGGGCGCGCGGGCGCACATTGCCGAGGAAACTGGGTGCATCGGCAGTAACCGTCGTTGCCGGGGGGGCGACCCGCGCCGGTTCAAGGGCCGCGGTGTCATCAACGATGACCGTGTCATCGTCGCGTTGCATCTCCGCCGCCGGCGCAGGGGCCAGCTCGACGGGTGCGACCGGCACCTGCGTTGCAGGCCCAGCTTCGTCCTGCGTGCGCGTATCGGTCGCAGGCGCGGCCTCACCTTCCGGCGTCGTGCGCAGGAAGGTCGCCAGGGGACGGCGCGGTGGGTTCGGCTCGGACATGCTCAGGGCGCGGGCTCGGATCCAGCGGTCATTCAACCACGATCAGGCGCGGCGTACGCCGGTGATGCGCATCCAGTCGCCATCCTGGGTGGCCTGCAGGTCGTCGAACCACGCGGCATAGCGCTGCAGCAGTTCGCCTTCCTGGCCATGCAGGATGCCGGACAGGGCGATGCGGCCGCCGGCGGCGACGCGCGCGGCCAGCAGTTCGGCCAGTGCATCCAGCGCCGAAGCGAGAATGTTGGCGACCACGATCGGGTAGGTTGCCACCGGTTCGTCCTGCGGCAGGTACACGTGCATGCGCGCCTGCTCGCCGTTGCGTTCGGCATTGTCGGCGGTGGCGACCAGGGCCTGCGGATCGTTGTCCACGCCGATGGCTTCAGCGGCACCCAGCTTCAGTGCGGCCAGCGCGAGAATGCCCGAGCCGCACCCGAAGTCGAGCACCCGCTGGCCCTGCAGCAGGCCGTCCACGGCAAGCTGGTCCAGCCAGCGCAGGCACAGGGCCGTGGTCGGGTGGGTACCCGAGCCGAAGGCCAGGCCCGGGTCCAGTCGCACCACGGCCGCATCGGCGGCTTGGGCGGCTTCCGGCAGTTCATGGTTCCACGGCACGATCCAGGTACGGCTGCCGAAATCCATCGGCTGGAACTGGTCCAGCCAGGCGCGTTCCCAGTCTTCGTCCTCGACCGCACGGAAGCTGCCACCACTCCAGTCCAGCTCCGGGTCGAACGATTCCAGCGCGGCCAGCAGCAGCAGAGCATTGCTGTCGGCGGGGAACAGCGCGCTCAGCACCAGGGTGTCCCACAGCGGGGTCTCGCCCACGCCCGGCTCGAGGATGGCCTGTTCGTTGCTGGTATCGGCCTCGGCATCGAGCAGGGTGACGGCCAGTGCGCCGACGTCCTCCAGCGCGTTTTCATAGCGGGGCTGGGTGGCTTCGGTGCAACGCAGGGTCAGTTCCAGGAACGGCATGGCGGTGGGGGCAATCACGGGAAAGGGGGCCATGCTAGACCATCAGGGCGTCTCCGTATTGCCTGAGATGCTGCCCCTGGATGAACGGAGGTGGTTCAGACAGGCCTGTCGGGCCTTGCTAAACTTGGCGCTTTCCTGTGTGCCGTGAACGCTCACTGCCGCCAATGGCCTTTGCTCCGACCCTGAAAACCTGGTTGCTCGTGCTGCCGGCGGTGGCCGTGCTGGGCGTGGCCGGGTATCGGGCCAGCGGCCATGCCGGGTCGGCGCAGGCGACGGTGGACGAGCTGCCGGTGTCGTCGCTGGCAGCGGTGGATGCGGCGGTGCCGCTGCCGGTGATGCCGGAAGCGCTGGCGCGTCGCCTGGCGGCGTTCGAGCGTGGCAATGCGCTGCCCTCGGGCCTGCCGCTGGATCTGCGCGCCGACATCGAGGATGCCACCGATCTCTACGCCTATGCGCAGCGCCTGCGCGTGCAGGCCGACGACGGCAATCACGAGGCGCGCTGGATGCTCAGCCGGGTTTACGACTACTGCGCTCAGTACGCCATCGACCCCGGCGGCTACCGTTTGGACAACAACGTGCTGGCGGGGTTGGGTCTGACCGCCGCACCGGCGATGGTGCAGGCGCGTGAGCGCGTGGCGCAGCGCTGCGGTGGCTTCGTGCCGGGCGACAAGCTGGGGTCCGCCCTGGTGCTGGCGGAGCGTCGCAAGGCGGCCGCGCAGGGCAACCTGGCAGCGGAAGCATCGCTGTTCGCCGAAGGCGAGCCATTGCATGACAGCCCCGAGTATCGCCGTGACCTGGTCGAGCGGGTGCGCACCTCACGCGACCCGGAAGCGTTCATGGCGATCGCCCCGGGCATGGGCGTGCGTGCGGCAGGGGACCGCGCACTCAATGGCCTGGTGGCCGGCGAACAGCTCAGTGAACTGGCATGGCGGCTTGCGGCCTGCGAACTCGGTCTACCGTGTGGGGCCGACAGTGTGCTGGTCAACAGTTTTTGTGCGAATGGAGGGATCTGTTCGCAGGATGGGACGCAGGATTTCCGGGATTTTGTGTATGACGCTGCGGTTTCGCGGCAAGGTGCGGGGAAAATGAAGCAGTGGATCAAGCGATTGGTTGGAAAGAGGGACGGGCAATGAATTACCGTCGATTCCTGCATGGGGCCAAGTTCTGGTTCTGGGTGGCGCTGTTCGTGGCTTACTCGGCCGGCGCGGTCGGGCTGTTGATGATCGACACGTACGAAGATCGTTACCGGCATCTGTCGAAAGTGGAACTGACCACGGTGAAGACGCACGAAGACGTGCGCCGCGCGGGTGCCAGCCAGGTCGCCGCGGTCTATCGCGCGCAGAGTGGCATGCCGTTCGCCTCGTTGCCGGCCGGCAGCACCTTCCAGGTGGTGTGGCCCGACGGCTCGACGGAGACCATGGTGATCATCGACCCGAGCTCACCCAACGGTATCCGTCCGCTGGCGAACTCGCAGATTCCTGCGACGGCGGCCGACGCGCGCTGAACCTGCATGTGTAGAGCCGAGCCATGCTCGGCTGCTCTTGCCGGCATGCCGAGCGTAGGCTCGGCTCTATAGAAGAGATACGGAAAAGGGCGGGGATTTCCCCGCCCTTTTCATGTCCAGCACCTGCCGCCGATCAGGTCAACGCGATCGGCTTGTTCTTGCGCTCGGCAAGACGCTTTTCCAGGTAGTGGATGTTCTGGCCACCGGCCTGGAAGCCCTTGTCGCGCATGATCCGCTGCTGCAGGGCGACATTGGTCTTGATGCCATCGACCACCATTTCGCTCAGCGCCACCTGCATGCGGGCGATGGCGGTTTCGCGGTCCGGGCCGTGCACGATCAGCTTGCCGATCATCGAGTCGTAGTTCGACGGCACGCGGTAGCCACTGTAGATGTGGGTATCCACGCGCACGCCGGGGCCGCCCGGCGGATGGAAGCCGGTGATGGTGCCCGGGCTCGGCACGAAGGTCTCGGCGTCTTCGGCGTTGATGCGGCACTCGATCGCATGACCGTTCAGCACCACGTCGCTCTGCTTGATCGACAGCTTCTGGCCAGCAGCGATCTTCAGCTGCTCGGCCACCAGGTCTATGCCGGTGACCATCTCGGTGACCGGATGCTCCACCTGGATGCGGGTGTTCATTTCGATGAAGTAGAACCGGCCGTCCTCGTAGAGGAACTCGAACGTGCCAGCGCCGCGATAGCCGATGCGGATGCAGGCTTCCACGCACACCTTGCCGATCTGCTCGCGCTGTTCGGCGGTGATGCCCGGTGCCGGCGCCTCTTCCACCACCTTCTGGTGGCGGCGCTGCATCGAGCAGTCGCGCTCACCCAGGTGGATGGCGTTGCCCTGGCCGTCGGCCAGCACCTGGATCTCCACGTGGCGCGGATTCTCCAGGAACTTCTCCATGTAGACCTCGCCATTGCCGAACGCGGCCTTGGCCTCGCTCTTGGTGGTTTCGATCGAGGTCTTCAGCGAGGCTTCGGCGTGCACCACGCGCATGCCACGGCCACCGCCGCCACCGGCTGCCTTGATGATGACCGGGTAGCCGATCTCACGGGCGATCTTGGTGTTGGCGACGATGTCCTCGCCCAGCGGGCCGCCCGAACCGGGCACGCACGGCACGCCGGCGGACTTCATCGCGCGGATGGCTTCGACCTTGTCGCCCATCATGCGGATGGTGTCGGCCTTGGGGCCGATGAAGATGAAGCCGGACTCTTCCACGCGCTCGGCGAAGTCGGCGTTCTCGGACAGGAAGCCGTAGCCCGGGTGGATCGCCTGGGCGTCGGTGACTTCGGCGGCGGCGATCAGTGCCGGGATGTTGAGGTAGCTCTGCGGCGACGGCGCCGGGCCGATGCAGACCGACTCGTCGGCCATGGCCACGTGCTTGAGGTTGCGATCGACCGTGGAGTGCACGGCCACCGTGCGGATGCCGAGGGTGTGGCACGCGCGCAGGATGCGCAGCGCGATCTCCCCTCGGTTGGCGATGACGACTTTGTCGAGCATGGCGTGCCCCTCAGCCGATCACGAACAGCGGCTGGTCGAATTCGACCGGCTGGCCGTTCTCGCCGAGGATGGCGACGATGGTGCCGGACGTGTCGGCTTCGATCGGGTTGAACATCTTCATCGCTTCGATGATGGCCAGGGTCTCGCCTTCCTTGACCTGCTGGCCAACGGTGACGAAGGCCGGCTTGTCCGGAGCGGCCGACGCATAGAAGGTGCCGACCATCGGCGAACGCAGCACGTGGCCTTCCGGCAGGGCCGGGCCCGGCTTGGCGGTGCCGCCGGTGGAGGCTTCGGTCGGCGACTGCATCGGCATCGCCTGCGCAGCCGGGGCGGCCGGGGCGGCGTACACCGGGGCCGGCATCGGCGCAGCGTAGCCGGCAACCGGTGCGCGCGACAGGCGCACCGACTCTTCGCCTTCCTTGATTTCGATTTCAGCCAGGTTCGACTCTTCCAGCAGGTCGATCAGCTTCTTGATTTTGCGGAGATCCATGGTGGCCTCTTTGCTCTTGATGTCAGTGTGGTGGGGAGTGCGGCTGCACCCGGGTCAAAGCAGTTCGTAGAACTCGCGCAGCTGCCGCGTACGGTCGCGCGCGAGGGTGATCAGGCAGCGCATCTGTGCGCCGTTGCGCGCGGTGCCATCGGAATTGAGGGCATAGACGGCATTGCAGTCATGGTCGCGCAGCTGCATCCAGGCACGCTGGGCCAGGACCAGCTGCTGCTCGGCATCGCCGCAGTAGCTGCAGCCGCCGCCGTTGGCCGGTGTGCGCAACTGGCGCCGGGCTTGTGCATATACCGCGTTGAGTTCGACATCAGCGGCGGCGGCCACGTCCGAGGCGCACAGGTCGCTCTCCATCGTGGTGGTCGGATGTGCGCAGTCGATGCCTTCGTCCTTGCGGTCGAACGCCGTGGCCGCGCCGCAGAGGCCGGCCCACGCCAGAACGCCGGCAATCACGCGCGGCAGCATCTTCACGCGCGGGCCGCCTGCACGCGCAGCAGCGCCGCGTCCATCGCGTAGCGGTAGCTGTCGGCGCCGAAGCCGCACACCACGCCCACGGCCTTGTCACTGAAGTAGCTGTGCTGGCGGAACGGCTCGCGGGTATGCGGGTTGGACAGGTGGATCTCGATGAACGGCACCGCCACCGCCGCCAGCGCATCGCGCAGGGCGACCGAGGTGTGGGTGAACGCGGCCGGGTTGATCAGGATGAAAGCGGTTCCGTCATTGCGCGCGGCCTGCACGCGGTCCACCAGCACATGCTCGGCGTTGGACTGCAGGCTCTCCACGGCGTGTCCGGCGGCCGATGCCTGGGCGGCCAGGGCCTGGTCGATGTCGGCCAGCGTGGTGTGGCCGTAGACCTCCGGCTCGCGGGTGCCGAGCAGGTTGAGGTTGGGGCCGTGCAGGACCAGCAGCTTCGCCATGGGATCCGGAAGACGGGAAAGGGCGGCAGTCTGGCGGAACCGGCGGATGCTGTCCAGTTCGACGAAGTTTGCAGCGTTTCAATCGTTTGTTTGAAATCTGCCGGAGCGCTTGTGGCTGTACGGCGGGCGGTGGATCAAGGCGCGCTGAACGTCGTGCTGGCCGGGGATGCGGGCACGTAGGCCGACGATGGCGGCAGGCACGGAGAAGGCTGATGCCGCCATGGGCCGTGATGCGGTTGATCCACGCCATGCGTGGATGAAGGAAGTTCGGTGCGCAGCAAGCTATTCCCCCATCGAGGGGCAGCCCAAAGTACGCAGCACGCCGGCCACCGCAATTGCCATACACCCGCTCAGGTCTCCAGTGGCACCGTCGGCACCACGTTCGGGAACACCTCCTCCAGTGGCTCCCGTTCCCCCGGCTTCGGTGCCGGCCAGTTGTAAGCGTTCACCGGCTGCGCGCGGTTTACCCATAAGGCGTAATACAGATGGTCGGCGCGGCCATCACCGGTATTGGGGTGGATCAGGATGGTCAGGCCCAGGCTGTTGAGTTGCAGCCAAGGTACCAGCACCGGCAGCAGGTCGTTGGTGAAGCCGAAATAGAACGACGGGGTGACGTGCGGGCCGCGTGGCTCCAGGTTCCAGTTGCCCAGTTCCACCGGGAAACGCTCGGCCGCCCAGCGCCGCAACAGGGCCGCCTTCTCGAAGCTGTCCTCGTCGAAGTAGATATGCGCGTGATAGCTCTTGATGTCGGTGTAGGCGCGTGGAGTCGCGGGCAGCGTGGCCTCGCCGGGGCGCACGCTGGCCGGGCGCGGGGTCGGTTCGCTGGCCGTGGCGTGGCCCCAGGGGCTGCTGCCCTCGGGCGCGGGCGGAACGATGGCGCGGAAGCCGGGCCGCCCAGGTTCGGTGGTGTTCACCGCGGCGTTGCCGCGCGCTGCTGCGGCGGCGGTCGATGCACTGGCCAGGCCGCCAGCGGCCAGACCTGCCGAAGCGATCAGGCGGCGCCGTGCGGGCGAAAGCAGGTCGGCCCAGTGGGCGTCATCGTCGCCGGTGTCGGTGAGGGGCTGCGGGTCCGGGTGCATGAGGGGCTCCGTGGCGGCATCGTGTGGGCAGGCAAGCACGCTCGGGCAGGGCTGCCGGTGACGTCCAATAAGCAGGGGGCATCACCTCATGCAGGGGCGCCTTCGTCGCCTTGAGCGCGACCGGACGGCGGGCTAGGGTGCAGGTCTGCCGCCCTGGAACCCGCCATGACCTCGCTCGATGCCGACACCCCGCGCAAGCGCGCGGCCTTCCGCCAGCTGCATGCGCAGGGTTGCTTCGTGTTGCCCAATCCGTGGGATGTGGGCAGTGCCCGCTACCTGCAGCGGCAAGGCTTCCAGGCCCTGGCCACGACCAGTGCCGGCTGTGCCTGGAGCGAAGGGCGGCCGGATGGCGCGGTTTCGTTGCCGGCCACGCTGGAGCATCTGCGCCTGATGGCGGCGGCGACCCCGTTACCGCTGAATGCCGACTTCGGTGATGGCTTCGGCGCTACGCCGCAGGCGGTGGAGGAGGCGGTGGCCGCGGCGCTCGACACGGGCATCGCGGCGTTGTCGATCGAGGACGCCAGCGGCGTGGCCGATGCACCGCTGAGACCCATCGACCAGGCGGTCGAGCGCCTGCGCGCTGCCCGTGCAGCCATCGATCGCGCGGGCGGCGACGTGCTGCTGGTCGGGCGTGCCGAGAACTTCTTCGTCGGCGTGCCGGATCTGCAGGACACGCTGCAGCGCCTGCGCGCCTATGCCGAGGCCGGTGCAGACGTGCTGTATGCACCGGGCATCACCACGCGCGAGCAGATCAGCGCGGTGGTTGCCGCCGCGGGGTCGAAGCCGGTGAACCTGCTGGTCGGTGGACCGACGCCGCTGCGCCTGCAGGACATTGCTGCACTCGGCGTTCGCCGGGTCAGCCTGGGCGGCGCACTGGCCCGTGCCGCGTGGGGTGGGCTGATGCAGGCGACCCAGCCGATCATGCAGGACGGATGCTTCGATGGCCTGCAGCAGGCGGCCTCCGGGGCTGCCTTGAACGCGCTGTTCCGCTAGCTCCACACCCTGCAAGGCGGGAGCGGCCGGCGACTACAGCGCCTCGATCTCCCGCTTGGGCAAGGTCACGCCGGGTTCCAGCGCTGGCAGCAGTTGGCGAAGCAGGTGTGGATTGCCCTGCAGCCCGGTGCCATCCAGATACGTCCAGCCGGAACCGCCAACGCGGCGCACGGCCACCATGAACGTGGTGCTGCGCATCGGGGTTTCACGCACCCGTATCAGGGATTGGCGTGGCACGAAGCAGACTTCTTCCTCCCCGGCAGCATAGGTCCGGGTCGGCACACCTACATCTTCGCTGATGACCACTACGCCGGCGCTGTGCTGCTTCTTCAACGCATCGCGGGTGATCGCCTGGAAGGCGTCATCGCCGCCGGCCAGTCGCTTGAGGCTGGGATGGGTGCGCTTGATGAGGAAGTCCGCATCGCCGCGGGCGTACGCAGCCATCATGGCGCGCACATCTTCGCGCAGCGACTTCGCATCACTGGGACTGAGTTCACCTGCGAAGGCGGATGGCAGCAACAGCGACAGCAGCATCAGTATCGTCAGGGGCAGGCGTCGATGCATGTTCGGGTGTCTCACAGGGCACCGCCGCACTATACGGTGGATGTGAAAACAGCGTCCCACCGATGGCGCTGGTTTCCCCGGAATCGCTACTTACTATTGGTAGGTATTGATTCCCGGAGACCCCCCATGCACAGCCTCATTGTCATCGCCCACCCTGAACCCGATTCGCTGACCCATGCGATCGCACATCGCATCGGCGATGCCATCACTGCGGCCGACGCCCGCAACACCGTGGCCTACGCCGACCTGATGGCCGAAGGCTTTGATCCACGCTTCAATGCTCAGGACCAGGCCTTGTTCCGCAGCACTGGCGCGGTACCGGCCGACATTGCTGCCGAGCACGCACGGCTGGAGGCCACCGATACGCTGGTACTGGTGTTTCCGTTGTACTGGTGGTCGTTCCCGGCACTGCTGAAGGGCTGGATCGACCGCGTCTTCACCAACGAATGGGCGTACGCACAGGATGCACAGGGCAAGCTGGTGAAGAAGCTGCAGCGCCTGAACGTGCATCTGGTGGGGCTGGGCGGCGCCGATGCAGCGATGGTCGAACGACGCGGCTACGATGCGGCGATGAAGACGCAGATCGACATGGGCATCTTCGACTACTGTGGCGCACGCGTGCTGACGTCAGACCTGCTGCTGGATGCCGATACCGGTGCGGCCGAAACGCATCTGCAGACCGCGCTGGCAATCGGCCGTAAAATAGGCACTCCGATGCGCTGATCGCCGTGTACCGCCGATGCCCGCCAACGCCGTTCCCACGCGCCGCCGATTGACCCGCGAGCAACGCGCTCGCCAGTTGCTGGACGTGGCCTGGACGCTGGTTGGCGAAGAGGGTACCGACGCGCTCACGCTGGGACGGCTGGCCGAGGCGGCCGGTGTGACCAAGCCGGTGGCCTACGATCACTTCGTAACCCGCAACGGCCTGCTGGCTGCGCTCTACGATGACTATGACGGGCGGCAGACGGTGGTCTTCCACGAGCGTATCGGCCGCGCCCGGGCGCAGCTGGCTGATCGCGCGGCGGCCATCGCCTCCGGCTACATCGACTGCATCCTCAGCCAGGGCAGTGAAGTGCAGGGCATCCTCGCCGCATTGGTGGGCGCGCCGGAACTGCACGAGGTGCGGCGGCGTTACCAGCAGGACTTCATCGACAACTGCCAGGTCTGGCTGGGCCCGTTCGCTGTCGACGGCACGGTGTCGCTGGCGGGACGCTGGGCGATTCTCGGTGCGGCTGAAACCCTTTCAGAGGGCGTGGCGGCGGGCGCGCTGGACAAGACCGGCGCCGAGGCCGAGCTGCAGCGGCTGATCGTGGCGACGGTCAAGCGTCGCTGAGCCGCTCAGGCGTCGGCGGTACTGTCGGCCAGCGTGGCGAATCCTGCCGCCAGCTGTTCGCGCACCAGCGCATCGCGTGCGTCGCGGCTGTCGGCGCCCAACACCACCGTGATCAGCCGAACCGGATGCGCGCGTCCCTGCACTGCCCGGCATGCGGTGGCGGCCAGGCAGAAGCCTGCGGCCTGGGTGTAGCCGGTCTTCAAGCCATCCACGCCGTCATCGTCCAGCAGGCCGTTCTGGTTGTTGCGGCTGAAGCTGCCGTGCGCGAACGCGCGCTGCGCGGTGATTGCCAGCATCTGCGGATGGTCATTCATCAGGCAGGCGGCCAGCACCGCCATGTCGTGCGCACTGGACGCATGATGCGGCGTGGTGATGCCGGACACGCTGGCGAACCACGTGCTGCGCAGGCGAAGCCGGCGTGCGTGCTGGTTCATGCGTTCCAGGAATGCCGTCTGTGATCCGTCCAGATGGCGCGCGATGGCCAGCGCCGCGTCATTGCCGGAGACGATCATCAACCCTTCCAGCAGGCGCGCGAGCGTGACCGTTTCGCCGGGCACCAGGCCCATGCGCGTTTCATCATCGGCGACCGCGTGCACGTCGTCGGCGGCGATGGTGACGTCGTCGTCCCACGAGCGCCCGCACTCCTCGACACATTCGTAAGCCGCGTAGGCGGTCATCAGCTTGGTCAGCGAGGCCGGTTGCCTGGCGATGTCCGCGTTGTGCTGGTGAATCACCGCGAAGGTTGCCGCATCGAGGGTGATGGACGACAGCGGCGCACGCGCAGGGGCAGGAGACGGCATGAACGCGTCGACGAAGGAGGGCCTGCAGGATAGCCCGTGGCAGCTGCATGAAGTTGCAATATTGAAACGATATAACGTACCAGTATTGAGGGCCGCCGCTGGCCCGATTGGATCTGCGATGACTGCACGCACGCCACGCCGCTGGTTTCATTCCTCTTTGCTGCTTGCGTTGGCGGCTCTGGGCGGCTGTCAGACGAGCCCCCGCGCCGAGGCCGTTGCTTCTGGCCAAGCGCGCCCGCACAACGTGATCGTGATGATCAACGACGGCGCCGGCTGGGGCACCTGGGATGCGGCGGCCTACTGGCAGTACGGCAGCCGCGAAGGCGCGCCGTATGCGGATTTTCCGCAGCGCCTGGCGGTCACCACGTTCCCGTTGAACAGCAGCAGCCAGCCGACCGGCGACAACGCGCAGACCCTCGGCTACGACGCGGGCAAGGCCTGGGATACCGGGCCGGTGCCGGCGCAGGACCTGCCGTTCGCCGGCTACCAGTACCTGGCAGCGGTGGCGACCGACAGCGCCGCAGCGGGCACGGCGTTGTCTTCGGGCATCAAGACCTACAACAACGCCATCAACTTCAACAACGATGGCCAGCCGGTCGAGTTCAACACGCTGCGCGCCAAGCGCCTGGGCATGGCGACCGGTGTGGTGACTTCGGTACCGTTCGCGCATGCGACGCCCGCCGCGTTCGCGGCGCAGAACGAGTCGCGCAACAACTATCACGCCATTGCGCACCAGATGCTGGCGCAGGGCCACCTGGACCTTGTGATGGGCACCGGCGGTCCTGGCTACAGCGTTGATGGTCGCGCCTGTGACGAGGGTATCGGCGCGGCGAAGGCCGAGGGCTGCGCGAAGCTGTGGGAATGGGTTTCGCAACAGGATTGGCAGCAGCTGGAAGCGGGCAGCACCATTGCCGGCAACCCAGCGGGACCGTGGCGCCTGATCCGCAGCAAGGAGGATTTCGCCGCACTGGCGCAGGGACGGCTACCGGCCGACCGGCCGCTGATCGGCGTGCCGCGCGTGGCCAACACGCTGCAGCAGGCGCGTCAGCTGCAGGTGCTGGGCAGGGATGCGGCGATGCCTTCAGGTGTGAGGAAGATCGACAGCGTGCCGGATCTTGCGACCATGACCCGCGGTGCGCTGCGGTTCCTGCAGCAGCGTTCGTCCAACGGCCTGTTCCTGATGGTGGAGGGCGGTGCCACCGACTGGGCCGCGCATACCAGCGCCTGTGGCACCGAATGGCACTACGGCCAGTGTGGCGACCAACCGCAGTACGGCCGGCTGATCGAGGAAACCGTGGAGTTCAACGAGGCGGTGGCGGCGGTGGTTGAATGGATCGAGCGCAACGGTGGCTGGGAGCACAACCTGCTGATCGTCACCACCGACCACGACAACAGCATGCCGATGGGCCCGGAAGCACAGAACGTTGCCTTCGCGCCGGTACGAAACAACGGCCGTGGACGCATGCCGGGGATGAGCTTCCGCCCCACTGGCAACCATTCCAATGCACTGGTGCCGTTGTGGGCCAAGGGCGCCGGGGCGGAATTGCTGGGCCAGCGCGTGCGGGGCGTCGATGCCGGCTACCGTCAGCACGTGCGCTGGAACGACGGCAGCTACATCGACAACACCGACGTGGCTGCGGCAGTGCAGGAGGCGCTGCAGCGCCCACGGTAACGGCCGGTTGCACCCGGGCTGTTGTCGGGGCAGCCTGCGCACATGCAGTCAGATATCCGCATCGACGGTCGTGTCTTTGCCTACGTCTTCCCCTGTGCGTGGGAAGACTACGCCAAGATCGGCTTTTCGCGTGACCCGCTCGGACGCATCAGCGCATTGCACCGGCGTTGGTTCGAGTTCTTCGACCTCGACGCCGGTGCGCTGGTGGAAGCGGAAAGCGAACGCGATGCGCGGGATCTGGAACTGCAGCTGCGTTCGCCGTTCAAGGCGCACCGCGCGCCGGCGCCGATGACGGTCCAGGACAAGGCTGGCGGTCGCACCGAATGGGTACGCGGTGCCAACCAGGCCTTGTCGCTTGCGGTTGCCGCGTTGGGCGAGCAAGGTTATCGCTGCTATCCACTGAAGGCGTGGCTGCGGGCCGCCCTGCGCCTGCGCATGGACCGGCTGCACGACTGGGCTGCGGTGCAGCTTCCGGAAGAGGAAGGCCTGCGGATGCCCGGTGGCCCCGGCGAGGGCGTGCTGCGTGACACTCTCGATGGTTGCAGGGCGCTGGATATCGATCCAATGCCGTGGCTGCCTGCACACGTCCAGCGCTGGTACGCAGGTTGAGCCGCGTTCAACGGGGGCACGGCGGTTGAGCCGGCGCGGCCGGCTGTGGCGCGCATTGCGGGGCAGGGGTTGACGCGCTGGCCAGCTGGCGTGCCAGCTCGGCGCTGGCCACATGGCCGTGCAGGAACAACAAGCCGCTGAAGATGTTCATGAGCGTGCCTCCACTTGAGTGGATTGCACGATACGGGCAGCATGGACGAGCAAAAAGCGACATTTCCGCAAGCATGCCTTGAGAGGAATTCAAGCCTGATGTCCCGCCCTCCGCTCCATGCCCTGCAAGGCTTCGTGGCCGCCGCCCGGCTCGGCAACCTGTCGCGTGCGGCGGCGTCGATGAACCTGACCGTCAGCGCGCTCAGCCACCAGATGCGGCAGCTGGAAGAGCGGCTCGGGCAGCCGCTGCTGATCCGCCAGCCACGTGGTGTCACCCTCACCCTTGAGGGGCAGCGCCTGCTCGATCAGGTGGGTCCGCATCTGGATGCGATCCACGAAGCCTTCCAGCCCTACGCGGCACGTGCCGAGCACGTGCTGACGATCAGCGCGGTGCCGTCGATGGCGTCGGCCTGGCTGGTGCCGCGCCTGGGTCAGTTCGTGGCTGAGCACCCACAGATCGAGATCAACCTGCAGTCGAGTGAACGCCTGATTGATTTCGAGCGGCAGCGCCAGTTCGACGCGGCGCTACGGCTGGGCAGCGGGCAATGGCCGGGCCTGGTGGTGGAACCGCTGTTCGATGAGTGGTTGGTGCCGATGGCGAGCCCGGCGTTGATCGAACGCATGGGAGGCGTTGACCGTGTGCCGTTGACCCAGTGGCCGCTGCTGGGCGATCCCGATGGGGCGTGGGGCGCCTGGTTCGCGTTGAGCGGGCAGAGGCCGCCATCGCGCTTCGTGGCGGTGCTGGATGATTCGGAGGCGCACCATCGGGCCGCTCTGGATGGCGTGGGCGTGGCTCTTGGCCGGGTGACCCGGGCACGCCTGCTGCTCGATTCGGGCCAGCTGGTGGCACTGTCCAGCCAGCGCCTGAAGACGGCGTGGCCGCATTGGCTGGTGTACCCGCAGCGCTCGGCCAGCCATCGCGGCTTCCTCGCGTTCCGCGACTGGCTGCATGCGCAGGCCGCCGAGCACGTGCGGCACATGGCAGACGCGCATTTGTAGCATTTGTAGAGTCGAGCCATGCTCGACTGACTTTTCGCAGGAGCAGTCGAGCATGGCTCGACTCCACAGTCACCGGACCAGCGTAACCGCCTGCCCGGCACGCGCGAACGCTTCCTCCAGCAACGGGCCTGCCTTGATCGCCTCCACTGCCTCGAACAAGGCCTGCAGCGCGTCGGCCGGGCGTGAGGCCGGTGCCGCCACTGCCTGCTGGATCGCGGTGAAACGGTCGGCCAGCACGCGATGGCCGGAATGCGTCTGCGCCCATGCGTCCAGCGGCTGGCGTACACCGGCTGCGGCATCCAGACGTTGCTGATCGAACAGGGTGATGGCCGCAGCAGAGGTCTCCGCCCGCTCGATCGTGGCGTGGCGCAGTTCACGGCTCAGGAACAGGTCATAGGCCGCGCCACGCCCCACCGCGATGCGCAGCCCCTCGCGGTCGAGGTCGGCCACCTGCTGCGCAGGGCTGTCCTCGCGAACCAGATAGGTGCCTTCAATCTCCACGTACGGGGCACTGAAGGCAATGCGGTCGGTACGTGCCGGATCGATGGCCAGGAAGGCCAGATCCCAGCCGTCTTCGCCCGCTGCGGCGACCACCGAGGCTGCGGCATCGTGGCAGGTGAAGCGTGCCTGCACCCCCATCCGCTGCGCCAATGCGGTAGCCAGTTCCAGCGAAGGGCCGCGCGGTGAGCGCGCATCGCCCTGTGCCAGCACCGGGTTGCCCAGGTTGATCGCCACGCGCAGGAAACCGTGCGGTGCCAGCGTATTTCGATGGTCGGCCAGGGACATGCAGGACTCCACGGGGCGCGGGAGACCCAGCATGCCAACAACGGTGTCCGTGTGGCGTGGAATCAGCCGCGCGCGGCGAAGGTGCCGTGGAAGCCCAGTGGCACCGCATACGGCAGCCAGGCCTGTGCCAGCGGACCGTCGCCCAGGTGGCGTGCATCCAGCACCGCCAGGCCGCTGCGCTTGTTCACCGGATCAAGCAGGGTACCGATCAACCAGCCATCATCGGCGTTGCGGCTGCCCGGACGCGGTACGAACACATGCTCCTCGGCCATGATGTCCGGCCCGTAGTTCCACAGCTGGCGGCGCCCGCGCTCGATGTCGAACGCGGCTACCGCGTTGAAGTACGGTGCGGTGGCCGGGCCGTCGATGGTCGGCGCGTACAGGCGCGCACCACGGGTACCGGCGGAACGGGGGTCGAACAACGGGAACTCCACCGCACTGATGCCCAGTGGCTGCCAGCGGGCCTGTCCACGACGCAGGTCCAGATGCAGCTCGACCAGGCTGGCGCCACTGTTGGCCGCATGTGCGCCGTCACCGGCCATCGCTTCCTTCATCGGCGAGCGTGCCTCGTTGATGTCGTCATGGCGCACTGCGCGCAGCACGATGCCGCCATCGCGGGTGAACGCGTCGCCGAAGTGGTAGATCGCCGCGAAAGGAGCCTCGAACCATTGCGCCTTGTCCGGCGCGTCCTTGGCGACCACCGCGATACGCACAGGACGCTGCGGTGCAAACTGCATGCGCTCGAAGAAGCTGCCTCCTGCGCCGGTGAAATCGAACGGCATCATCACGAACACCAGGTGCTGGTCGGTCATCGCGAACGCGTGCAGATAGCCGTGTTCGGGGGTTTCGATCACATTGGCGCTGCGCAGCTGGCCGTCCGCACCGATGTGCCAGACCAGCAGGCCATGTCCCCCCATCAGGCTGATCGAGCCGAAGTTCCAGAGGCTGCCGTCGCGGTCGCGCAGCGGGTGCGCCGAGAACGGCAGCGCGGCCAGATCCGGACGCCAGGTGACAGGGCCAAGCGTCTGCAGCGAATCGGGGTCCACCTCGAACGCCGAACCGGATTCGCACAGCGCGAACAGGCGGCCATTGATCATCATCACCGAGGTGTTGGCCACGTTGGCATCATCGTTGTTGCGTACCGCCAGCGCACCGGGAACGCTGGTGCCGGCAGCCGGATACTGGAAGCGGCCGGCCTTCTGTTCACGGGTGAATTTCGGCGTGGCGACCATGCGCCCGTGATGGGTCAGGCTGCCATCACCATTGAAACGCCAGCCATGCACCATGCCATCGCCGTCGAACCAGTGGTCGTAGCGGAAGCCATCGCGCTCGGTCCACGCCGGGCCATTGCGGTACAGCGTGCCGGCCAGGCCTGGTGGCAGTTTTCCCTGTAACTGCACGGTGGCCGGACCGAGGCATTCGCTGCCGACGCTGCGCCAGCCGAGCAGCCACGGGTGGTCGTGCATACCCTGCGCGAACCGCGCCGGGTCGCCGGCGAAGGCGGGAGCGCTGCGCAGCGCGGTGGCACCCAGGGCCAGGCAGGCACTGCTGCTGAGCAGGGTACGAAGGAAGCGGCGACGGTCCATGGTGGCCTCGGGTCTGGATGCGGGAATCAGCGCAGGGTGATGTCGATGGCGGCGCCAGCGGCCGGCACATTGACGCGTGCTTCGTCGAAGGTCGGCTTGCGCATCACCTGCGGGTTGTTGCTGAAGCCGTAGCCTTCCACCGGCATGCCGACCAGGTTGGTGTCGAGCTTGCCGTTGTCGTTCTCGTCGTGGGTGAGCAGTACGGCGTAGCTGCCGGCCGGTACGCCCTTGAACGTGAAGTGGGCGCTGTCGCCGCTGGGCGCCGCCTGCTGGGCCTGCACGGGCTTGGCCTTGCGGTCCCAGGCGGCGGCGCTGTCGACCAGCGCAACGCGCAGGGTGCCGGTCTGCGCGCGGACGTCGTGCACGGTCACGGCCAGGTCGGCGGCGTGGGCACTGCCGGCCAGAGCCAGGGCAGTCAGGGCGGTGCTGAGCAGGGCGTTGCGGATCATGGCAGAGGCTCCGGAAGTGGGTGTGGCGGTGTGGAGCCAGTCTGCGCGGGGCGCTGCACCGGGTTCAGGGCCAGTGGTCATCGATTCGACGTGCCAGAAGTCACTTTCTACGCTGGACCCATTGCCGCCGGCGCGCGCGCCGGTCAGCATCTGGCCATGCCCAGCCTGTTCCGCCATCTCTTGCGTCCGCTCAGCCTCGCCGGCCTGGTCACCGTGCTGGTGGTGGGCCTGTCGTTCGCGGTGCAGCGCAGTGGCGCCGGGCTGAGCCTACTGCTGCTTGCCGTGTTCCTGCTGCTGTTCGTGGTTCACGGCTGGGCGTCGATGCCTTCCCGCGTGCGTGCCGTCGCTGCGGTGTTGCAGGCCCTGCTGGCGGTTGCGCTGGTTGCGCTGCAGCCGCGCACTGGAACCGCTCCGGTGCTGCTGGTGGTGTTGGTCGCTCAACTGGCCGAGCACTGGCCGCCGCGCTTCGTGCTGGGTGTTGCGCTGCTGGCCAACCTGGCGGTGTATGCCGTGCTGCGCCACAGCGGCTTCAGTCAGCCGCTGCTGGTGGTGCTGTTGTATGGCGGCTTCCAGGCGTTCGCCGCGCTGACCGCGCACTATGCGCGCAGCACGGCGCTGGCCCGTGATGACCTGGCCCGGGTCAACGCCGACCTGCTGGCCACCCGCGCGCTGCTGGCCGACAGCGCACGTGATGCCGAGCGCCTGCGCCTGGCCCGCGAACTGCACGATGTGGCTGGGCACAAGCTCACCGCGATGCGGCTCAACCTGCGCGCCCTGGCCGCTGACCCTGCGCTGGCCGGCCGCGAAGGGCTGGTCCTGGCGGAACAGTTGTCCGGCGAACTGCTGGCCGATATCCGCCAGGTGGTGCAGTCGATGCGTGATGATCGCGGCCTCGATCTGGCCACGGCATTGCATGCGCTGGCGGCGCCGTTCCCGCGACCGAGACTGCAGCTGCAGATAGGAGAGGGCGTGCGCGTGGGGGATCCGCTGATGGCCGAGACGGTGCTGCGGCTGGTGCAGGAAGCGCTGACCAATGCGGCACGGCACGGCAATGCAGAAACCGTATGGCTGACGATCAACGAAGAGGATTCACGGTTGCGTATCGATATCCGCGATGACGGCCAGCGCTCCGAGCGCATCCGCGAAGGCAATGGCATCGCCGGCATGCGCGAGCGCCTGGCTGCGGTGCGTGGCCGGCTGGAACTCGCGCGCACCGCACAGGGCGGCATGCACCTGACCGCATGGTTGCCGACATGAGCGGCGCCGCGATCCGCGTTGCCCTGGCTGATGACCAGGCGCTGGTGCGTGCCGGCCTGCGTGCGCTCCTGCAGGGCTTGGGGGTAGACGTAGTGCTGGAGGCCGAAGATGGCCAGATGCTGCTGGATGCACTGGACACGCAGCGTGTGGAGGTAGTGCTCAGTGACATCCGCATGCCCGGGATGGATGGCATCGAGGCACTGCGCCAGCTGCGGGCGCGCGGCGATGCCACGCCCTGGCTGCTGCTGACCACCTTCGATGAAAGTGATCTGCTGCTGCGCGCCAGCGAGGCCGGTGCTCAGGGCTTCCTGCTCAAGGACGCTGCACCCGCAGACCTGCGCGAAGCAATCGAGCGCGTCGCCGCTGGTGAAACCCTGCTGCTGCCGGTCAGCACCGAGCCGGTGCGCGCCCGTTACCGCTTCCACGACGAAGCACCGCCCACCGATACTTTCGGCGAGCGCGAAGTGGCGATCCTGCGCCTGCTGGCCGGTGGTTACAGCAACAAGGAGATCGCGCGCAGCCTGTTCCTGGCCGAAGGCACGGTGAAGAACTACGTGTCCGCCATACTCGACAAGCTGGGCACCCGCGATCGCACCCGTGCAGTGCTGAAGGCGATTACCCTGCGCATCATCTGAGTGGACGGAGCAAGGAGTGCCAGTGAACCCGATCCTGCATGTAGAGATCCCGGCCAGTGACCTGGACCGGGCCATCACGTTCTACCAGCGATGGCTGCAGGTCGCGATGGACGAACCTATCCTGCTGCATGACTGCCGGATGGCCTACCTGCCGTTCTCCGATGAGGCCGCCGGTGCCAGCATTGCGCTGGTGCACGGCGCGGACTACCAGCCGTCCGAGCAGGGGGCGCGCATCTATATCGGCGTCGATGACCTGGATGCCAGCCTCGACCGTGCGCTTCAGGCCGGGGCCGAGCTGCGCTTCGGCCCGGCTGATGCGGGTGACTGGCGTGTGGCCGAGATCCGCGACAGTGAAGGCAACCGGATCGCAGTGCAGGCGCGCGCGATTCTGTAGAGCCGAGCCCATGCTTGGCTGCTGTTGGCCCAGCCGCTCCAGCTCAGCCGAGCATGGGCTCGGCTCTACAAGAGCGCGGCGCGCGAGCGCTGCAGCCAGTCATTGATGGCCGGGTCCAGCCGCGGGTCGTCCGGCAGCTGGATGCCGAAGCGCTGCTGCAGCACGTCGCGTACATCACCGACATCATGCAGCGGGCGCTTGTCCGGTGCCTGCCCGGGGCGGTACTCGGTGTAGTTGCCGCTGCCGATGGTCCGGCGCCAGTCCGGCCCGGTCAGCGATGCACGCAGCTGACCGGGGAAACTGGAGTCGGGATGGGTGCATACGTACCAGTTGCCCACCACGTTGTCGATCGGGGCCGGCGCCTGCAGGTCGAACCGATACATCGCCCGCCAGCCCTCGTTGGACTCGGCCGACAGCACGAACTCACCGTCGTCGGGCAGGCGCTGCAGCAGGTAGCGCTCGTGCGGCGTGGCCTGTGGCTGCGGATCGTGCAGGCGCAGCGGCACGGTCGGGGTCAGGCTGCCGAAACCGGCATCCACCAGCCAGTCATCGCCATCCACCTGCACGCGCAGCAACAGGTGGGTACGCGCGGTCAGTTCGCCGTCCCGGGCGGCCAGCAGCACCCGCGCGCTCAATGGCTGCGCATCGAAGCCCAATACCTGCAGCAGCGCCAGCAACCCGCCATTGAGTTCGAAGCAGTAACCACCGCGGCGCTCGTCGAGCAGCTTGCGCTGCACGCTGTCCAGGTCGATCGGCACCGCATCGCGCAGCAGGCAGCTGAGGGTTTCGAAGGGCAGCAGTGCGTTGTGGCGCTGCTGCAGCAGGGTCAGGCCGGCCAGCGTCCGCGATGGCGGCGCATCCAGCTGCAGGCGCTGCAGATAGCGGGGCACATCGAGCGTCGTCATGGAGGCACCTGGCGGGGAAGGGGCGTCCACTGTGCTCCCCCAACCGGGGTTGAGGTCAAGCGCGGCGGCCGTGTCATGCCTCCGTCGCCTGCACCCGGTACAAAGGCCGCGTCCACCGGTGACGGGGGGGCGCGGACGAAGAAAGCACTAAAGTTGGGCTGAATCCGGCCGATACAGGTGCGTCCTTTCGCCTGGAGTCTGTCATGTCGGCCGTTGTCCCCCACCTCCGGTCCCTGCGCACGCGCCTTGCTGCGTTGCACTCGGCGTCCCCCGGGCTGCTGCGCTGGCTGCAGCCGCATCGGCTCAGCGTGGCCAACAAGCTCAAGGCGACCCTGTGGGTCTGTGGCCTGGGCCTGGTGGCGATCGCCGCTGTCTACGCCTGGACTGGTCATGCCAACGCACTGGCTGCGCGCAGCCAGGCCAGCTACCAGCGCGGCAGCGATCTGGCTGCCAGCCTGTCCACGCGGGTGGCCGAAGCGCGTCGCCTGCAGACCCAGTATGCACGCAGTTTCGATGATGCCGACCGCGCGCAGCTGTTGGACACGCAGAAGGCGTTGCAGATCGATCTGCAGGCGCTGCGCGCGACGCCGATGGATGCTGGCCGTCGCAAGGCCCTGCAGGCGCTGACTGAAGCCGCCGGCGGGTTCTCGCAGGGTGTCGCCGCCCTGTTCGAACGGGTCGACGAGATGGGCCGTGGTGATGCCGGCCTCGCCGCGCAGCTGCAGCAGGCCGCCGACACCCTGCAGGCGCAGGTGGATGTGCAGCAGCGGCCCGCGCTGGCGCTGTCCCTGCAGAAGATGCGAAGGCAGGAGGCACTGCTGCTGCTCGACGGTGATTCCACCCACGCCGACCGTGCCAGCGAGGAGAAGCTGCCGTTTGACCTCGCGCTGGCGGGGCTGCCCGCAGACGCGCAGGACACCCTGCGCACCGGGATGGAGGCGTATCAGGCCGCATTGCTGGGCTATACCGCTGCCCGGGTCGGCCTGGATGTGGAAGCACAGTCGTTGCTGGATACTGCCGCGGGTGTAGCGCCGGCGCTGGCCGCATTCCAACAGGCGCAGGTAGCGGCGCTGGCCAGGGCGCAGGCGCGCCAGCAGGCCGGCGCGCGCACGATGAGCGTGCTGTTCGCACTGACCCTGCTGCTGGTGGCCGGCGTGCTGATCACCAGCCTGGTGCTGGTCCTGCGTGCGGTACGCCAGCCGATCCAGGACACCCTGCGCTTCGCCAGCGACATCGCCGACGATCGCCTGGACACCACCCTGAGCGTCTACAACGCCAATGATGAGATCGGCCAGCTTGCCCAGCGTCTGGTCGACATGCAGCAGCGCCTGCGCGCGCGCATCGAGACCGAGCGTGCCGTGGCGCGCGGCAACACCCGCGTGCGCCAGGCCTTGGACAGCGCGCAGACCGGCCTGATGGTGATCGATGCCGAAGGCCTGGTTGCGTATGCCAATCCAGCCCTGCTGCTGCAGCTGGAACTGCGGGCTGAAGACCTGATGGGCAGCGATGCGGTGCGCCTGCATCCGGCCCTGGCCGCCCTGGCCGGCGTGCGACAGCGCGAAGAGCGCGAGATCGGCCATGGCGGTGTGCGCTATCAGCTGATCGCCAATCCCATCGTCGATGAAGGGCACTTTCTCGGCGTGGCAGTGGAGTGGCGCAGCCGCGCGCTGGAAACCCTGCTGGAAACCGAGGTCGCGGCACTGGTCGATGCCGCCGCGCACGGTGACCTGCATGGCCGCATCGCGCTGGAGGGAAAACAGGGCTTCGTGCGCACACTGTCGACCAGCATCAACCGCTTGCTGGCCACCTTCGAGACCAACCTCGGCGATCTGCAGGCGCTTCTGGCTGCGCTGGCCCGCGGCGACCTCAGCGTGCGCATGGAAGGTGAGCTGCAGGGCGTGTTCGCACGCATGCGCGATGATGCCAACGCCACCGTCGCGCAACTGGGCCGCATCGTCACCCGCATCCAGCAGGCGGCGTCCAGCCTCGATACCGGCGTTGGCGAGATCGTCGCCGGTCATCATGACTTGTCACAGCGCACCGAGCAGCAGGCGGCCAACCTGGAAGAGACCGCAGCGTCGATGCACGAGCTGACCGACACCGTCGGCCGCAATGCCGATGCTGCGGGCCGTGCCGACGCGCTGGTCAAGGGCGCGGCGGCAGTGGCCCGGCGCGGCGGCGCGGCGGTCGACCAGGTGGTGGCAACCATGCACGGCATCAGTGAAGCCTCACGACGGATCGGTGACATCACCCAGTTGATCGATGGCATCGCCTTCCAGACCAACATCCTCGCGCTGAATGCTGCGGTGGAAGCCGCGCGCGCCGGTGAGCAGGGTCGCAGCTTCGCCGTGGTGGCTGCGGAGGTGCGCCTGCTGGCGCAGCGCAGCGCCGATGCGGCCAAGCAGATCAAGGGGTTGATCGAGGATTCGGTGGCGCGAGTCGGCCAGGGCAACCAGCAGGCCGAACAGGCTGGTACCACGATGGGCGAGATTGTCGGCAGCGTGCAGCAGCTGGCGGACCTCCTGGCCGGCATCCGCAGTGCGTCGCAGGACCAGCATGCCGGCATCGCACAGGTGAACCAGACCATCGTGCAGATGGAAGCCAGTACCCAGCGCAACGCCAGCCTGGTGGAAGAGGCGGGTGCTTCGACAGCGCAGATGCAGGCGCAGGTGCATGCCCTGGCCGAAGCGGTGGGCGCGTTCCGTCTGCAGTCGATGACACAGGCGCGCGCTGCGGCCTGATCCTGCTCCGGTAGTGGGGGGGGGGGGGGGGGGGGGG
>NZ_JAWJTI010000027.1:0-53508 GCF_032911525.1 Stenotrophomonas veracruzanensis
GCGCCATGGATGGCGCCATCGAGCCCCCAGGGATGGGTTTACGGCGTGTCCTGCAAGCCCACACCGCCCCGCCAACCCACGGAATGCTCGCTGTTGCTGTTGCTGTTGCTGTTGCTTCGGCTTCTGCAGGTGCAGGGCGCAGCCCTGCCGAACCACCCTCACTCCGCGACGTGCTCGACCTGCCGTGGTTCGGGCTTTGTATCAGGCAGCTGCCAGAAGATCATCGTCGAGGTCAGGGTGATCGCGCCTACGCACAGGAACGTGGCATGCAGCGCCGCGGTCGCGCTGTTGCTGTCCAGGTGATTGCCGAACGCGGCCAGCAGGCTGCCGGCTGCAGCGGCACCGAAACCGGCGGCGAGCATCATCACCATCGACAGCAGGCTGTTGCCGGAACTGGCGAACTCTCGGTCCAGGTCACGCAGGGTCACCGTGTTCATCACAGTGAACTGCAGCGAATTGACCGCACCGAAGAAGGCCAGCTGCAGCAGGCGCCAGGCCAGGTGCTGGCCGGGTGTCATCAGGATGAAGCTGGCCATCGCCAGGCCCACCAGCACGGTGTTGACCATCAGCACGCGGCGGTAGCCGTAGTGCTCCACCAGCTTCACTGCCAGCTTCTTCGATACCATGCCGGCGGCTGCCACCGGCACCATCATCAGGCCGGCGTTCATCGGGCCCAGGCCCAGGCCGACCTGCAGCAGCAACGGGATCAGCATTGGCATGGCGCTGCTGCCGATGCGCGAGAACAGGTTGCCGAGGATGCCGATGCGGTAGCTGGGTACGCGGAACAGTGCCAGCGAGAATAACGGCGCCGTCGAATTGGCCGCGTGCAGCCAGTAACCCACCAGCGCCGCCAGGCCGGCCACGGTCATCAGCATCACCAGCGCATGTGGCGTACCGAGCCCGGAGATGCCGTCCAGTGCCAGCGACAGCACCACCATCGCGAAGGCCAGCATGATGTAGCCACGCAGGTCGAAACGGGTGCGATGGCTGGCGTAGTGGTCGGGCATGATCTTCATCGCGGCGATGAAACCGATCACGCCGATCGGCAGGTTGATCAGGAACACCCAGTGCCATGAGGCGATCTCCACCAGCCAGCCGCCCAGCGTCGGGCCGATCAGCGGGCCGACCAGGGCCGGGATGGCGATGAAGCTCATCGCGCGCAGGAAATCTTCGCGCGGTACCGAGCGCATCACCGCCAGCCGACCGACCGGCAGCAGCATGGCACCGCCGATGCCCTGTAGCACGCGTGCACCAACCAGCTGGTGCAGGTGCTGGGCCAGTGCGCAGGCCAGCGAGCCAAGCGTGAACAGGATGATCGCCACCAGGAAGGTGCGACGGGTGCCGTAGCGGTCTGCGATCCAGCCGGAGGCGGGAATGAAGGTGGCCACCGCCAGCGCGTAGCTGAACACCACCGACTGCATCTGCAGCGGGCTTTCGCCCAGGCTGGCGGCCATCGCCGGCAAGGCCGTGTTGACGATGGTCGAGTCCAGCATCTGCATGAAGATCGCCAACGAAACCAGCCACAGCAGAGGGCGCTGGCGGTTGTAGGTCGATGGCGATGTGGACATGGGGTGCGGCCGGTGCAGCGTGGGGGCCACCATGATCGCGCACTGCGGGTCACGGCGCGATCAACATCGCGCCGCAACCGCGTGCGCAGTGTTCAGCGCTGGCTGTGCGCGTGCACCGCGTCGACCAGCACCTGCACATGTGCCGGGTCCATGTCCGGCGACATGCCGTGGCCCAGATTGAACACATGGCCCTCGCGCGAGCCGCCGTTGCCGGCAGCATAGGTGTCGAGCACGCGCGCGGCGGCTGCGGCGATTGCATCCGGCGAGGCGTACAGCGTGGTCGGGTCAAGGTTGCCCTGCAGGGCGACGCGGCCACCGGTACGGCGCATCGCCTCGTCCAGGTCCAGCGTCCAGTCCAGGCCGAGCGCATCGGCGCCGGTCTGCGACAGCGCTTCCAGGTGCAGGCCGGTGCCCTTGCCGAACAGGATCAGCGGCGTGCGCTCGCTGCCTTCGCCGCGCTCCAGGCCTTCGGCGATGCGCTGCAGGTAGCGCAGCGAGAACTCGCGGTACATCGACGGCGACAGCACGCCACCCCAGGTGTCGAACACCTGCAGCGCCTGCGCACCGGCCGCGCGCTGCGCGCCCAGGTACGCAATCACCGCGTCGGTGGTGACCTCCAGCAGGCGGTGCAGGGCCTGCGGGTGGTTCAGTGCCATCGCCTTGATGCGCGCGAAGTCCTTGCTGCCGCCGCCTTCCACCATGTAGCAGGCCAGTGTCCACGGGCTGCCGGAGAAGCCGATCAGCGGCACCTGGCCGTCCAGCTCGCGGCGGATCAGGCGCACCGCGTCCATCACATAGCGCAGGTCCTGTTCCATGTCCGGCACCGCCAGCTTGGCGATGGCCGCTTCATCACGTACCGGGTGACGGAACTTCGGGCCTTCGCCTTCGACGAAGTACAGCTCCAGGCCCATCGCATCGGGAATGGTGAGGATGTCCGAGAACAGAATGGCCGCGTCCAAGGGGAACCGGCGCAGCGGCTGCAGGGTGACCTCGCAGGCAATCTCCGGATTCTTGGCCATGGCCAGGAAGCTGCCGGCCTTGGCCCGGGTCGCGCGGTACTCCGGCAGGTAGCGTCCGGCCTGGCGCATCAGCCAGACGGGGGTGCAGTCCACCGGTTCGCGGCGCAGGGCGCGCAGCAGGCGATCATTGCGGAGAGGGCTGGTCACGATGGGCATTCCTTGGACGAAAGTTGGCAGCGGCGTCAGTCGCCGTGCGAAAGGATCTGGAAGCCGCGATGCAGTTCGGCATCGCGGGCTTTCTCGAAAGCATGGTGGGCTTCGTCGGCCTGCAGGAACAGCTCGCGCCGCAGCTGCGAGCGGGCACCGACGCGGCCGCTCTCGCGCAGCAGCTCCCAGCCGCCGAACAGGTCCGGCTGCAGGCTCAGGCGCAGGAAGCGCGGTGCCTGCGCACCGGCGTCGGGATGTTGCAGGTAGACGTGCATGGCGCCGATTGTAGCGGGGCCAGGGTGACCCCGGCCGCAACGCGGTCGTGCCGGCGGCTGGCCGGCTTCCTCGTCGCTGACGTTGCCGGCCAGCGGCCGCCACTACCGGGACGACAGCACCTTCAGCACCACCGCCTCATCCACATCCGGCACCACTTCGGCACGGCCCATGCCGCGCCACAGCACCAGGCGCAGGCGGCCGGCCACGTTCTTCTTGTCCAGCCGCATGCGGCCGAGCAAGGCCTGCGGGTCCAGCCCGGCCGGGATCGCCACCGGCAGGCCGAGGTGTTCCAGCAGCGCCTGCAGGCGGGCGCGGTCGGCATCCTCGGCCAGGCCGAGCTCGGTGGACAGCGTTGCGGCCAGCACCATGCCGACCGCTACGGCTTCGCCATGGTTCAGCGCGTCGCGGCCCGGGGCCGCGTAGCCCTGCTCGGTCTCGATGGCATGGCCGAAGGTATGGCCGAGGTTGAGCAGGGCGCGCTCGCCCTTCTCGAACGGATCGCGCTCGACGATGGCGGCCTTGTGCCGGCAGCTGCGCGCGATGGCTTCGGAAAGCACGTTGTCTTCGCCGGCCAGCAGCGCATCGGCATGCTGCTGCAGCCATTCGAAGAACACGGCATCACCCAGCGCGCCGTACTTGACCACTTCGGCCAGGCCAGCACGCAGCTCGCGCGGCGGCAGGGTGGCCAGCACGCGGGTGTCGGCAATGACCGCACGCGGTGGATGGAACGCGCCAACCAGGTTCTTGCCGGCCGGAATGTCGACCGCGGTCTTGCCGCCTACCGACGAATCGACCATCGCCAACAAGGTGGTCGGCAGTTGCACGCAATCCACGCCGCGCATCCAGCAGGCGGCGGCAAAACCGGCGAGGTCACCGACCACGCCGCCACCGAGGGCGAACACGCAGGCGTCGCGGGTGGCGCCGAGTGCGGCCAGCGCTTCGATCGCGCGGCCGAATTCAGCCAGGGTCTTGGAGGCTTCGCCGGCGGCCAGCACGTGCTCGCCGACGATCAGGTCGGGGCGGGCAGCCAACAGCGTCTGCTTGACCGACGCCAGATAGCGCGGGGCCACTTCGCTGTCGCTGAGCAGCAGCACGTGGCGGCCGCGAACATGCGAGGCCAGTGCAGCACCATCGGCCTGGGCTCCGGCGCCGATGGTGATGGAGTAGGGGCGGTCGCCGCCAACGGCGACCTGCAGCAGGGCGGGGGAAGTCATGCGGTCAGGTCCTGGCGCTGCCATTGCGTGGCCAGCTTGACCACCAGGTGGGCGGTCGCGTCGGCAGCGGTATACGGGTCGGTATCAAGGGTGAGGTCGGCCAGTTCGCGGTACAGCGGGTCGCGGTGTGCGGCCAGATCGTGCAGCACCTGCTCGCGGTCCGGGCGCTGCAGCAGCGGCCGGCCCTTGTCGCGGGCCAGGCGTTCCAGCTGCGCGGCCACGCTGACCCGCAGGTAGACCACGAAGCCGCGTTGGGCGATCAGTGCACGGTTGTCCGGATCCAGCACCGCGCCGCCACCGGTGGAGACCAGCTGGCCGCGACCTTCCAGCACGCGGGCAAGCGCCTCGCGTTCATGGCTGCGGAAGCCGGCTTCGCCGGAATGCTCGAAGATGGTCGGAATGCTGGCGCCGGCGGCATCGACGATGGCCTGGTCGACATCGACGAAGTCCAGCGTGAAGCGCTCGGCCAGGCGGCGGCCGATGCAGGTTTTGCCGGCGCCCATCGGGCCGATCAGGATCAGGTTCGGAGCAGGATTCATGCCCTGTGATGCTAACACCTCCGTGCCCTGGCCTTTACGTCCTTCACGTCAGGGTAGGCGTTCCTGCGGGGTTTCCCGCGCCAACCGGAGTACAGGCCATGACGGTCGCCAAGGTTATCGAAATCACCGCCTCCTCGCCGAAGAGCGTGGAGGACGCCGTGCGCAGCGGTCTGAAGAAGGTCTCCGAGACGGTAAAGGGCATCCAGGGCGCCTGGGTGAACGAGACCAAGGTGGTCACCAATGGCAGCGGCGAAATCACCGAATGGCGGGTCAACCTGCGGGTAACCTTCCTGGTGGAATAGGCGCGCTCAGCGCACGTCCTGCACCTGTCGCTGGCCGTCCAGCATTACTAGGTGGTCGGCCAGGGCGGGCAGGGTAGCCAGCGCCTGCCGGCTGACCCGTTCGTAGTACTGCACGAAGCGCTCCAGCTGCGGCCGGCTCATGCCGTGCCGGCCCGGCTGCGCGGCCTGCAGGTTCTGCTCCTGCTGCCACCGCCAGCGCGGTACCACCGAGAAATCCGGTGGCTGCAGGAACCACAGGCGGTCGCAGCGCTGCCACAGCGCCGGGTAGTCGCGGGCCAGCGCCTGGTTGCACCAGCGCCGCCAGCGACCATCGGCGTCGGCTTCGCGCTCCAGTGCGTTCAACGGGCTGTCCAGCGCGTCGTCATCCTGCGCAGGCGTGCCCAGGAACCAGCCTTCGAAGACCAGCAGGTCCAGCGGTTGCTGCAGCTGCGGCCAGTGGGCTTGCGGCAGGCGTTCATCGGCCAGCTTGTCGAAGCGCGGCATCGCGAACGGCTGGCGTGCGGCCACCGCGTCCAGCACTGCGTGGGCCAGCGGCAGGTCATGGGTGCCCGGCGGGCCGCGGGTGATCAGCAGCGGGTGCACCTGGCGGGCCAGTCGTTGGCGCTGTGCGCGGGTCAGGTAGACATCATCGATGGACAGCGTGGCGGCGTTCAGGCCGCGCGACTGGGCGCGCGCCACCACCTGTGCGGCCAGCGTCGATTTGCCGCTCCCCTGCAGGCCGCTGATCGCCAATACTGGAACCGCTGCACCGCTGCCCAGTGCATCGTCCAGCACCTGTTCGGCCAATGTTTCGGGGAATCCTTTCACCTGGGGCATATACGCAGCAGCGGCCATGCAGCCACAATAGCCCAATCCGTGTGAGAAGAACGCAATCATGAGCGACCTGTACGCCGAAGCCCTGTCCACGTTTGCCGACCTGTTCGAAGAAGCCAAACAGAGCCGCGAGGTCGAGCCGAACGCGATGACCGTGGCCACTGCCGATACGCACGGCCGTCCCTCGGCACGTACCGTGCTGCTGAAGGCGTTCGACGAGCGTGGTTTCGTGTTCTACACCCACTTGGACAGCCATAAGGGCCAGGAGCTGCAGGCCAATCCGCAGGCCGCGCTGTTGTTCCTGTGGCGCAGCCTGCGCGAGGCCGGTATCCAGGTGCGCATTGAAGGCCGTGTCGAGCAGGTCGCCGATGCCGAAGCCGATGCCTATTTCGCCAGCCGCCCGCGCATGAGCCAGATCGGCGCGTGGGCCTCGCAGCAGTCGAAGACGCTGGCAACGCGCGAGGAATTCGATGCGCGCGTGGCCGAGGTCGAAGCCCGCTTTGAGGGCAAGGACGTGCCGCGCCCGGAGGGCTGGAGCGGCCTGCGCGTGGTGCCCGACCGCATCGAGTTCTGGTACGGCGCGCAGTTCCGCCTGCACGAACGCTGGTGCTATGAAGCCGGCGCCGAAGGGCGCTGGAGCAAGCGCCTGCTGTACCCGTAAGGCTGCCCGATGCAACGCCTGCCGCTGTACCGCGTGGTGGTGTTCGTGCCGTCGGCAGCACTGGATGCGGTGAAGCAGGGCATCCTGGCGGTGGACGCGCTGGCGGCCGGCGACTACGAACACGGTATGTGGTGGTCGGCGCCGGGGTTCGAGCAGTTCCGCCCGCGCGTGGGTGCGTCGCCCGCACAGGGTGAGGCGGGTCGCACCGAAGTGGTCGCCAGCGTGCGCCTGGAGTTCTGCCTGCCGCGTGATCCGCAGCGGCTGCAGCGCATCTTCGAACAGGGCATCGTGCCGCATCATCCGTGGCAGGTGCCTGTCGTGCAGGTGGAGGAGATCGAGCTTCTGCTTGCCGACGCACGCTTTTTGTAGAGTCGAGCCATGCTCGACTGCTGTTGCTCTGGCGCGTAAAGCAGTCGAGCATGGCTCGACTCTACAAGAGTGGATTGTCGCATTCGGACCCATGCGCTTCATCTGCGGGCAATCAACCAACCGGCACACTCCAACGAATGTCCTCGACTTCCGGAGTTGCCATGCCCTCCTGGCGTTGCCTGTTTGCGGTGCCGCCGCCGCGTCACGGCGTGGAAGCGTTCCTGCTGTTGATCGCCCGCATCGTGGCCGGGGTGATGTTCTGCGTGTCCGGCTGGAACAAGGTGTTCACCGATGCGGGCCGCGAACGTATGGTGCATACGCTGGTCGATGCGGGGATCCCGTTCCCGGTGTTCAGTGCGCCGGTGCTCGGTGTGATCGAATGGATCGCCGGCGGCCTGCTGGTGCTGGGTCTGCTGAGTCGCCCCTCGGCCCTGCTGCTGGCGGGCATCTGTGCGGTGGCCGCAATGACTGATGGCATCGCGCGCATTCCTGCGGGACTGAGCGTGCCCGATTGGCTGAGCTGGTTCTTCTACCTCAGCGAAGTGCCGCTTGGGGTGCTGCTGCTATGGGTTGCGGCGATAGGGAGCGGTCGGTTCGCCATCGAGGCGCGTTGGGCGCGCTGACGGCACGCACCCTGTAGAGCCGAGCCCATGCTCGGCTGCTTTTTGTAGTCGAGCATGGCTCGACTCTACAGAAGGCATGCAAGCTCGATGCTACAAATTCTCCGCGCGCAGCCAGCGCCACAGCGTGGTGCGTGATACGCCCAGCGCCTGTGCCATCCCCTCGCGGTCATTGCGGTGTTCCTGCAACAGCGTTTCCAACTGCGCACGCGGCGGGCGCTTGCCGTTGCTTTCCACTGGTAGCGCAGCGGCGCCCTCATTCACCAGCTCGGGTGCCAGCTGCAGCAGTCGCGCGGCATCAATCAGCCCTTCACCGGGTTGCCAATGGATGCGCAGCCGATCCACCAGATTACGCAATTCGCGCACATTTCCGGGCCACTCGGCGGTGGTCAGCACCGCCAGTGCCTCCGCATCCAGTGGCGCATCGATACCACGCAGCTGGCGGAAGAAATGCTGCGTCAACAGCGGGATGTCACCGCGCCGGGCACGCAGCGCGGGCAGGGCAATACGCAGCGCGGCCAGGCGGTAGTACAGGTCGCGGCGGAAGCTGCCGGCTGCCGCGCGCTGTTCCAGCGACTGCAGGGTCGCGGCCACCACGCGCAGGTCGACCGGGGTCGGTTCGGTGGCGCCGACACGCAGCACTTCGCGCTCTTCCAATACGCGCAGCAAGCGGGTCTGCAGCGGCAGCGGCAGTTCGCCGATCTCATCCAGGAACAGGGTGCCGCCATCGGCGGCCTCGACCAGGCCGACACGGCCGCCACGACGTGCGCCGGTGAAGGCGCCATCGCTGTAGCCGAACAGCTCCGCTTCCAGCAGCGATTCGCTGATCGCGCCACAGTTCAGTGCCACGAAGCGGCCACGGCGGCCGCTGGCGGCGTGCAGCTGGCGCGCCACCAGTTCCTTGCCGGTGCCGGTTTCGCCCGTGATCAGTACGGTGCTGTCATGCGGGGCGTACAGCGCGATCTGTGCGCGCACCTGTGCCATGGCCTCGCTGTCGCCGAGCAGGTCGTGGGCATCGCTGCGCGGTGCGGCGCGGCGGCGCGGCGCGGGCCGGCTGCCGCCGGAGCGGGCAAGGGTCTGGGTCAGTTCCAACGCATGCTCGAACGCTTGCCGTACCGAATCTGCCGAGTACAGCAGCACACCGGGCAGGCCGGCCTGTTCGGCATGATCGATGGCCATGCCGGTGCCGACGATCACCTCGATGCCGTTGGCGCGCAGGTCGGCGATGCAGTCGCGGGCGTCCTCGCGGGTGACGAAGCGGCGATGCTCGATATCCAGGCCGAAACTCTGCTGGAAGTTGCTGAACACCGGCACGTCGCTGGCGTGGGTGACCAGGCCGATGCGGCTGGCGATTCGACGCGCCCGCGCCAGCGCTTCCATCAGGTCGAAGCCGTTGGCCTGGATCGGCACCAGCGGCAGCTCCAGCCGGCCGCGCAGCCAGGCCGCGTTGGAGCCGCCGGCGATGACCACGTCACAGTGCTCGCGGCGCAGACGCTGGCCGATCACGTCCACCGCTTCCTCGAAGCCGAGGTTGATCTGCTCGATGCGCGCGCGGCGGTCGAACTCGGGAATGACGTCGCCGAGCAGGCCGGTCAGCCGCGAGACGCTGACGGTCCAGATCACCGGGCGGCCGGGGTCGGCATCGGCGTGGCGCAGAGGCGAGCGGGGCAGGTACATGGCGGCGCGCGTTGGACGGGATGTTTCATGATACATCCGTTTCAATGTTTCATATGTTTCACTGTTGAGCGAGCGTCATTCCCGTGAAATCAACGGCTTGCAGCTTGGCATGGTGCTTGCGCTCTCTATCCCGTACTTCAACCTGGATTGCCGCATGACCGCTTCCGCCCCTTTCTCCGCCGGTGCCCGCTTCCGTGAGGCGCTGGCTGCCGAATCGCCGCTGCAGGTGATCGGCGCGATCAACGCCAACCATGCACTGCTGGCCAAGCGCGCCGGCTTCCGCGCCATCTACCTGTCCGGCGGCGGTGTTGCTGCCGGCTCGCTGGGCCTGCCGGACCTGGGCATCAACACCTTGGAAGACGTGCTGGTGGACGTGCGCCGCATCACCGATGTCTGCGACCTGCCGTTGATGGTGGACATCGACACCGGCTTCGGCCCGAGTGCGTTCAACATCGCGCGCACCGTGAAGTCGCTGATCAAGGCCGGTGCGGCCGCCTGCCATATCGAAGACCAGGTCGGCGCCAAGCGTTGCGGTCACCGCCCCGGCAAGGAGATCGTCTCGCAGGGCGAAATGGTGGACCGCGTGAAGGCAGCCGCCGATGCCAAGACCGATCCGGACTTCTTCCTGATCGCGCGTACCGACGCCATCCAGGTGGACGGCGTGGACAAGGCCATCGAGCGCGCCATTGCCTGTGTCGAGGCCGGTGCCGACGGCATCTTCGCCGAGGCCGCCTACGATCTGGATACCTACCGCCGCTTCGTCGACGCGGTGAAGGTGCCGGTGCTGGCCAACATCACCGAGTTCGGTGCCACTCCGCTGTTCAGCCGCGATGAACTGGCTTCGGCCGGCGTCGCCATCCAACTGTTCCCGCTGTCGGCCTTCCGTGCGGCCAACAAGGCCGCCGAGAACGTCTACCAGGCGGTGCGCCGCGATGGTCATCAGCGCAACGTGGTGGAAGTCATGCAGACCCGCGAAGAACTCTACGACCGCATCGGCTACCACGCCTTCGAGCAGCAGCTCGATGCACTGTTCGCCGCCAAGAAATAAGCAGTACCCTGCACCATCAAGTTTTCGGAGGGAAACATGAACGATACGACCGCAACCCCGACCTTCAAGCCGAAGAAGTCCGTCGCCCTGTCCGGCACCGCTGCCGGCAACACCGCGCTGTGCAGCGTGGGCCGTAGTGGCAACGACCTGCACTACCGTGGCTACGACATCCTGGACCTGGCCAACACCAGCGAGTTCGAGGAAATCGCCTACCTGCTGGTGCACGGCAAGCTGCCGACCCGCGCCGAGCTGGTTTCCTACAAGGCCAAGCTGAAGTCGCTGCGTGGCATCCCGGCCGCGGTGAAGGCGGCGCTGGAAGAACTGCCGCCGTCGGCGCACCCGATGGACGTGATGCGCACCGGCGTGTCCGTGCTCGGCTGCGTGGCGCCGGAGAAGGACGACCACAACCATCCGGGCGCGCGTGACATCGCCGACAAGCTGATGGCCTGCCTCGGTTCGATGCTGCTGTATTGGTACCACTGGAGCCACAACGGCCGCGCCATCGACGTGGAAACCGACGATGACTCGATCGGTGGCCACTTCCTGCACCTGCTGCACGGGGAGAAGCCGCAGGAGTCGTGGGTGAAGGCAATGCACACCTCGCTGATCCTGTACGCGGAACACGAGTTCAATGCCTCGACCTTCACCTGCCGTGTCATCGCCGGCACCGGCAGCGACATGTACAGCGCGATCTGCGGTGGCATCGGCGCGCTGCGCGGTCCGAAGCACGGCGGCGCCAACGAGGTGGCGTTCGAAGTGCAGAAGCGCTACGACACCCCGGATGAGGCCGAGGAAGACATCAAGGCCCGCGTCGAGCGCAAGGAAGTGGTGATCGGTTTCGGCCACCCGGTCTACACCGTCTCCGATCCGCGCAACAAGGTGATCAAGGATGTGGCCCGCGAGCTGTCCGAAGAGCAGTCGAGCATGAAGATGTACGACATCGCCGAGCGTCTGGAATCGGTGATGTGGGACATCAAGAAAATGTTCCCGAACCTGGACTGGTTCAGCGCCGTCAGCTACCACATGATGGGCGTGCCGACCGCGATGTTCACTCCCCTGTTCGTGATCGCCCGCACCGCCGGCTGGAGCGCGCACATCGTCGAGCAGCGTATTGACGGCAAGATCATCCGCCCGAGCGCCAACTACATCGGTCCGGAAGACCGCGATTTCGTCGCCATCGACAAGCGCGTCTGATCCACCTGCTGTACCCATCCGGCCGGCCGCGTGCCGGCCGGATGCTTTCGCCGCCGCACCGCCGGCACCCGGCCCGCCTCAAGTACTCCGCCAGCCCATGAATACCGATTACCGCAAGAACCTCCCCGGCAGCGCGCTGGATTATTTCGACGCGCGTGCCGCTGTCGATGCGATCCAGCCCGGCGCCTACGCCACCCTGCCGTACACCTCGCGCGTGCTGGCCGAGAACCTGGTGCGCCGCTGCGATCCGGCCACGCTCGGCGATTCGCTGAAGCAGCTGATCGAGCGCCGTCGCGACCTCGATTTCCCGTGGTTCCCGGCGCGCGTTGTGTGCCACGACATCCTCGGCCAGACCGCACTGGTCGACCTGGCCGGCCTGCGTGATGCGATCGCCGACAAGGGCGGTGACCCGGCCAAGGTGAATCCGGTGGTGCCGGTGCAGCTGATCGTCGATCACTCGCTGGCAGTAGAGTGCGGTGGTTTCGATCCGCAGGCGTTCGAGAAGAACCGCGCCATCGAAGATCGCCGCAACGAAGACCGATTCCACTTCATCGACTGGACCAAGCTGGCGTTCGAGAACGTGGACGTGATTCCGCCGGGCAACGGCATCATGCACCAGATCAACCTGGAGAAGATGTCGCCGGTGGTCTACGTGCAGGACGGCGTGGCCTTCCCGGATACCTGCGTGGGTACCGACAGCCATACCCCGCACGTGGATGCGCTGGGTGTAATCGCGATTGGTGTTGGCGGCCTGGAAGCCGAGAACGTGATGCTGGGCCGTGCCTCGTGGATGCGCCTGCCGGACGTCATCGGCGTCGAGCTGACCGGCAGGCCGCAGCCGGGCATCACCGCCACCGACGTGGTGCTGGCACTGACCGAGTTCCTGCGCAAGGAGCGCGTGGTCGGTGCGTATCTTGAATTCTTCGGCGAGGGTGCTGCGGCACTGACCATCGGTGACCGCGCCACCATTTCCAACATGTGCCCGGAGTACGGCGCGACCGCCGCGATGTTCTACATCGACGGGCAGACCATCGATTACCTGCGCCTGACCGGCCGCGAGGAATCGCAGGTGGCGCTGGTGGAGAACTACGCCCGTACCACAGGCCTGTGGGCCGATGACCTGGCCACCGCGCAGTACGAGCGCGTGCTGCGCTTCGATCTGTCCAGCGTGGTGCGCAACATGGCCGGCCCGTCCAATCCGCACAAGCGCGTGGCCACCGCCGAGCTGACCGAGCGCGGCATCGCCGACGAAGCCAAGCTGCAAGCCGGCAAGGCCGAGCAGGCGCAGGGGCTGATGCCCGATGGCGCGGTGATCATCGCCGCCATTACCAGCTGCACCAACACCTCCAACCCGCGCAACGTGATTGCCGCTGCACTGCTGGCGCGCAACGCCAACGCGCGTGGCCTGCAGCGCAAGCCGTGGGTGAAGTCGTCGCTGGCGCCGGGTTCCAAGGCCGTGCAGCTGTACCTGGAAGAATCTGGTCTGCTGCCGGACCTGGAACGGCTCGGCTTCGGCATCGTCGCCTTCGCCTGCACTACGTGCAACGGCATGAGCGGTGCGCTGGACCCGAAGATCCAGCAGGAAATCATCGACCGTGACCTGTACGCAACGGCTGTGCTGTCGGGTAACCGCAACTTCGATGGCCGCATTCATCCGTACGCCAAGCAGGCCTTCCTGGCCTCGCCGCCGCTGGTGATCGCCTATGCCATCGCCGGCACCGTCCGCTTCGATATCGAGAAGGACGTGCTGGGCGTGGATGCCGAGGGCAACGAGGTGCGCCTGAAGGACATCTGGCCGAGCGACGCCGAGATCGACGCGGTGGTGAAGGCCTCGGTGAAGCCCGAGCAGTTCCGCAAGGTCTACAACCCGATGTTCAACGTGCGCGTGGAGCATGGCGCCGCGGTCAGCCCGCTGTACGACTGGCGCCCGCAGAGCACCTACATCCGTCGTCCTCCGTACTGGGAGGGCGCACTGGCCGGCGAGCGTACGTTGGCAGGCATGCGCGCGCTGGCGGTGCTGCCGGACAACATCACCACCGACCACCTGTCGCCGTCCAACGCGATCCTGGCCTCCAGTGCCGCCGGTGAATACCTGGCGAAAATGGGTCTGCCGGAAGAAGACTTCAATTCCTACGCGACGCATCGCGGTGACCACCTGACCGCGCAGCGCGCAACGTTCGCCAATCCGAAGCTGTTCAACGAGATGGTGCGCAACGACGATGGCAGCGTGAAGCAGGGCTCGCTGGCGCGGGTGGAGCCGGACGGGAAGGTCATGCGCATGTGGGAAGCGATCGAGACCTACATGGACCGCAAGCAGCCGCTGATCATCATCGCCGGCGCCGACTACGGCCAGGGCAGCTCGCGTGACTGGGCCGCCAAGGGCGTGCGCCTGGCCGGTGTGGAAGCGATCGTGGCCGAAGGCTTCGAACGCATCCACCGCACCAACCTGATCGGCATGGGCGTGTTGCCGCTGGAGTTCAAGCCGGGCACCACCCGCCTGACCCTGGGCATCGATGGCACCGAGACCTTCGACGTGATCGGCGAGCGCACCCCGCGCGCCGAGCTGACGCTGGTCATCCACCGCCGCGACGGCCAGAACGTGATCGTGCCGGTCACCTGCCGCCTGGACAGCGACGAGGAAGTGGCGATCTACGAAGCCGGTGGCGTGCTGCAGCGCTTCGCCCAGGACTTCCTGGAAGGCGCCAAGGTGGCGTGATGCCGGGCTGAATGCCTGCCCCCGGAGACCGGGGGCGGGCTTGTCCGACACCAGGGCAGGGCGCACACTGACTTGGCAAAAACTGCCAAAGGAGAGTTTCATGGCCACCATGAACATTTCGCTGACCGACCCGCTCAAGCAGTTCGTGGACGAGGAAGTGCGCGAAGGCGGCTACTCCAGTACGTCGGACTATGTGCGTGACCTGATCCGCCAGCGCCAGCGCAGCAAGGCCGAAGAACTGCTCAAGCAGCTGATTGCCGAGGGGCTGGCTTCTGGTCCTTCGGCACCTCTGGCGCCGGATCACTTTGACAAGCTCCGTGAGCGTGCACGGAACCGCAAGTGAAACCTTCGCACTGGTCCCCTGCAGCGGTTCAAGATCTTGACCAGGCAGCAGGCTGGTATGCAGATCAAGGCGGAGAAGTGCTGGAAATCGGCTTCATCGATGCGGTGGAATCCGTTGTAAAGCTGATCGAGGCCCACCCGGGTGCTGGTTCCGCACTGCATGCGGGTCTGTTGCCCTCGCTGCCAGCGCCGTTGCGTTTTCATCCGGTTCGTCGCTTCAACGGCTACCTGATCTACTACGTGGAGCTACCTGCGCACGTTTCCATCGTGCGCATCTGGAATGCTTCGCGGGGCATGGAAGCACTGTTCGAAGACGAGAAGCTCAACCCCGATATTGGTTCGTCGCATCCAGGATACTGATCCATGACCTTCCTCCCGCAACTCCGTATTCCCGCCACCTACATGCGCGGCGGCACCAGCAAGGGCGTGTTCTTCCGCCTGCAGGACCTGCCCGAAGCCGCGCAGGTGCCGGGCGCCGCACGCGATGCGCTGCTGATGCGCGTGATCGGCTCGCCCGATCCGTATGGCAAGCAGACCGACGGCATGGGCGGTGCAACGTCCAGCACCAGCAAGTGCGTGATCATCTCCCCCGCTTCGGTGCCCGACCACGACGTCGACTACCTGTACGGCCAGGTCTCGATCGACACCGCCTTCGTCGACTGGAGCGGCAACTGCGGCAATCTCAGCACCGCGGTGGGTCCGTTCGCGATCGCCAACGGTCTGATCGATCCGGCCCGTGTGCCGCGCGATGGCCTGTGCACCGTGCGCATCTGGCAGGCCAACATCGGCAAGACCATCATCGCCCACGTGCCGATGCGCGATGGCGAAGTGCAGGAGATCGGCGATTTCGAGCTGGATGGCGTGACCTTCCCGGCGGCCGAGATCCAGCTGGAATTCATCGATCCGTCCGATGACGGCGATGCGGGCGCGATGTTCCCGACCGGCAATCTGGTGGACACCTTGGATGTGCCCGGCGTGGGCAGCTTCGAGGTGACCATGATTACCGCCGGCATCCCGACGATCTTTCTCAACGCCGCCGACCTGGGCTACAGCGGCACCGAGCTGCAGCCGGCGATCAACGAAGACAAGGCCGCGCTGCAGAAGTTCGAGACCATTCGCGCCTATGGCGCCTTGCGCATGGGTCTGATCAGGAACCTGGAAGACGCGGCGACACGCCAGCACACGCCCAAGGTGGCGTTCGTTGCACCGGCACAGGACTACGTGTCGTCCAGTGGCAAGGCGATCCCGGCGTCGGCCATCGATCTGCACGCGCGGGCGCTATCGATGGGCAAGCTGCACCACGCGATGATGGGCACTGCCGCGGTTGCAATCGGTACCGCAGCGGCGATCCCGGGCACGCTGGTCAATCGCGCGGCCGGTGGTGGCGAGCGCGAAGCGGTGACGTTCGGCCATCCGTCCGGCACGTTGCGCGTGGGTGCGCAGGCGGCACTCGTTGACGGCCAGTGGACAGTGACCAAGGCCATCATGAGCCGCAGCGCCCGCGTGCTGATGGAAGGCAGGGTGCGGGTACCGGCCGAGTGATGCGTTGGTAAACGCCAACCAAGGTTGGCGACTACCGGGCCACAGAGACCGATTGCTTTGGTAGATGCCAACCTTGGTTGGCAGGGTGCACGGGCAACCGTGCACCGCAACGAGGAGATCGACGATGTCCGACAGCCACACCCCATCCAACGAGCGTGCAGCGTGGGATGCGCTGCTGGTGGACATCGTCGACTACGTACGCGACGCCCGCATCGACTCACCGCTGGCGTTCCAGACCGCACACCACTGCCTGCTCGATACCCTGGGCTGCGGCCTGGAGGCACTGTCCTTCCCGGCCTGCAGCAAGCTGCTTGGGCCATTGGTGCCGGGCATCAGTGTGGTCAACGGGGCGCGCGTGCCGGGTACGCACTACGTGCTGGATCCGGTGCAGGCGGCCTTCAACCTCGGCGCAATGGTGCGCTGGCTGGATTTCAACGACACCTGGCTGGCCGCCGAATGGGGCCATCCTTCCGACAATCTCGGCGGCATCCTCGCCGTCTGCGATTGGCTGGGCCGCAATGCGCAGGCCCTGCGTCGTCCGCCGCCGACCATGCACGATGTTCTGCTGGCGATGATCAAGGCGCACGAGATCCAGGGCGTGCTGGCCCTTCAGAATTCCTTCAACCGGGTTGGGCTGGACCACGTGGTGCTGGTCAAGGTCGCCACCACTGCGGTGGTCGCCCAACTGCTCGGGCTGGACCGCGAGCGCATGCTCAATGCGCTGTCGTTGGCCTGGGTCGATGGCCAGTCGCTGCGCACCTACCGGCACGCACCCAACACCGGCTCGCGCAAGAGCTGGGCGGCCGGCGACGCGACCAGCCGTGGCGTGCGCCTGGCGCTGATGGCGGCCAGTGGCGAGATGGGTTACCCGAGCGTGCTCAGCGCACCGACCTGGGGATTTGAAGCGGTGTCGATGCATGGCAAGGCACTGACGCTGGGGCGACCGCTCGGCAGCTATGTGATGGAGAACGTGCTGTTCAAGATCAGCTACCCGGCCGAGTTCCACGGCCAGACCGCGGTGGAGGCGGCGGTCACGCTGCACCAGCAGTTGCGTGCGATGGGGCGGCGGGTCGAGGACATCGCGCATATCGCGATCCGGACCCAGGAAGCCTGCATCCGCATCATCGACAAGCAGGGCCCGCTGCATAATCCCGCCGACCGCGATCACTGCGTGCAGTACATGGTCGCCATCGCGTTGCTGCACGGGCGGCTGGTGGCCGAGGACTATGAGGACGACGTTGCCGCCGATCCGCGTATCGATGCGCTGCGTGCGAAGATGGCTTGTCACGAGGATCCACGGCTCAGCGCCGACTACCTGGACCCGGACAAGCGCAGCATCGCCAACGGCCTGCGCGTGCGCTTCACCGATGGCAGCGAACTGCCGGAGGTGCTTGTGGAGTACCCGCTCGGCCACGCCCGGCGCCGCGAGGAAGGCATTCCGCTGCTGATGGACAAGTTCCGCCGGCACCTGGCCCATCGCTTCCCGACCGCCCAGCAGCAGCGCATCCTCGCGGCATCGCTGGACCCGGTGGCGCTGGCGGCAATGCCGGTGACCGACTACGTGGACCTGTACCTGCCGGGGTAGGGCGATCGGTAGTGCCGGCCGCTGGCCGGCAATTCCATCCAACCTGCCATGCCGGTTGCCGGCCAGCGGCCGGCACTACCCGCACCCGCGGGAATTGCCGAATTCGCGTCAACACCTTGACGCGGCCTGCCTATAATGGCCGCCTCGATCAAGGAGTGACGACATGAGCGGTCCGGCACGGCGGAAGCGGTGGGGATGGGCGGCGGCGGTACTGGCAGGAGGCCTGTTGCTGGGCCTGGCCGGCTGTCGCAACGACAGCGGGCAGCTGCCCAAGGCCAGCGGTGAAGCGATCACCACCAAAGCCGAGCAGGTGAAGGAATTCACCCTGCTGCGCGCCTACCCGGACCAGAAGAATGACGGCCTGTCGCTGGCGCTGGAGTTCTCGCGCCCGCTGGTCGGCACCCAGGATTTCGACAAACTGGTTCGCTTCGAAGAGAAGGTCGGCACCGAGGACAGCAGCTGGACCCTGTCCGATGACGGCCTGACCCTGCGTTACCCGTTCGTTGAGGCCGGCAAGGAGTTCAGCCTGGTGGTCTCGCCGGACCTGCTGGCCGCCGACGGCAGCCGCCTGGGCAAGGAACTGAAGCAGAAGGTGTTCAGCGGCGAGCTGAAGCCGGTGGTCGGTTTCGCCTCGCAGGGCAGCGTGCTGCCGGCCAAGGACAGCCGCGGCCTGCCGGTGGTGTCGGTGAATGTGCCCGAGGTCGATGTCGAGTTCCTGCGCGTGCGCGAGAAGGACCTGCCGACCTTCTTCAGCCAGTACCAGCGCGGCGGCCGCCGTGGCAGCTGGGAGCTGAGCAGCGACTACGAGCGCAGCCCGATCAACAAGCTGGCCGAGCCGGTCTACGTCAACCGATTCATCCTGGGTGGCAAGAAAAACGAGCGGGTGCTGACCTACCTGCCGACCCAGGACATCAAGGAACTGCAGGAGCCGGGCCTGTACTTCGCCCTGCTCAAGCGCACCGGTGACTACGAGGGTGAGTTCGATACCGCGTTCTTCTCGGTCAGCGACATCGGCCTGCATACCCGTGCCTACAAGGACAAGCTGTTCGTGCATACCGCCGGCCTCAAGGACGGCGCGCCGCTGAAGGGCATCGACCTGCGCGTGCTCGACGCCAAGGGCGAGGTGGTGCTCAAGGGCAGCACCGATGGCAATGGCAATGCGCTGCTGAACTACACCCTGGACGCCACCCACGTGCTGGTCGCCAGCAGTGGCAAGGACACCAGCTTCCTGCCGTTCAACCAGCCGGCGCTGGACCTGAGTGAGTTCGCCGTGGCCGGTCGTGACAACGCCTGGTTCGACGTCTACGCCTGGTCCGGCCGCGACCTGTACCGCCCGGGCGAGACCGTGCGCCTGTCCGCGCTGCTGCGCGACAACGACGGCAAGCCGGTCAAGGCACAACCGGTGTTCCTGCGCCTGAAGCAGCCCGACGGCAAGACCTTCCGCGAGACCCGCCTGCAGCCGGGCGACCAGGGCTACATCAACTTCGAGCAGGTGATCCCCGCCGAGGCTCCGACCGGGCGCTGGCAGGTCGAGTTCCGCACCGACCCTGCCAGCAAGGAAGCGATCCAGGGCATGACCCTGCGCATCGAGGAGTTCCTGCCCGAGCGCATGAAGCTGGACCTGGACAGCGCGCAGAAGACGCTGAAGCCTGGCGAGGATCTGCGCCTGCAGGCCAATGGTGCCTACCTGTATGGTGCGCCGGCCGATGGCAACCGCTTCACCGCACGCATGGCGGTGGCCGCCGAACAGAAGCCGGTGGACGGCCTGCCGGGCTATTTCTTCGGTGACCCGACCCTGCAGCTGCCGCGCGAGGCCAAGGACGTGATCGACACCACGCTGCCGTCCAATGGCCAGCTGCGTGAGGATGTGGCGTTGCCGGAAGAGGCAGCCAAGGCCAAGGCACCGATTGCCGTGGTGCTGTCCGGCAGCCTGTATGAAACCGGTGGCCGTACGGTCACCCGTACCCTGAAGCGGGTGATGTGGCCGGCCAACGCCCTGGTCGGTGTGCGGCCGCTGTTCAACCCCGAGGACGGTGCTGATTCCAACGGCAATGCGCGCTTCGAGCTGATGCGTGTGGATGCCGCCGGCACGCCGCAGCCGGCCAAGGGCCTGAAGATCACCCTGGTGCGCGAACTGCGCGACTACCACTGGACCTTCAACGACAACCGCTGGGACTATGACTTCACCCGCCGCTTCGAGAACAAGGAAACGCGCACCGTCGATGCCGGCAGCAGCGCGGTCGCCTTCGATTTCCCGGTGGAGTGGGGCGAGTACCGGGTGGACGTGTTCGATCCGTCCACCGGCCTGACCAGCCGTTACCCGTTCCGCGCCGGCTGGAGTTGGGGCGATGACAACCGCGGCCTGGACGCGCGTCCTGACAAGGTCAAGCTGGGCCTGGACAAGACCGGCTACAAGGCCGGCGACACGCTTGAGGTGACGGTGACCCCGCCGCACGCCGGCAAGGGCATCCTGATGGTCGAGACCGACCGCATGCTGTACGTGCAGGACATCGAGGCCAAGCCGGGTTCGACCTTCAAGATCCCGGTCACCGCTGACTGGGAGCGCCACGACGTCTACATCACCGCGCTGGTGTTCCGCGGCGGCAGTGCGCCGAGCAAGATCACCCCGGCCCGTGCCGTGGGCGTGGTGCACGTGCCGATGGACCGCAAGGGCCGCACCGTGGCCGTCGGCCTGGCAGCGCCCAAGCAGATGCGACCGGAACAGGACCTGCCGGTGACGGTCAGCGCACCGCAGCTGGCCGGCAAGGTGGCGCACGTCACCGTCTCGGCGGTGGACGTGGGCATCCTCAACATCACCCGTTTCCCGGTGCCCGACGCCGGTGCGCACTTCTTCGCCCAGCGTCGCCTCGGCATCGATGCCTACGACATCTACAGCCGGGTGATCGAGAGCTTTGACGGCGGTGCCGGCAAGCTGAAGTTCGGTGGCGACATGGCGCTGCAGGCGTTGCCACAGGCCAAGCGCCCGACTGCGCGCGTGCAGACCGTGGACCTGTTCTCCGGCCCGGTGCAGCTCGATGCCAAGGGCATCGCCCGCATCCGCCTGAAGGTGCCGGACTTCAACGGCACCCTGCGCGTATCGGCGCTGGTCTACAGCGATGACCAGTACGGCAAGCGCGACGTGGAAACCATTGTGCGCGCGCCGATCCTGGCCGAAGCCAGCATGCCGCGCGTGCTGGCCCCGGGCGACCGCAGCACCGTGACCCTGGACGTGCAGAACTTCACCGGCAAGCCGGGCCAGTTCAACGTGAAGGTGGAAAGCGAGGGCCCGTTGAACCTGGGTGAGGGCAGCCGCAGCGTGCAGTTGAATGCCGATGCCAAGACTACGCTGAGCTTCCCCTTGTCGGCGCGCGAAGGCCACAGCGTGGCCAAGGTGCGGGTGCGGGTGGACGGCAACGGCTTCAAGGCCGATCGCCGCTACGACCTGCCGGTGCGTGCGGCATGGCCACAGGTGCTGCGTTCGCAGGTACGCACGCTGGATCCGTTGGCCGCGGTCAGCCTCGACAACAGCCTGACCGAGGGCCTGATGTCCGAGTCGGTGAACGCACGGCTGCTGGTCAGCCCATTGCCGCCGATTCCGTTCGCCAGCGCGCTGCAGGGCGCGTTGAACTACCCGTACGGCTGTGCCGAGCAGACCACCAGCAAGGGCTACGCCGCGCTGATCCTGGACCAGGCGACGTCGTCGATGCTCGGTGCCGACGGTCTGGATGCCAAGACCCGTCGCGAGCGCATGGAAGGTGCGTTTGGCCGCCTGGCGTCGATGCAGGTGGCCAACGGCAACTTCTCGATGTGGGGTGACGACGGCTACGTGAACCCCTGGCTGACCCCGTACATCACCGAGTTCCTGCTTGATGCCAAGGACGCCGGCTTCGCCGTGCCCGACAACGTGCTGCAGAAGGCGCTCAACCGGCTCAGCGAGGATCTTCTGTCCGGTGGCAACCAGTTCTACGGCCAGGATGACCGCGAGAAGCTGAAGTTCGCCAACCAGGCGTATTCGGGCTACGTGCTGGCCCGGGTCAACCGTGCGCCGCTGGGTACCCTGCGCACGCTGTACGACAACGAGCGCAGCAAGGCGGTCGGTGGCCTGTCGCTGGTCCACCTGGGCGTGGCGCTGTCGTTGCAGGGGGATGCCAAGCGCGGCCAGGCGGCACTGGCTGCGGCCTTCGCCAAGTCCAGCAGCGAACGCCCGTCGTACTTCGGCGACTACGGCAGCGCCATCCGCGATGACGCGCTGATGATCGCGCTGACCCACGAAAACAAGCTGGCCAAGCCGGCGTGGGATGCGCGTGCGGTGGATCTGGGCCGTGGCCTGGATGCGCGCCGCACTGCCGGCTGGATGTGGCTGAGCACGCAGGAACAGGTGGCGATTGCCCGCCTCGGCAAGGCGCTTGCTGCCAACCAGAAGGCGCTGGTGGCCGGTGAACTGGTGATCGGCGGCAACACCGAAGCCATCGGCGAGCGCAAGCTGTTCGGCCGCAACTTCAGCGCCAGTGAGCTGGCCAGTGGCGTGCGCTTCACTCCGCAGGGCCAGCCGCCGATGTTCGCCAGCATCGACGTGGCCGGCATCCCGCGCAGCGCACCGGCGCCGGACAACAGCGTGCTGGGTGTCGAGCGCAGCTACTTCGGTACCGATGGCAAGCCGTGGACGCCGCGACCGCTGAAGGAAGGCGAAGCCCTGATCGTGCGCGTCACTGTCACTGCCGATACCACCATGCCGGATGCACTGCTGACCGACCTGCTGCCGGCGGGCCTGGAGATCGAAAACTTCAACCTGGGCGATGCTAAGCAGTGGGCCGACGTGGTGGTCGATGGCATCACCATCAGCGATCGCGGTGAAGCGGCCGATACCAAGCACGAGGAATTCCGCGACGACCGCTACGTGGCCGCGCTGAAACTCTCGCGTGGCAGCAAGGCCAATGTGTTCTACCTGGTCCGCGCGGTGACCCCGGGTACCTACTCGGTGCCGCCGCCGCTGGTGGAGGACATGTACCGGCCGCAGCTGCGTGGCGTTGGCCGCAGCAACCCGACCACGATCACGGTAGTACAGCCGTGACTGCGCGGACGGGCCGCGACGGCGCGGCCCGTCCTGATGGCAATTCGCAATGAAAGACGCAATGAAGACCCGGCTGGCGGCCCTGCGCCGCCGGCTGCGGCCGCTGTGGCCGTGGTTGCGCTGGGGTACGGCCGCCACGCTGGCGCTGCTGCTGGTGCTGGATTTCGCCTTCCCGCCGCCGCTGCCGAAGCAGCGTGATACCAGCACCCTGGTAGTGGCCGTCGACGGCACGCCGCTGCGTGCATTCGCCGATGCCGAGGGCGTGTGGCGCTATCCTGCCTCGACTGAGAGCGTCTCGCCGCTGTACCTGCAGGCGTTGCTGACCTACGAAGACCGCTGGTTCTGGCGTCATCCGGGCATCAACCCGCTGGCGATCCTGCGTGCCAGCGGCCAGCTGCTGCGCGGCGGTCGCATCGTTTCCGGTGGCTCGACCCTGACCATGCAGGTCGCACGCATCCTCGATCCGCATACGCGTACGCCCTGGGGAAAGCTCAAGCAGATGCTGCGCGCGGTGCAGCTGGAAGTGCATCTGAGCAAGCAGGAGATCCTGGCGCTGTACCTGGAGCGCGCGCCCTACGGCGGCACCATCGAGGGCGTGGAAGCGGCCAGCTGGGCCTATCTGGGCAAGCCGGCGGCACAGCTGTCACATGCCGAGGCCGCACTGCTGGCAGTGCTGCCGCAGGCGCCAAGCCGGCTGCGCCCGGACCGCCATCCGGAAGCGGCACAGAAGGCGCGTGACAAGGTGCTGTCACGCATGGCCGAACTGGGTGCGTGGACAGCGGAAGAAGTGGAAGATGCGCGCGTCGAAAACGTGGTGGCACGCTCGCTGCGGCCGCCGCTGCACGCCGCACTGCTGGCGCAGCGCCTGCATTCGGCGCATCCGGGCCAGGCACGCATCCAGAGCAGCATCGACATCGGCCTGCAGCGCACGCTGGAAGAACGCGTGGCCAGCTATTTCTCGACGCTGCCGGAGCGCACCTCTGCCGCCCTGCTGGTGGTCGACAACCAGACCCTGCAGGCGCGCGCCTATGTGGGCACGCTGGCGTTCGGTGACCGCCAGCGGCTCGGCCACGTGGACATGGTGCAGGCCTGGCGTTCGCCGGGCTCCACGCTCAAGCCGTTCCTGTATGCAATGGCGCTGGACGATGGCCTGATCCATTCGGAAAGCCTACTGGTCGATGCGCCGCAGAGTTTCGGCAGCTACCGCCCCGGCAACTTCGACATGGCCTTCAATGGACCGATCGGCGCCTCCAGCGCATTGCGCCTGTCGCTCAACGTGCCCTCGGTGGATCTGCTGCAGCGGGTCGGGGCCGCGCGCTTCGCTGCACGCTTGTCTCACTCCGGCATCCAGCTGCGCTTCCCGCCGGGCAGCACGCCCAACCTGTCGCTGATCCTCGGCGGCACTGGCGCGCGGCTGGAAGACCTGGTCGGCGCGTTCGCTGCGCTCAACCGCAACGGCATCGCCGGCCGCGTGCGTTACACCGACGACGAGCCGATGATCGAGCGGCGCTTGGCCTCGCCAGGCGCCAGCTGGATCGTGCGCGAGATGCTGGAGTCGAACCCGCGCCCGGGGTACAGCATTGGTACGTTCGATGTCGGTGGCCGCCCGCGCGTGGCGTGGAAGACCGGCACCAGTTACGGGTACCGCGATGCGTGGGCGATCGGCAGTACCCGCCACTACACCGTGGGCGTTTGGGTGGGGCGGCCAGATGGCACGCCGTTGCCAGGCCAGTACGGGGCGGTCACTGCGCTGCCGCTGATGTTTGAAGTGGTGGACAGCCTGCCGCGCCAGCGTGGCGATTCCGCTGCTGCGCCGATGCCGGCCAGTGTCAGCCAGGAAGACATCTGCTGGCCGACCGGCGAACGTGCCGAGGAGCTGCCTGCGGCACTGTGCCAGCGGCGGATGTCGGCCTACCTGCTGGACGGCGCGGCACCGCCGACCTTTCCCGAACGCGAAGCACGGCGTTGGCAGCCGGGTCGGCAGCGCTACCTTGCCGATGCGCGTACCGGTATGCGCGTGTCAGCCGATTGCCGCTTGCCGCACGAAGAAGTCGCGCGAGAGATCGCGCGCTGGCCGGCGTTGTTGTCGCCGTGGCTGTCCAAGGCAACGCGCGAAGCCTCGCAGCTGCCGGCGCTGTCGCCGGACTGCCGTGATGATGGCCGCGAGGCCAGCGTCGCGCTGCACATCGACGGGCTCAACGATGGCGCCACGCTGGCGCGCGCGCCGAATTCGGAACATGGCGTACGCCTGCAACTGCGCGCGCTGGGCAGCGAGCAGACGGTGGACTGGTTGCTGGATGGACGCTGGATCGCACAGACCCGCGGCGCGCAGTTGATGCAGCGGGAGTTCGCCGAGCCGGGCGCGCACACCCTGACCGCGCTGGCGGCCGATGGCGCGTGGACGCAGGTAAGGTTCAACGTCCTCCGGTAGGTGCCAACCTTGGTTGGCACGCAATGAATGCGCCCACCAAGGTGGGCATCGACCGGATCATTCCCCGATCCACCCATCCAGCAGGTCGGCGAACTCGTCGGCGTGTTCCTCTTCCTGCGCGAGGATCTCTTCAAGAATGCGCTTGGTGGTGGTATCGCGGTCGCCGATGAAGTTGATCATCTCGCGGTAGCTGTCGATGGCGATGCGTTCGGCCACCAGGTTCTCGCGGACCATGTCGCGCAGGTCGCTGCCTTCCTTGTATTCGGCATGCGAGCGCGCTGTCAGCGTATCCGGGTTGAAGTCCGGCTCGCCGCCGAGCTGGACGATGCGCTCGGCCAGCTTGCCGGCGTGCGCCTGTTCCTGCTGTGCATGCTCGAGGAATTCGGCTTTGACCGCGTCGGCCAGCATGCCCTTGGCCATGAAGTAGTGCCGGTAGTAGCGCAGCACGCACACATACTCGGTAGCCAGGGCGTCGTTGAGCAGCTTGATCACCACCTTGCGGTCGGCGCTGTAGCTGTCGGTGATCGCGCCGTCTTCGATGTTGCGCCGGGCGCGCTCGCGCAGCGTCTCGCGGTCGCTGATGCCGGGAACGTTTGCGGCGGGCTTGCTGGCTTTGGCTGGCTTGCTGGACATGGCTGGCCGTTTCCTTCTGCGGTGGGGAATCAGGTGGGAAGATGCTCCAGCACGTACTCGGCCGAAGACACTTCGAACTGGCCGGGCTGTTCAACCCAGGCCTCTCGGACTACGCCGTCGTCGACATACAGGGCGAAGCGGCGCGAACGGATGCCCATGCCCGAGGCGCTGGCATCAAGCTCCAGACCCAGGGCGCGCGTCAGCTCGGCGTTGCCGTCGGACAGCATCAGCAGGCCGTCGGGCACGCTCTGGTCGGCGGCCCAGGCCTTCATCACGAACGGGTCGTTGACGGCCATGCAGTAGACATCAATGCCGCGCTGGCGGAATGCCTGGAATTTCTCGACGTAGCCGGGCAGGTGGCGCGCCGAGCAGGTTGGGTTGAACGCGCCGGGCACGGCGAACAACACCACCTTGCGCGCATCGAACAGCGAATGCGTATCGAGTGTTTCGATGCCCTCGCGTATGCGCTTGAGGGTCACTTCCGGAATGCGGTCGCCGACATGGATGGTCATGGGGAACTCCTTGCTGGGGCAGGCTAGTGGGCCGGATGGGACAGGGACGTCAAGACATTGGAAAACCCGCGTGCAGGCCCCATCTTCAGGCTTTGCGGCAAGGGCTTCCAGACACAGCGTGGGGCACGGGGATGGCAGCCGCATTGCGCAGGATCAGTCGGCCTCACCGGGGCCGCACGAGGGGCGGCGTAGCATCGCCGGCGCGTAGAATGAACCCGGGGCGGCGCCACCGGCGCGGCCGAAGCAGATCGAGGTAGCTGGATGGAATTCAAGGATTACTATGCCACCCTGGGGGTGGAACCGAGCGCGGGCGAGGCGGAGATCAAGACCGCCTATCGTCGGCTGGCACGCAAGTACCACCCGGACGTCAGCAAGGAGGCCGGGGCCGAAGACAAGTTCAAGGCGGTCAACGAGGCCTACGAGGCGCTGCGCGACCCGGAGAAGCGCGCTGCCTACGACCAGCTGCGCGCACAGGGCTACCGCCCTGGCGAGGAATTCAACGTGCCGCCGAACTACGGCGGTGCCGGTGGCTTCAACTTCGAGGAAGTGTTTGGCGGCGGTGGCCCCAATGGCGGCTTCAGCGACTTCTTCGAGAGCCTGTTCGCGCGCCAGCGTGGCGGTGGCGGCGCTGGCCCGGGCCCGGGCTTCAGCAGCCAGGGCCACGCACCCAACCGCGACACCCGCGCCAAGCTGTCGGTACCGCTGGAAGCGGCCTACAGCGGCGACAGCCTGCGCATCACCGTCAACGGCAAGCAGCTGGACGTGCGCGTGCCCAAGGGCATCCGTCCGGGCCAGGTGATCCGCCTGGCAGGGCAGGGCAACCATGGCGGCAACCTGCTGCTGGAAGTGGAATACGCCGCCCACCCGCAGTTCGAGGTCGACGGCCGCAACATCCTCTATACGCTGCCGCTCACGCCGTGGCAGGCCGCGCTGGGCACCAGCATCAGCGTGCCGACCCTGGGCGGTGCGGTGGAGCTGAAGATTCCGGCCGATTCCGATGCCGGCCGCAAGCTGCGCCTGCGCGGGCGTGGCCTGCCGGGCAACCCCGATGGCGACCAGATCGTCGAAATCGAGATCGTGGCCCCGGCCGCGACCGACGAGGCGCAGAAGAAGGCCTACCGCAATCTGGCCAAGGCGTTCGGCGAGACGATCTGAGGCTTTGGTTATGTGGAGTCGAGCATGGCTCGACTCTACAAAAGCGTGCCAACCAAGGTTGGCACCTACCAGACAAGAGCGTGCCGACCAGGGTCGGCACCCATCCGCGCGCGGCTCAGCCCTGCCCGGCGAACACCCGCTCCAGCACCTCGGACAGTTCGTCTTCCGAGAACGGCTTGGTGATGTAGGCCTTGGCGCCCTGGCGCATGCCCCACATGCGGTCGGTGTCCTGGTCCTTGGTGGTCACCAGGATCACCGGAATGTGCCGGGTGGCCTCGTCGCGGGCGAGGGTGCGGGTGGCCTGGAAGCCATTGAGGTTGGGCATCACCACGTCCATCAGGACCAGGTCGGGCAGCTCGGCCTTGGCGGTTTCGACCCCGGCGGCGCCATCGGTGGCGGTCAGGATCTGGTGCCCGAGCTTCTCGACGATGCGCTGTATCCCCAACAGCTGCGACGGTGAGTCGTCGACGATCAGAATGCGTGCCATGTTGTTCCCCATGTAATGCCCGCAGTGTAGTGCGGGCCCATTACCGGCGGGAGGGCCGCGTCTGCCGTCCGTCGCCTGCCTGCGACGTTCAGTCGATCCGCACCACGGTGCGTCCCAGTGAACCACCGGCCAGCATCCGCTCGAACACGGCGGGAAGAGCATCGAGACCGACTTCGGCGGTGCAGATGCGTTCCAGGTGCTGCGGCTTCCAGTCACTGCCCAGCCGCGCCCAGACTTCCTCACGCAGTCCGCGTGGCGCATTGGCCGAAGACACGCCGAGCAGTGAGACGCCGCGCAGGATGAACGGCATCACCGTCATGTCCAGCGTCGGGCTGGCTGCCAGGCCAGCACTGACCACGCTGCCGTAGGGCACGGTCTGCGCCAGCAGGCTGGCCAGCATGTCGCCTCCGGCATTGTCGAGGCCCCCACCGAAGCGGGCCGACTGCAGCGGGGCGGTATCGGAGAGCGCCTCGCGCGGCAGCACCTCGGCGGCGCCGATGGCGTGCAGGAAGTCGGTCTGGTCGGGCTTGCCGCTGACCGCGTGCACGGTGTAGCCGGCACGGCTGAAGATCGACAGCGCCAGCGCACCGACACCGCCGCTGGCACCGGTGACCGCCAGCGGGCCGAGCTCCGGGGTCTGCCGGTTGTCCTGCATGCGCAGCAGGGCCAGCGCTGCCGTGAAGCCGGCGGTGCCCAGCACCATCGCCTCGCGCGGGCTCAGCCCGGCCGGCTGGGCGATCACAGCCCGCGACTCCAGCCGCACGTACTGGCTGTAGCCGCCGTCGCGGGTCTCGCTGAGGCCGCAGCCGGTGGCCAGCACGGCGTCGCCTTCACGCCAGTCCGGGTCGGTGCTGGCCACGACGGTGCCGGCCACGTCGATGCCACCCACCAGCGGGAAGCGGCGCAGGATCTTCCCCTTGCCGGTGCCGGCCAGCGCGTCCTTGTAGTTGACGGAGGACCAGTGGGCGCGGATCAGCACCTGGCCGGGGTTGAGGTCGTCGACCCTGAGCTGGGCCAGGCCGCTGCGGTAGCCGGCGTCGTCATTGTTGATGCGGAAGGCGGTGAACGGGGTGGTGGGGGCCATCGGCGTTGCCTGACTTCGAGGAAAACGCCACCTTACCCCGTTGCCCCCCTTTCGATCCTGCCGATCCGCCCCATCTTGTATGATCGGTGATGGTTTCACGGCTGGCGGTGCGGGAAGGGCCCGCGCCGCAGCCCAAATCTTGATGGAGCGTGCATGGCCTGGAATACACCCGGCGGCAACAAGGGCGGACAAGGCCCCGAGGACAATCGACGCGGGCCCTTCGGGTCGCGCGGCGGTGGCAATGGTGGTGGCTGGGGCGGATTGCCCGGGCCGCTGAAGGACCTGTTCGACGGTGGCGTCGTGCGTTGGGTGGTGGCAGCGGTGGTATTGCTGGTGCTGTTCTCCAGCTTCCAGCTGATCGGCGAACAGCAGCGTGGCGTGGTGCTGCGCTTCGGCCAGTTCTCGCGCATCCTGCAGCCCGGCCCGAACTTCAAGCTGCCGTGGCCGATCGAATCGGTCACCAAGGTCAACGCTACTGAGATCAAGACCTTCTCGATCCAGGTGCCGGTGCTGACCCGTGACGAGAACATCGTCAACGTCTCGCTGAACGTCCAGTACCGCATCGACGATCCGCAGCAGTACCTGTTCGGCACCGTTGATGCCAACCAGGTGCTGGAGCAGTCGGCGCAGAGCGCAGTGCGCGAGGAAGTCGGCCGTGCCGACCTCAACGCCGTACTGAACAACCGTGGCCCGCTGGCCGTGGCCGCCGAGGAGCGCCTGCAGGCACTGCTGAAGGCGTTCAAGACCGGCCTGACCGTGACCGGCCTGACCCTGCAGGACGCCCGTCCGCCGGAAGAAGTGAAGCCGGCCTTCGACGAGGTCAACGGTGCCCAGCAGGTCAAGGAACGCCTGATCAACGAAGCCCAGGCCTACGCCGCCAAGGTCGTGCCGGAAGCCCGAGGCCAGGCCTCGCGTGCCCGTACCACCGCCGAAGGCTACAAGCAGGCCGTGGTGTCCAAGGCCGAGGGTGACGCGCAGCGCTTCAGCCTGTTGCAGGCCCAGTACAAGGACGCCCCGGAAGTGACTCGCAAGCGCCTGTGGCTGGAGACCGTGCAGCAGGTGCTGAGCGAGAACCGCAAGGTGATTGGTGGCGATGGCCGCCAGCTGATCTACGTGCCGATGACCGGCGACACCCGTCCCACCACGTCGGCCCCGGCCGCAGTGGCCAACCCGGACGTGGTGATGCCGTCGCTGCCGGGTGCAGCGGTGGAAGCTTCCCGTGATCCGGGCCGGCCGGTGGGCCGCCCGACCGGGCGACCGAGCGGCCGTGAGGAGGGCAGCCGATGAAGAGTCCTATCTGGATCGCCGTGATCGTGGCGGTGGTGCTGGGCCTGCTCGGCTCGGTGTACGTGGTCCGTGAGGACCAGACCGCCATGGTCCTGAACCTGGGCAAGGTGGTGCGCTCGGACATCAAGCCGGGCCTGCACTTCAAGGTGCCGGTGGTGGAAACGGTGAAGGTCTTCGACCGCCGCTTCCAGGTGCTCGACACCGCGCCGGCGCGCTACTTCACCGCCGAGCAGAAGGACGTCAGCGTCGACTTCTTCGCCATCGGCTACATCTCCAACGTAGGTGACTACTTCCGTGCCACCGGCGGCGATCCGCGCATTGCCAACGCCCGCCTGGCACCGATCATCACCGACTCGCTGCGCAACCAGATCAACTCGCGCACGCTGCAGCAGCTGGTGTCCGGCGACCGCAGCGAGCTGATCGCCGAGCAGCTGAAGGGGATAAACGAAGCGGTGGCCGGCCTCGGCATGCAGATGATCGACCTGCGCATCAAGCAGGTGGACCTGCCGACCGACAGCCAGGTGATCAACGACGTGTACGAGCGCATGCGCGCCCAGCGCAAGCAGGAAGCCGCCAAGCTGCGCGCCGAAGGCGAGGAGCAGTCGCTGACCATCCGCGCCCAGGCCGACCGTGACAGCACCGTGCTGATCGCCGAGGCCGAGCGCGATGCCCAGCGCCTGCGCGGTGAAGGCGATGCCGATGCGGCCCGCATCTACGGCAAGGCCGGCTCGGCCGATCCGGCGTTCTATGCGTTCTACCGCAGCCTGGAGGCCTACCGTGGCTCCATGACCGATGGCAACGGCGTGATCGTGCTCGACAAGAATGACCCGTTCCTGCAGTACCTGAAGAACGACCGCTGAGGTCGCAGGGCAGTACCCCACGGGGCCCGGCCAAATGCCGGGCCCCGTGCTTTTTCCGGAGTCCCCATGAAAGATCTGTTTGCCGCCGTCTGCCTGGTGGCGGTGCTGGAAGGCCTGTTCCTGTTCGTCGCGCCGTTCGCCTGGAAGCGCATGGCCGAGCGCCTGCTGGACCTGCCCAGCCCGGCCCTGCGCAGCTTCGGCGGGCTGGTGCTGCTGGCCGGCCTGAGCCTGCTGTGGTGGGTGCGGCACTGAAGGCCCGGCCCGGCCGCCTGCGTTCACATGCGTGACCCGGCTCTGGTAGATGCCAACCTGGGTTGGCATTGCCGGCCAGCGGCCGGCACGACCGGGCGGGGCGGCTGACCGGCCGGTGAAGCCGTCCGTCGGAAAGGTGGCACCCGACCCTGGAAACCCGGATAATGCACAAAAGCCGGACGGGCCTCCCCGTTCGGCTTTTTCTGTGTCTGGGCCTTCCATCGCCGGCCGCTCCCCGTTTGGAGCCGCCCTCCAGGTGCTGGCCAGCCCCGCCACGGTTTACCCGTCCGCGGCCCCGATGGCCGCAACATATGAGGAGCCCGTCATGGGTCAGTCTGTCGTAGTGCTTGGTGCCCAGTGGGGCGATGAAGGCAAGGGCAAGATCGTCGATCTGCTCACTGAGGAAATCGGCGCCGTCGTGCGCTTCCAGGGCGGCCACAATGCCGGCCACACCTTGGTCATCAACGGTAAGAAGACCGTCCTGCACCTGATCCCGTCGGGCATCCTGCGTGACGATGCGCTGTGCCTGATCGGCAACGGCGTGGTGATCTCGCCGGCCGCGCTGCAGAAGGAAATCGCCGAGCTGGAAGCCTCCGGCGTGGAAGTGCGTTCGCGCCTGAAGATCTCCCCGGCCGCGCCGCTGATCATGCCGTACCACATCGCCCTGGACCAGGCGCGCGAGCGCGCTGCCGGTGGCAAGGCAATCGGCACCACCGGCCGTGGCATCGGCCCGGCCTACGAAGACAAGGTGGCGCGCCGCGGCATCCGCATCGCCGACCTGCATTATCCGAAGCAGCTGGAAGAGCTGCTGCGCACCGCGCTGGATTACCACAACTTCGTGCTGACCAAGTATCTGAACACCGATGCGGTCGATTTCCAGAAGACCTTCGACGAAGCGCTGGCCTTCGGCGAATACGTGCAGCCGATGAAGTCCGACGTGGCCGGCATCCTGCACGACCTGCGCAAGCAGGGTAAGCGCGTGCTGTTCGAAGGCGCGCAGGGCGCACTGCTGGACATCGACCACGGCACCTACCCGTATGTCACCAGCTCCAACACCACCGTCGGTGGTGCGCTGGCGGGTGCCGGTGTCGGCGCCGATGCGATCGACTACGTGCTGGGCATCGCCAAGGCCTACGCCACGCGCGTCGGCGGCGGCCCGTTCCCGACCGAGCTGGACGATGAAATCGGCCAGGGCATCCGTGACCGCGGCGCCGAGTACGGCGCTTCGACCGGTCGTCCGCGTCGCTGCGGCTGGATGGACATCGTCGCGCTGAAGCGTGCCGTGGCCATCAACGGCATCAGCGGCCTGTGCATCACCAAGCTGGACGTGCTGGACGGCATGGAAAAGCTGAAGGTCTGCATCGCGTACGAATACAACGGCAAGCGCACCGAGTACGCGCCGCTGGACGCGCAGGGCTGGGAAGAGTGCACCCCGGTGTACCTGGAGTTCCCGGGCTGGACCGAGAACACTCACGGCATCACCAACTGGGATGACCTGCCGCCGGCCGCACGTGCCTACCTGCGTTCGCTGGAAGAACTGGCCGGTTGCCCGATCAGCATCGTTTCCACCGGCCCGGACCGCGACCACACCATGGTCCTGCAGGATCCGTTCGCCTGAGGTAGCGCCGGGCGATGCCCGGCGTAGGTGACAGGAAGAGCCCCGCGAAAGCGGGGCTTTTTCGTTTTCGATACTGTGGCGGCACAGCCGGCGGGGAAGCGCAGCGATGACGGAAACTTCGGCATGAAGGGCGAGACGGTCGTACGGGTGACCCTGTGGCTGCTGTGGAGCCTGTGGACGCTGGCCTGCATCGTGCTGGTGCTGGGCGCGCTCGCCAATTACCTGGCTTCGCGCACGCAGACCCTGCCGTTGGTGCTGCAGCCGGGCGCGACCGCCGAGATCACGGTGTACCGCTTCATCGACGACCCGCTGCGACTGCGCCTGCGCTATGCGGATGACAGCGCCGATCCGGCGGTCGATCCCGAGCTGCGCCTGCGCGCGGACACCCCGACCGATCGCACCGAGTTCCGCGCGGACAGCCGCTCGGCGACGACCGGTCCAGAGATCCACCGCGCACTGGAATCGGTCGAGCGAGACAGGTTCGCCGCCTCGTACTTCGGCTACGGCCGCGGTGATGCACTGCCGCGTGGCCGTTCCTCGCTGCGGCTGACCGTGCTGGAGGTCGACCCGGCGCTGGCCGGCCGTGCGGCCTCGGTGGACCTGCTGCCGCCGATGGACGTGCTGAAGCTGACCGACCTGGACTACCTGTGGCTGTGGCCGTTCTTTTTCTGGAAGGTGGCGGCCTTGTTCCTGCTGATTCCCGGTGCTGCCCTGGCGGCATTCACCATCACTTTGCGACGCTGGCAGCGTCGGGCGTCGAAGCAGCCGATTCCAGCAACGGATACGGATTGATCGATTCCCCCTTCCACCACTGCTTCTCCGGCCCCAGCACGTGCACTTCAAAGTGCAGATGCGGAGCCTCGGCACTGGCGTTGCCGGTGCTGCCGACATAGCCGATGACGTCTCCGCGCTTGATCACCTGCTTCTCCGCCAGGCCATCGGCGTAGCGCTGCAGATGCGCGTAGTAGTAGCACCAGCGGCCACTGGGCTCGAACTGGTAGATCGTCAAGCCACCGCGTTCGCTGTCGAACAGTTTTTCCACGGTGCCATCGGCCACCGCCAGCACCGGCGTGCCGGCGGTGGTCATGATGTCGATGGCATCGTGCACGCGGCCCTCGCTGCGTGCATCGGTGAACGTGTCGCGCAGCTGGGACGCCTGGATGCCCTGCACCGGCAGCAGCAGACCGGTTGGCGCATCGGTGGCGTTGGACGGCGGCGCGGCCGTGGGAGCCGGGCCGTCCACGCGCGGCGTTGCAGCCGCAGCCACCGCAGGTTGCACTGCGGGCTGGGCAACCGCCACCGGCTCACCTGCATCGCGGTGCAGCCACCAGCCTGCACTCAGCCCCAGCAGAACGCCCAGTACGATCAGCTGCGAAAGACGCATCGGCTCACTCCTGCATCACCACGGGTACCGAGGTATCCACCGCATCGGCCACACGCAGCGCATCCCAGTTGGTCATGCGCACGCAGCCATGCGACTCGGTCTTGCCGACATGGCCGGGCTCGGGCGTGCCATGCAGGCCGTAGTGTGGCTTGGACAGGTCGATCCAGACCCGGCCGACCGGATTGTTCGGGCCCGGCGGCAGTGTCGCCTTCTTTTCACCTTTTCGGGCATCCCAGAACAGCTTCGGGTTGTAGTGGAACGGCGGGTCGCGGTACACACCCAGGATCTTCCATTCGCCGATCGGCAACGGGTCGTGCTGGCTGCCGGACGACACCGGCACCTGCGCGATCACCTTGCCCTGCGCATCCAGCAGCTGCAGGGTGGAGTCGGATTTATCGACCACGATCTTCGTCGCCTTCGGCAATGCCGCCGGTGCGATGTTGGGCACCTGGATGTGGCTGCCCGCCTTGGCCAGATCAATACCCGGATTGAGCACCTTCAGCAGCTCAGGGGAAGTATGGAAGCGCTCGCCCAGTGCTTCTTCAACATTGCCGTAGCCCAGCGATTTCAGCTTGGCCTGGGCAGCGGGCCCTTTGGGAATTGCCTCGAACGGACCGGCGACATCCTCGGCGGTCAGCGTGTAACCGGCCAGCGGCCCGACCGTCTCGGCCTGCAGGGCCTTCCACGTGGCGTCATCCAGTTCACCCGTTACCGTCAGCCCACGCGCCGCCTGGAAACCCGACACTGCGCGCCGCTGGTTGCTGCCCACTTCGCCGTCGATCTGGCCGGGAGAGAAATTCGCGCGATCCAGCAGCACCTGGGCGTGCAGGGCAGATCGTGGTGCGGTGTCCGGTCCTGCCTTCTCGGCAATGGGGGCAGGCAGTCCAGGCGGCGGCGCCTGCGCGAACGCAGGCGATGCCAGGAGCGACAAAGCGAGCAGGGCGGATCGGGACACAAGTAAAGGCATTGGGATCTCCAGCAGATGGCGCCACAACCTTGCCTGCAGCCCGCGCAGAGCCACCGTGAAAGCGATCTGACGCCCGCATGAGCAGCCATGCCCGTAGCAGACCGATCCCGGGCGTAGATGCCGCCGGGCCGGAGTCTCACCAAGGTGAACGGTGCCCGACGCCATCGATGAGCGGCGATCAAGATTGCCTGCCAGGCCGCCGATAAGGGCGCATCCCCCCGTTTTGGATACCCCCATGAACTACTTGAGGAACGTCAGGGTTGCCTGGCGTCTTGGGCTGGGCTTTGGCCTGTTGCTGCTGCTGGTTGCCGCTGTGGTGGCCACCGGTGCCACCGCCAGTGTCGTGCAGAAGCGCGCGATGCAGCAGGTGGTCGATGTCAGCGTGGCCAAGGTGCGCCTGTTGTCGCAGATGCTCGATGCCAACAACCAGATGATGGTGGTGCGCCGCGAAATGCTGATCCGCCAGGGCGAAGACCGTGGCAGCGACGAGAAGCGCATCGCCGGCCTGGTCAAGCGCTATGAGGCCAGCTGGACTGCCTACCAGGCGTTGCCCAGCGACGCCCAGGGCAAGGCCATTGCCGAAACCATCGCGGCCAAGCGTGCCATCGCGCGTCCGCTCAACAAGCAGACCAGCGAACTGATGGAGCAGGGCGACTACCCGGGCGCCGTGGCGCTGACCCTGGGCCCGGTACAGGAAGCGGCCAATGGCTGGAACAAGGCGCTGTCGGACGGTGTGGACTTCGAAGAGAAGGAAAGCCGCGATGCGGCCGCCGAGGCGATCCGCCTGGGCGAGCGCAGCCTGCTGCAGTTGCTGGTGCTGGGTGGTGTTGCACTGCTGGTCGGTATCGGTGCCTCGGTGATGATCGGCCGCAGCCTGACCGGTCCGCTGGCGCGCGCGGTGAACCTGGCCGAACGCCTGTCCAAGGGACAGCTGGACCAGGAGTTCCGCCTCGGCGGCCGCGATGAGCTGACCCAGCTGGGTGAAGCCATGGCCAGCGTCCGCCAGAGCGTGCAGGCGGCGATCGGCGCGCAGCTGCAGATGGCCGAACAGCACGAGGCCGGTGCGATCCGCTATCGCATGGACGCCAGCGCCTTCCCCGGTGATTTCGGCCGCATGGTGCAGGCCACCAACAGCCTGGTCGAATCGCACGTGGAGGTGGAACTGCTGATGGCCGAGGTGATGCAGCGCTACGCCATCGGTGACCTCAGCCGCGACCTGCCGGATTACCCGGGCGAGAAGGGCACGCTGACCCGCACCCTGGCCGCGGTGAAGCAGAGCCTGATGGCGATCAACGCGCAGATCGATGAACTGGCCCGTGCCGCCCGTGCCGGTGACTTCAGCATGCGCGGCGACGCCGCCGTGTTCCAGTACCAGTTCAAGGCGATGGTCGAGCACCTCAACGGCATGATGGCCAGTTCGCAGGCCAGCATCGCCGATGTTTCCGACGTGCTGCGCGCGATCTCGCACGGCGACCTGACCGCACGCATGGATGGCGAGTACGACGGCGTGTTCGCGCGCATGCGCGACGACGCCAACACCACCACCGCCCAGCTGACCGGCATCGTGCGTGGCATCCAGGTAGCCGCTGACAGCATCAACAACGCGGCGCAGGAGCTGGCGGCCGGCAACAACGACCTGTCGCGCCGTACCGAGCAGCAGGCGGCCAATCTGGAAGAAGCCGCCGCATCGATGGAGGAACTGACCTCCACCGTGCGTCAGAACGCCGAGCTGGCGCGCCAGGCTGACAGTGAAGCGCATGCCGCCGGTGCCGCCGTGCGCGAGACCGAACAGGCGATGGCACAGATGGCGTCGGTCATGGGTGAGATCGATCAGTCCTCGGCACGCATCTCGGAAATCTCCACGGTGATCGACGGCATCGCGTTCCAGACCAACATCCTGGCACTGAATGCTGCGGTGGAAGCCGCACGTGCAGGCGAGCAGGGGCGCGGTTTCGCCGTGGTCGCCAGCGAGGTACGCACGCTCGCACAGCGTGCCGGTGTCGCCGCCAAGGAGATCAAGGAGCTGATCGAAGACGCTGCTGCCAAGGTGAAGAGTGGCCTGGCGGTGACCGTTGAATCGGAAGCCGCGATCGCGCGCGTGGCCCAGGCCAGTTCGCGCACCACCCAGCTGATGAGCGACATCGCAGCGGCCAGCAGGGAACAGGCCGCCGGCATCGAGCAGGTCAACCAGGTGGTGGTGCAGATGGACCAGGTGACCCAGCAGAACGCCGCCCTGGTGGAAGAAGCCACCGCGGCCAGCCGCGCGCTGGAGGAGCAGGCGCATGCGCTGACCACGTCGGTGTCGGTGTTCCAGCTGGAGCAGGGTGCGCGCAAGTCCATCGTGCCTGCGCGCGCGGCGTAAGCCAACGGCGGCGCGATGTTGGATGGCGCTCTGCATGCGATGACCCGCATGCAGGGCGTCGATGCACGCAACGGTTGAGTGCCGCTAGCGCCCGCGCGCAGAACGCTCGATCAACCAACCTGCCGCGTACAGCAACAGCAGTGTTGGCGGTACCAGCACCGCATACGCGGTCGACCAGGGTTTGCCGTACAACAGGCTGCCTGCGCCGATGGCATCAAGCGCGGCAGACTGCAGGGTGATGGGGAGCGCCATCAGGATGTAGGTCCCCTTCGGGTCCGCATCCGACTGCGCGCCGTGAACCAGCCATGCGGTCAACAGCAGGTAGACCACGCAAAGCGCAAGTCCAGTCCAGCTCAGCAAGCGCTGCACTTTCATCCGCACGCCTCCGTTCAACGGACGTCGAAGCGAGCCTGCAGAGGCAGGCTCACATTCCGCAGCAGATCCCTGACCACCACCTGCGCAGTCCACGTGCCTTTCGGATCACTGGCCTCGGCCACGAACTTCAGGTGCAGGTTGGTCATGTACAACAGGGTTGGCGGGCCGGGCAGGGCAGCGGTGAAACAGGGAACATCGCGTTCGTCGATGCTGGTACTGCCGTCCGGGCGCAGCATGCGCAGATCGCAGTGCACCTTGGGTACGCGGTTCTCATCCAGTTGCGGGTTGGACAGGAATGTCAGCAGGAACAATTCACCGCCCGGGTGGACTTCGTCGGCCTGGGTAAAACCTGGAGTGGTCTCTGGTGGGGTTTCCCACTTGGCCCGCCAGTCGGCATCGGAGGTGACCAGCAGCGATGCCGCAAAGCCACCGCTGGATTTCATGGCATCGGTCTCCGGCATTGCCTTGCCGTCCCCGCTTATCCAGCCATCGCTGGCGGAGCTGTTCAGTGGCAGCATCATGGCCATCATGGCCATCATGGCCAGCGCGTAGGTCCATCGTATCAGAGGCTCTCCTTGGCAGCCGCGTCCCGCGGCAGAGCGGGGAGTATCGCTCAACCTTGACCGGCAAAGCAGCAGGATAGCGGGAGCAGAGGTACCGTTGTCTGCCGATGTGGGCGATGCTTGCCAACAAAGGAGGTGGCATGGGAATCAGGGGCGAGGAAAAACCGGACTGTGATTCAGGATCGGCCGCGCCCCAGGACGTGCTGATGCTGCCCGGCCTGGATGGTTCCGGCTGTCTGTCGACCCCGTTTCTGTCAGCACTTCAGGCCCATGGGCTGACGACGCAGGCGATCACGCTGCCTGCGCAGGGAGGGCAGGATCACGCCACGCTTGCTCAACGGCTGTGGTCGCAGCTGCCGGGCCATCCCTTCATCCTGCTTGCCGAGTCCTTCTCGGGCCCGTTGGCGATTGAACTGGCCGCGCGACAGCCCGGCGGGCTGCGTGGACTGGTGCTTGCCGCGACCTTCGCGCGTCGGCCGGTGCCATTGCCGGCAGCCAGCGCAGCCCTGCTGACGCCGGCCTGGCCTCTGCCTCCCGTGGCGTTGCTGGCGCGCCTGCTGCTGGGGCGGTGGCGCACCCGCGAGCACCTGTCGATGCTGCGCGATGCGCTGGCCCGGATTCCGGCGGCCACATTGCGGCAACGCGCCGCAGCGACCCTGCGGGTCGACGTACGCGCATTGCTGCCGGCAATCGAAGTGCCGACGCTGTGCCTGCACGCGTGCCATGACCGCCTGCTGTGGCCACCCAGCGTGGCCGAGCTGCAGGCCCTGTTGCCCGAGGCCCGCCATGTGTCGTTGGAGGCGCCACACCTGCTGCTGCAGGCGCGCGCCGACGCAGCTGCAGCCGAAGTCGCCGCGTGGATGAGGACGCTGTCACCCTGATCGAAGGACTCAGCCGTGCGAGCGGGTACGCGCAGCCTTCTTCGCCGCCGCCTTGCGCACGGTCTTCTTTGCCGCACGTGTCTTGGCCGCCTTCTTCGCGGCAGCACTGCGCGAGGCGGCTGTACCGGCTTTCTTGACCGCTGTCTTCTTTGCGGCCTTCTTTGTGGCTGTCTTGCGAGCCGGTGCCTTCTTTGCCGCCGCTTTCTCTGCCGTCGCCTTCTTCGCAGGTGCCTTCTTCGCAGGTGCTTTCTTTGCCGCCGTCGTCCTGGTCGTGGCCTTCTTTGTGGCCGACTTCCTGGCAGGCGCCTTCTTGGCAGCCTTCTTGCTGGTCGCCTTCTTCGTGCCCTTGCGTGCGCTGCCGGCGCGCTTGCCGCCGCCGTCCTGCTTGTTCACGGTGGCCCAGGCAATGCGTTCGGCCGTTCCTTCGCTGGCGCCGCGATCACGCTCGCTTTCCTCGATGTGCTCGGCCTGGCGCTTCTGTTTCTCGGTATATGCGGATTTGTCACCACGGGGCATGACAGTTCTCCTGTTGTTGTAGTCAGGCCAGCAGGCGCAGCTTGGGTTCACGCGCCCATTGGCGGGTGGCGGCGACTGCCAGGAAGGCCTTGGCGTCTTCTGCTTCGACGATGCCGGCATCGTTGCCGACCCGTGCCGCCTTCAGCAGCGCCTGGCCACCGGCATCGCTGGCGATGGCCTTCAGGTGCGCCCACGCCTGGCTGACGAATTCGACGGCTGCACTTTCTTTCGACAAGGCCTTCGCGGCTTCAAGGCTGAGCACCACGGCGACCGCATCGAACACGGCCGACGGGGTGCCCGCCAGCTGCCCATCCGCCGCCTGCAGCGCGCCATCGCTGAGCGTGGCACCCCCCACTTTGGGGGCGACCAGCTTCACGTCTGCACCTGCTTTCCTGGCTGCCTTGCTCAGGTTGGCAATGATGCGGGCGTCGGAGCCTTCATCGAACAGGATGCCGACGCAACGACCCTGCAGGGTGGGCTTGTTACGCCCGATCACGCGCACCTCGGGAGCGGCCGGCATGTCCCGCACCGGGGTAGCGGTTGGCGCGGGGTCGGGCAGTGCAGGCAGAGCCAGGCCATCGGCCACGCGCTGCGCCAGTGAGTCATCGATGTTGCGCAGGTGGCTGACGGTGCGTACCCGTACCTTCAGCGTTTCCACCTTGGACAACTCGAACACCAGCGCCGAGGCCAGGTGCGCCTGCTCCGGCTTTTCAAGGCTGCGGAAGAACATGCGGGCCTGGCTGTAGTGGTCGGCAAAACTCTCCGCACGGGTACGGCCCTTGCGGCCGTCGTCGGCACTGGCGTGACTGCGGAAGCCGCTGGGCGTCTCGCGCGGTGTGTCTTCCTGCAGCGAACTGGGGTCGTAGGCCACCCGGCCCTTGGGAACCTGCATCTGCATATGCCCGTCGCGCTGGTGATTGGCAAACGGGCACTTGGGTGCATTCACCGGGATCTGGTGGAAGTTCGGGCCACCGAGGCGCAGCAGCTGTGTGTCCAGGTAAGAGAACAGGCGCCCCTGCAGCAGCGGATCGTTGCTGAAGTCGATACCCGGTGGCACGTTGGCCGGGCAGAAGGCCACCTGCTCCGTTTCGGCGAAGAAGTTATCCGGCCAGCGGTCCAGCACCATGCGCCCGATGACCTGCAACGGTACCAGCGATTCGGGAATGATCTTGGTCGGGTCCAGGTGATCGAACGGGAACGCGTCAGCCTCATCTTCGGTGAACAGCTGCACCGCCAGTTCCCATTCGGGGAAATCGCCGCGCTGGATCGCCTCGAACAGGTCACGGCGATGGAAGTCGTTGTCGGCCGACTGCAGCTTCAGCGCTTCGTCCCAGACCGTTGACTGGATACCCAGCTTCGGCCGCCAGTGGAACTTGACGAAGGTCGATTCGCCCGCCTCGTTCAACAGGCGGAAACTGTGCACGCCGAAGCCTTCGATCATGCGCAGCGAGCGCGGGATGGCGCGGTCACTCATTGCCCACATGATCATGTGCATTGATTCGGGCATGAGCGAAATGAAGTCCCAGAACGTGTCGTGGGCCGACGCGGCCTGCGGAAAGGCGCGGTCCGGTTCCATCTTCACCGCGTGCACCAGGTCCGGGAACTTCATCGCGTCCTGGATGAAGAACACCGGGATGTTGTTGCCAACCAGATCCCAGTTGCCCTCCTTGGTGTAGAACTTGACCGCAAAGCCACGCACGTCGCGCGGGGTATCCACCGAGCCTGCGCCACCGGCCACGGTCGAAAAGCGGGTGAATACCGGCGTCTTCACGCCGACCTCGGTCAGGATGCGTGCGCGGGTATGGGCTGCCAGTGATCGGGTCAGCTCGAAGTACCCGTGTGCTGCGCTGCCACGTGCGTGCACGATGCGCTCGGGAATGCGTTCGTGATCGAAGTGGGTGATCTTCTCGCGGAGAATGAAGTCCTCCAGCAGCGTGGGCCCCCGAGGTCCCTGCCGCAGGGAGTTCTGGTTGTCCGCCACCGGGATGCCCTGGTCGGTGGTCATCGCCGGATGGCTGCCCCCAGCCTGCTGGTGGAGTTCATCGCCATCGCCCCGGCGGTGGTTTTCGGCAGGGGTGGGTGCGCGCTTCCCGGTCGGCTTGCTGGCGGCCATTGACGTTGGCTCCGGATCATCAAAAAGGAACCACGACACTGGAACCAGCCCCGTTAAACCCAGGTCCGGCAAAGGTGAACGTACAGGCAAAAGCAGGCTCGGGTATGCTTGCGCCATGCGAGTCGAGCCTGCCGACATCGAAGCCCTGTTCGACGCCATCCCGGATGTGCTGTTCTTCATCAAGGACCTTCAGGGGCGTTACACCCACGTCAACCAGACCATGCTGCGGCGGCTGGGCCTGCGCGCCCGCAAGGACGTGATCGGGCGTACCGCGGCGGAGATCTACCCGACCGGGCTGAGCGCCGACTACGTCGATCAGGACGCCCGCGTGCTGTCCGGTGAGGTGATCGAGAACCTGATGGAGCTGCACCTGTTCGCCAACCGCGAACCGGGCTGGTGCCTGACCTGCAAGCGCCCACTGGTGGTCGATGGGGCCATCGAGGGGCTGATCGGCATTTCCCGCGACCTTGGCCAGAAGGACAGCCTGGGCACCCAGTACGAGCAGTTGCGGCTGGCCCTGGCCCACCTCAATGCGCACTACGCCGAGAACGTGCGCATGCAGACCCTGCTGGACATCACCGGCTTCTCGCTGTCCAAGCTGGAGCGCAGTTTCCGCAAGGTGTTCCAGATGACCCCGCAGCAGGTGCTGACCCGGCTGCGGATCCAGATGGCCATGCACCTGCTGCATGGCGACGACAGCATCGCCTGCATCGGCCAGGCCTGCGGTTTCAGCGACCAGAGCGCCTTCACCCGCAAGTTCAAGGCTGAAACCGGTTTCTCGCCGCGCGCCTATCGCGCCCGTATCGGCGGCAACGTCGGCGAGCCCGCACTGGCCTGAGCCGCCTGCTGCGCTGTGCCTATCCCCGCGGGCATGGGACAGGGTAAGGTGTCGCCCCTGTAGCCCGCCGCCAGCCCTGCCGATGCCCAACTCGATTCCGACTGCTTCGCCGTCCCGCCTCGGACATTCGCTCAAGCCCCGCCAGCTGATCATGATGGGCCTGGGCAGCGCCATCGGCGCTGGCCTGTTCCTCGGCTCGGGCGTGGGTGTGCAGGCGGCCGGCCCGGCGGTGCTGGTGTCGTATCTGGTGGCCGGCGCGCTGGTGATCATCGTGATGAACGCACTGGGCGAGATGGCGGCGGCCAAACCGACCAGCGGCGCGTTTTCGGTGTACGCGGCCGACGCCATGGGCGCGACCGCCGGCGCCACCGTAGGCTGGCTGTGGTGGGTGCAGCTGGTGATCGTGATCGCCGCCGAAGCGGTAGGCGCGGCCGGGCTGTTGGCCACGGTCTGGCCGGCGGTGCCGGTGCCGATGGCAGCGTTGGCCTTCATGCTGTTCTTCACCGCGATCAACCTGCTTGGGGTGAAGAACTTCGGCGAGTTCGAATTCTGGTTCGCCATCCTCAAGGTGGCGGCGATCCTGGCGTTCATCGCCATCGGTGTGGCGCTGCTGATGGGTTGGCTCCCGCAGGTGACCTCGCCGGGGCTGAGCAACTTCACCGAGCATGGTGGCTTCGCCCCGAAGGGTCTGGCGGGTATTGGCGCTGCACTGCTGGTTGTCGTTTTTGCCTTCGGTGGCACCGAGATCGTGGCCGTTGCGGCGGCGGAGACCGAAGACCCGGAACGCAGCATCGCCCGTGCCATCCGCACCGTGGCGTGGCGCATCCTGGTGTTCTACATCGGCTCGCTGAGCGTGATCATCGCAGTGGTGCCGTGGACCAGCGAAGCGCTGAAGTCGCCATTCGCCGCCGTGCTGGACATCGCGCGCATTCCGGGCGCCGGCACCGCCATCACCCTGATCGCTGTGATCGCGCTGCTGTCGGCGCTCAATGCCAACCTCTACGGCGCCTCGCGCATGATGTATTCGCTGGCGCAGCGACGTGAAGCCCCGGCCGTGCTGGGCTGGACCGATCCGCGCCAGGTGCCGGTCATCGCCGTGCTGGCCAGCGTCCTGTTCGGTTTCGCTGCCACCGTGATGGAACTGCTGTTCCCGGACCGGGTGCTGCCGGTGCTGCTGAACATCGTCGGTTCCACCTGCCTGCTGGTGTGGACGCTGTCGCTGGTCTCACAGCTGGTACTGCGCCGCCGCGCGGATCGCCTGGGTACCCGGCTGCCGTTCCGCATGGCGGGCTTCCCGTGGCTGACCGTGTGCGCGCTGGCGATCCTGGCGCTGATCTTCGGCCTGCTGCTGAGCGAGTCGCACACCCGCCTGCAGTTCCTGTCGATGGTGGCGCTGACCGCCACTATCGCCGCCAGCAGCGCCATCGCAAGGCGCATGCGCGAGGCGTAATTCTGTAGAGCCGACCCTACGGTCGGCTGCTGTTTGCGCGGTCGCCAGCCGAGCATGGGCTCGGCTCTACAACAGGCACACACTCCGCGTGGCACTGTGCAGGCAGGCCGTCATCGGCCCGTCGACCAGGAGTACCGCATGCTGCGCAGCCGTCCCTTCCTGATGTTCACCGGCCAGGCCGAGGCCGCGCTGGCCCTGTACGCCGAGGCCTTCGCCGATTTCCGCCTGCTGGCAATGCAGCGCCATCCGGATGGCGCCGGTGCCGGCGTGCCCGGGCAGGTCCGCCAGGCCATCTTCCTGCTGGGCGGCACCCACTACCTGTGCTTCGACAGCCTGGACGTGCACGACTTCACCTTCAGCCCGTCGATCTCGCTGTTCGTCGAGTGCTCCGGCGCCGAACAGTTCGAGCGTGCCGCGCGTGTGCTGGGCGAGGGCGGCCACTGGCTGATGCCGGTGGGCGACTACGACTTCAGCAACCGCTACGGCTGGGTGCAGGATCGCTTCGGGGTGTCGTGGCAGTTGAGCCTGGGGCAGATGCCGGACCCGTGACCGGAATGTTGTGGGTGTGGCCTTGGTCCGCACACCCTCATGAAAACGGCCCGCTTGCGCGGGCCGTTCTCTTTACCGATGCAGCGAGGAATCAAGCCTCGACTTCATCATCCTTGTAGGCATCGACCGGGATGCAGGCGCACATCACGTTCTTGTCGCCGTACACGTTGTCGACACGCGCCACCGGCGGCCAGTACTTGCTCTGCTTCAGGCTGGCCAGCGGGAAGGCGGCCAGTTCGCGCGGGTAGGCGTGGGTCCACTCGCTGGCGGTCACTGCGGTGGCAGTATGCGGCGCGTTCTTCAGCGGGTTGTCCTCGCGGTCCAGGCGGCCGTCTTCGATCGCGATGATCTCCTCGCGGATCTGGATCATTGCGTCGATGAAGCGATCCAGCTCGTGCAGCGATTCGCTCTCGGTCGGTTCGACCATCAGCGTGCCGGCCACCGGGAAGCTCAGGGTCGGGGCATGGAAGCCGAAGTCGATCAGGCGCTTGGCCACGTCTTCGGCGCCGATGCCGCTGGTCTTCTCCAGCGGGCGCACGTCGAGGATGCACTCGTGCGCCACCAGGCCGTTGCGGCCGGTGTACAGGGTCTTGAAGTGCGGGGCCAGGCGCTTGGCGATGTAGTTGGCGTTGAGCTGCGCAACCTGAGTGGCCTTGCGCAGGCCGTCGCGGCCCATCATCGCGATGTACATCCAGCTGATCGGCAGGATCGAGGCGCTGCCGAAGCTGGCCGCGCTGACCATGCCGACCGGGCCGTTGTCCCCCAGCTTGCCCGGCAGGAACGGCGCCAGGTGCTCCTTGACCGCGCACGGACCGACGCCCGGGCCGCCACCGCCGTGCGGGATGCAGAAGGTCTTGTGCAGGTTCAGGTGCGAAACGTCCGAACCCCACTTGCCCGGCTTGGCCACGCCAACCAGGGCGTTCATGTTGGCACCGTCGGTGTACACCTGGCCGCCGTGCTTGTGGATGATTTCGCAGATCTCCACCACCTCTTCCTCGAACACGCCGTGCGTGGACGGGTAGGTCATCATGATCGCGGCCAGGCGGTCGCTGTACTTCTCGGCGTTGAGGCGGATGTCCTCGACATCGACGTTGCCGTTGGCATCGGTCTTGGTCACCACCACCTTCATGCCGCACATCTGTGCCGAGGCCGGGTTGGTGCCGTGCGCCGAGTCCGGAATCAGGCAGATGTCGCGATGTTCCTCACCGCGCGAGCGGTGGTAGGCACGGATCGCCAGCAGGCCGGCGTACTCGCCCTGCGCGCCGGAGTTCGGCTGCAGGCTCACCGCGTCGTAGCCTGTGCATTCCACCAGCATCGCTTCCAGCGTGTCGATCAGTTCCTTGTAGCCCAGCGCCTGGTCGGCCGGCACCAGCGGGTGGATCTGCGAGAACTCCGGCCAGGTCACCGGAATCATCTCGGCGGTGGCATTGAGCTTCATGGTGCACGAGCCCAGCGGGATCATCGTGCGGTCCATCGCCAGGTCCTTGTCGGCCAGCGAGCGCAGGTAGCGCAGCAGCTCGTGCTCGCTGTGGTGGGTGTTGAACACGGGGTGGGTGAGGAACGCGGACTGGCGCAGCAGGCCGGCCGGCAGCGCGTCGGCGGTGCTTGCATCCAGCGCGTCGACGTCGGCCTGCGCGCCGAACACGGCAGCCAGCGCGACCACGTCGGCGCGGGTGGCGGTCTCGTCCAGGCTGATGCCGACCGAGTCGCTGTCGATCGCGCGCAGGTTGTAACCGGCGGCGCGCGCCTTGGCATGGATTTCATCGGCATGCACGCCGGTGACGTGCAGGGTGTCGAAGAAGTCGCCACCGACCTGCACGCCGGCGTTGCGCAGCGCGGCGGCCAGGATCGAGGCCAGGCGGTGGGTGCGGCGGGCGATGCGGGTCAGGCCTTCCGGGCCGTGGTACACGGCGTACATCGAGGCCATCACGGCCAGCAGGACCTGCGCGGTACAGATGTTGGAGGTGGCCTTCTCGCGGCGGATGTGCTGCTCGCGGGTCTGCAGGGTGAGGCGGTAGGCCGGGTTGCCCTGGGCGTCGATCGAGACGCCGATCAGGCGGCCCGGCATCGAGCGCTTGTAGGCGTCACGGCAGGCCATGAAGGCCGCGTGCGGGCCGCCGAAGCCGAACGGCACGCCGAAACGCTGGCTGTTGCCGACCACGATGTCCGCGCCCCATTCGCCTGGGGCGGCCAGCAGGGTCAGTGCCAGCAGGTCGGTGGCCACGGCTACCAGGCCGCCACGTGCGTGCACGGCATCGACCAGCGCCTTGTAGTCGCCCACCTGGCCGAAGGTATCCGGGTACTGCAGCAGCAGGCCGAACGCTTCCGCTTCCAGTGCTTCAGCCGGGGTGCCGACGCGCAGCACGATGCCCATGGGCTCGGCGCGCGTGCGCAGCAGCTCCAGCGTCTGCGGGTGCACGGCGTCGTGCACGAAGAAGGTGTCCGATTTCGACTTGGCCGAACGCTTGGCCAGGGTCATCGCTTCAGCGGCGGCAGTGGCTTCGTCCAGCAGCGAGGCGTTGGCGATTTCCATGCCGGTCAGGTCGGCGCACAGGGTCTGGAAGTTGATCAGCGCTTCCATGCGGCCCTGCGAGATTTCCGCCTGGTACGGCGTGTAGGCGGTGTACCAGGCCGGGTTTTCCAGGATGTTGCGCAGGATCACGTTCGGCGTGTGGGTGCCGTAGTAGCCCTGGCCGATGAAGCTGCGCAGCACGGTGTTCTTGTCGGCGATCGCACGGATCTTCGCCAGCGCCTGTACTTCGGTCATCGACTCCGGCAGCGCCAGCGGCGCCGGCGACTTGATCTTGGCCGGTACGATGGCATCGGTCATGCCATCCAGCGACGCGTGGCCGACGACATCGAGCATCTGCGCGATCTCGGCGTCGTTGGGGCCGATGTGGCGCTCGACGAACGCGTTGTGGTGCTCGAGCTCACGCAGGGAAGGGGTGTTCTGGGACATGGCGAAGGATCCGTCAGGAAAGGGCACACGCACGGGCACAAGCCGCCGGTCGGCGGTCTGCGGGGCGCCCCTCTGTCCTTTTGCCTGAGAGTTTAAAAGTGCGGCGGACCGCAGCTTCGTGCCCCTTCGGCGCCGGATCGAACCGGTCTCTCCAGAGTTCTGTTACGGGTGGTATCGGGCCTGAGCGATTACGGGCGTTGCGCCTTCGGCAGCGGTGTTCCGCTTCTCCCACCGTGTTGCCTGCTGATTATAGCCCGTTGCGGGCCCGCCGGCCGCCTCCAGCCATGGCCGCCGCGCCTGAATGGACGGTGGCCCGGCCGTGCGTTTTGTGCAGTGCTGCATGGCATCGGGCGCAATCCCCACCTATCATGGGCGGATACCCGAATTCATCTGGCGCCGTCCCTGCAGAAGGGGACCGGCGCCCGCCGTGCGTGCCGCGCATGGCCCTGCCGGACGCCTTCCCCATGACCGCCGCTGTTGCTCCTTCCACCCGTCGCATGGCCCTGCTGCTCGCTGGCCTGGCCATGTTCGGTCCGTTCTCGATCGACACGATCTTCCCGGCGTTCCCGCAGCTGGCCCAGCGCTTGGCGGTGGACGAGGTGGCGGTGCAGCAGACCATCAGCGTGTACCTGCTGTTCTACGGCCTGATGAGCCTGGCGCACGGTCCGCTGTCTGACGCCTGGGGCCGCAAGCGGGTGATCCTCGGTGGCCTGGTGGTGTTCGTCGGCGCTTCGGTCGGCTGCGCGCTGTCCACCGATCTGACCACGCTGCTGGCGTTCCGTGCGCTGCAGGGCCTGTCGGCAGGTGTCGGCATGATCGTCGGCCGCGCGGTGATCCGCGACCTGTACCACGGCCACGACGCGCAGCGCCTGATGAGCCAGGTGTCGATGCTGTTCGGCATCGCCCCGGCCATCGCACCGATCATCGGTGGCTGGATCCTGCTCAGCGGTGCCGGCTGGCCGCTGATTTTCTGGTTCCTGGTGGTGTTCGCGCTGGTCCTGCTCGCAGCCACCGCGCGCTATCTGCCGGAGACCCATCCGGTCGAAGCACGCGTGCCGTTGTCGCCGCGCACGCTGATGCGTGATTACGTGCGCATCGGCTTCAACCCGCGCTTCCTGCGCCTGGCGCTGGCCGGCAGCATCGGCTTCGGTGGCATCTTCCTGTACATCTCCTCGGCGCCGGTGTTCGTGATGCAGCACCTGCATCTGGGCGAGGGCGGCTTCGCCTGGCTGTTCATTCCCACCATCGGCGGCATGACCACCGGCTCGTTCCTGTCCGGGCGCATGGCCGGCCACACCACGCCGACGCGGCAGGTCGCCATCGGTTTCGGCCTGTGTGCGCTGTCGGTGCTGCTGAATGTCGGCTATGTGGCGCTGTCGCCGCAGTTCGTGCTGCCGTGGGCGGTGCTGCCGATCTTCCTGGGCGGCATGGGCATGGCACTGATCTTCCCGATCCTGGCGCTGGCGGTGCTGGACATGTACCCGCACCAGCGCGGCCTGGCCTCGTCGCTGCAGGCCTTCGTGCAGCTGATGATCAGCACGGTGGTGGCCGGCGTGGTGTCGCCGCTGCTGAGCGCCAGCCCGCTGCACCTGGCGCTGGGCCAGGCTGCGTTCTTCGGCGCCGGCTTCGTGTTCTGGTACTGGGAACACCAGCGTGAACGCGCGGCACAGGCGGCCTGCACGGGCCATTGAGCAGCGCGCAGGGGTAGGGCCGGCCGCAATGCCCGCAACGCTTGCGACGAGGAACGACCGGACTAGGCTGGGCACTCCAGCCAGCCGGTGCGTGGATGCACGACAGCCAGCCAATCCGATGCCGTTGCATGAGGTTTCCCCATGGCTGCGCAGCAGACCTACCGCCTGTTCGAGGTGGCGCTGAAGGAGCGCCGCGTTCTTTCCCCTTCCCTGGACCGCATGGTGTTCACCGGTGCCGACGTGGCGCGGATGAAGACTGAAGGCCCGGACCAGCGCATCAAGGTGTTCTTCCCCTTGCCCGGCCAGGAGGTGCCGCAGGTCCCCAGCGGTGACGACTGGTACCCGCGCTACCGGGCCCTGCCGGACGACCAGCGCCCGCCAATGCGTACCTACACCATCCGCCAGTTGCGGGCCGAGCAGGGCGAGGTCGACGTCGATTTCGTGCTGCATGGCGAGACCGGGCCGGCCTCGCGCTGGGCCATCCACGCGCGGCCGGGCGACCGCGTCGTGCTGCTGGCCCCTGACGCCGAATGTGCCGGGAGCAGCGAGGGCTGGGAGTGGAAGCCACCGGCCGGTGTCGGCCAGGTGCTGCTGGTGGCCGATGAAACCGCGTTGCCTGCGGTGGCCGGCATCCTTGAGGAACTGTCAGCCATGGTCGACCCACCGCGCACGCTGGCGCTGCTGGAGGTGGCGCAGGCCGGTGATGCGGTGCACCTGAAGGCGCCCTCCAGCGCCGAGCTGGTCTGGCTGCCGCGCGGGCAGGCCGCCTACGGGCAGCGGTTGCTGCAGGCAGCCCAGGCGCGGTTGGCAGCGGCCTCGGGCGTGGCTGCCGGCGATGCGCTGGAGGAGATCGACGTCGATACGCAGATCCTCTGGGAACAGGCCGATACCCGCGTGGCCGGGCCCCTGTATGCCTGGGTGGCGGGCGAAGCGGGGGCGGTGATGGCGATCCGCCGCCACCTGGTGCGCGATTGCGGGCTGGACCGCCGCGCGATCACCTTCATGGGCTACTGGCGGCAGGGCAAGGTGCTGGACTGACCGGACTGGATCGAGCACGCGTGAAGCAGCGCTGCGGGCGGGGTGCGCTATCCTTGCGCCCCCCTTCGCAGCGGTACCGCACCATGTCCACCAGCTCCAAGACCCGCCGCGACCAGCGCCGTCGCCAGGAAAAGCAGGCCGCCAACAAGGCCGCTGCGCAGGCTTCGCCGGTGGAACCGCATGCCGAACTGCGCGACGCGCAGCGCACCCTGCTGGCTGGTGTAGTGCGCCGTGACGGCGAATGGGTGCTGGGCATGGACGGCCGCATCGCGGGCCACAGCGAGAGCGCTGCGCAGGTGCTGGCGCTGATCATGCAGGCCGGTGAGCTGCACGAACGCAAGGGCACGCCGGTGCGCCTGATGTACTCCGATGCACTGCGTGATGCCGCACAGGCCGAAGCAAAGGAGAAGGGCCAGACCTTCGAGGAGTTCAAGGCCGAGCTGGCCGCGGCGATGGCGGCGAAGAAGAACAGCTGATCGCGCCCAATATGTAGAGCCGAGCCATGCTCGGCTTGCCGTACGCAGCATGGTGGAAATGCAGCCGAGCATGGCTCGGCTCTACAACAAGGAGAAGGGGCGGATCCTCGCGGACCCGCCCCTTTTCTCATTTCGCCACCGGGGCCGCGTTGGCCTGCCAGCCGCACATCTGGCCTTCGTTCTGCTGCTTCAGCCACTCGTTGACCGGCGTGAAGTACTCGATCATCGGGCCGGCATCGAGCTTGTCGGTGCCGGTCAGCTCCTTCAGCGTGGCCTGCCACGGCTGGCTGGCACCCTTGCTCAGCATCGCCCAGTACTTCTGGCCGGCTTCCTTGTTGCCGTAGAAGGTGCACTCATGCAGCGGGCCCTTGTAGCCGGACGCGTCGCACAGGCCCTTGTAGAACTGGAACTGCAGGATGCGCGCCAGGAAGTAGCGGGTGTACGGGGTGTTGCCCGGCACGTGGTACTTCGCGCCCGGATCGAAGAATTCTTCACCACGGGTGCTGGCCGGGGCTACGCCCTGGTACTTGGCCTTCAGGTCCCACCACGCCTTGTTGTAGTTGTCGGCGGTGATCGAGCCATCGAACACGCCCCAGCGCCAGCGGTCGATCATCAGCCCGAACGGCAGGAACGACACGCCCGACAGCGCCATGCGCATCTGGTTGTTGATGACTGCTTCGCGGCTTTCGGTCGGTGCATCGACCAGGCCGATCGAGCTGAGGTACTTGGGCGTCATCGCCAGCACGATGGTGTCGCCGATCGCTTCATGGAAACCATCGTTGGCACCGCCCTGGAACAGCGGCGGCAGCGGGTTGTAGGCCAGGTCGTAATAGATGTGGCCCAGCTCGTGGTAGATGGTGGTGAAGTTTTCTTCGTTCGGCTTGATGCACATCTTGGTGCGCACGTCGCCTTCCATGTTCATGTCCCAGGCGCTGGCGTGGCAGACCACGTCGCGGTCGTCAGGCTTGATGAACTGGGTTTTTTCCCAGTACGACTGCGGCAGCGACGGCATGCCCAGCGACACGTAGAAGTCCTGCGCACGCTCGGTCATCTGCCTGGCGGTACGCAGTTCGGCTTCACGCTGCGCCTTGTACTGGGCGGCCACGTTGGCGTCCTTGCCGGCCTTGGCCAGCGCCGCGCTCAGGTTGGTCTGGTACTGCTTTTCCAGCGCTGCGGTGATGTCCAGGCTGCCGGCGCCCGGATACGGTTCCAGCTGGTCCCACAGATTCGACCAGTCCTGCTGCCACATGTTGCCCAGCAGGTGCGCGGCGATCAGGCCGTTGCCCACTTCGGCCTTGTCCTTGCCGTAGGTCTTGTCCAGCTTGCCGCGTGCGTAGCAGTGCAGCTGCTCGTACATCGGCTTGACCTGTTCCCACAGGCGGTCGGTTTCCGGGCCGATCTGCTCCGGCGGCATGTCGTAGCCGCTGCGCCACATCTGGCCGGCATCGGTGAAGCCCATGCCCTTGGCGCCTTCGTTCACCAGGCCGACGAACTTCTGGTAGTCGCCGCGCATGCTCTTGGTGGTGCTGTGCCAGCCCTGCCAGGCATCGAGCTGCTTGTCGTAATCGCGGCTGCGCGCCAGTACCTGCTCCAACTCGCCCAGCTGGCGGCAGGAGTTCGGATCGTTGGCGTCGGTGCAGTACTTGCCGGCACCGTAGCTGCCTTCCATGCGGGTGGCGATCTGGGTCAGTTCGGCCAGCTTGGCCGGGTCGCGCGGTGCCGGCATCGATGACATCAGCTTCAGCAGGTGGATCGCGCGCTTGCTGTCCTCACTCATCGGCTTGCCGTCGAACTTGGCGGCCTGTTCGATCCAGCTGTTGAGCTGGGTCAGCGAGCGTTCGTTGGCTTTGGCTGCGATGCGTTCGGAATCACTGTTGATGTAGGTGGAGGACAGCCATTGCGCCGAGGTCATCTCCGGGTAGGCGGCCTTGAATTCGGCATTGATGCGGGCCACGAACTGGTCGGCGGTTTCGCCGGCCGGGGCGCTGCTGCTGGCGGTATCGGTGCCTGGCGCAGCTTCCTTCTTGCAGGCGGCCAGGGCCAGCGTGGCGACGGCGATTGCCGAGGCCAGCAGGAGATGACGGTGTTTCACGGGCGGTCCTTGGGTGGTGAACGACGGCCGAAGGCTAGTGGGCCGTCGCCGCCACCGCAAGTGGCGGAAGTCGGCCGGGCGGCGCCCGGCACCCGCAGAGGCCAGAGCACAAGCAACGGCAACCGCCGAAGCAACCGCAACAGCGGGGTATCCGTGGGATGGCGCGGCGGTGTGGGCTTGCAGGACACGCCGTAAACCCATCCATGGGGGCTCGATGGCGCCATCCATGGCG
>NZ_JAWJTI010000028.1:0-51755 GCF_032911525.1 Stenotrophomonas veracruzanensis
GCGCTACGTTCGGGACGTAGAGGTCGCAGGTTCGAATCCTGTCTCCCCGACCACTTCGGTGGTCACCAAGAAGCCTGGAAGACGACAGTCCTCCGGGTTTTTTTGTATCCGGCGCCCGGCACGCCCGCATGACGGGACCTTGCCGGACCGCACACGTACAATGGGCCGCGCTGCCGGCCTGCACGCAGCCCCTCCCCCACCTGCCGCTTCGGCGTAGACCGATGCCGGCGCTGCATGCCATTGCTCCGGCATGCGACACCTGCAAGGACCACCGATGAGTTCCTCCACTTCTGATTCGCCGTCGCTGCTGCACGGACGCGTGCTGGCGTTCGCCGCCATCCTGCTTGCGGCGATCAACCTGCGTACCGCAGTCACCTCGATCACCCCGCTACTCGACGTACTGGGCCAGCAGTTCGGCTTCGGCACCACCATGACCGGCGTGCTGGGCATGCTGCCGACCGCCTCGTTCGCACTGTTCGGCGTGGCCACGCCGGCGCTGGCGCGGCGCCTTGGCCTGGAACGCACCACCCTGCTGGCGATGGTGATGGCGATGGCCGGCCTGCTGCTGCGCTCCAGCGCCGGCAACGTCGGCACGCTGCTGCTCGGTTCGGTGGTGGCACTTGCCGGCATGGGCATCGGCAACGTGGTGGTGCCGCCGCTGGTGAAGCGCTACTTCGCCAACAAGGTCGGCACCATGAGCACGCTGTACATCAGCGTGCTGCAGCTGGGCACGATGCTGCCGGCGCTGCTGGCGGTGCCAATGGCAAACGCCGCTGGCTGGCGCGTGTCGCTGGGTATGTGGGCGCTGCTCGCGCTGGCCGCGGCACTTCCGTGGCTGGTGCTGGCCAGGCGCGCACCGAAGCCGCAGGCCGACGCCACCGACCCGACCGCGCAGCCGCATGGGAAAGTCTGGCGCACGTCGCTGGGCTGGAGCATGACGCTGATGTTCGGCATGACCTCGCTGATGACCTATTCGATGTTCACCTGGCTGCCACGCATCGTGGTCGAGGCCGGTGGCACGCCGGCCTTCGGTGGCGTGATGGTGGCGGTGTTCTCGGCATTGGGGCTGCTGCCTTCACTGGTCATCCCGTCGATGGCGGTTCGCATGCAGAACCCGTTCCCGCTGGTGCTGATCGGCTTCTTCTCGTTCGTGATCGCCTTCACCGGCCTGCTGCTCGCCCCCATGAAGGCGCCGCTGTTGTGGGCCTGCCTGCTCGGCGTCGGTCCGTCCACCTTCCCGCTGGCGCTGACCCTGATCAACCTGCGCACCCGCACCCCCACCGGCTCGGCGGCGCTGTCCGGGTTCATGCAGGGCGTGGGCTACAGCTTCAGCTGCCTGGGCCCGTTCCTGGTCGGCTGGCTGCACACGGTCAGCGACGGCTGGACCCTCCCGTTCAGCTTCCTGTTCGGCTGCGCCACCCTGATGCTGTGCGCCTCGTGGGTGGCCTGCAAGCCGCGGAAACTGGAAGATCTCTGGTAACCGGCCGGGGCCACCAGGCCGCCCCGCCTACCGCTCGTCAGCCACCCTGGGAATTTTGACGCCGGACTGACAATTCCGGGCGGATAGTGCCGGTGAATGCCCATCCTTGCCGCGTGACGGCATCGGGCATGGGGGCGGCATCGCCGCCCAGGCCACCACTCGGTGTGCGGGGGACTCTCGTTTCAGACAAGACATTGCAGGTCGCTGTCCGGGTTGTATCCGTCCTGATGGGACGGGCATGCACGAAGGGAGTGACGCGGGCCACGGCCACGCCAAAAGCTGGCATGTGATGTGCGTCACATTTTTAAGGTTGTCTGGTTTGGAAGCCAAGGGGGTCCCCAATGGTTGTCCACCGTCGGCTGGCGCTCTGCGTCGGCCTTGCCTGTACCGCGCTGGCCTGGGCCAGCAGCGCTGCCCCGCCCGACCGCGAGGCGGCCCTGGCCGAGATCGGTCACTACCGCGACCAGGCGCGTTGGCTGGATGCCCTGGGCGCGATCGAGCGCGCCAGCCAGCAACAACCGGATGACGACCTGCTGTTCAAGCTGCGCGTGCTGACCCTGGGCGACATCGGCAACGCCTGGCGCGCGTGGGAGCTTTACCAGCAGCGCCCGCAGCTGTTCGACGCCGCGCAGAAGCAGCGCTTGGAAGGAGACTATCTGGCCAAGCTGGTGGTCTGGAGCCTGGCCTACAGCAGCAGCGAGGACAGCCGTCTCGAAGAGGCCGAATCGACCCTGGCACGCATGCAGCGCTACCTTGGCGGCGAAGGCACCCCATCCTCGCAGGCACCACTGCGTATCCGCATGGACCGGCTGATCCTGCTCAACCGCCTGGGCCACCATGCGCAGGTGCGCGAGGAAGCCCGCGCACTTCAGGCCGAAGGCCATGCCCTGCCCGACTATGTGCTGCCTGCGGTCGGCGATTCGCTGATGGGCACCCTGCATCCGGAAGAGGCCATTCCGGTGCTGCAGGCGGCAGTGGCCGGCGACCCGACACGCGATGCCTCGCATTCGGAACTGGCCTATGCCTACCTGGAGAGCGAGCAGCAGGAAAAGGCGATCGACCTGCTGCAGGGCTGGCGTGACAAGGCGCCGGCGTGGCGCTGGAGCAACGGCAAATCACCGTACGCGAACTGGTCACGTTACGAGGCCGACCTGAATCTGGCGATGGTGCGCGCCTACAGCGGCGACCTGGGTACCGCGCAGCACGACCTGGAATCGATGGTGGACATCGCGCCGGGCAACGGCGGCCTGCAGAGTGCACTGGGCAGCGTCTACATGATGCGTGGCTGGCCACGCCGGGCGCTGCAGCGCCAGCAGATGGCCCACGCGCTGGACCCGCGTGACATCGAACCTCGGCTGGGAATGGAGGAGGCCTACGTCGCCCTGCAGCGCGACGACCTGGCGCGGCCGCTGCACGACGACCTGATCGCGCGCTACCCGACGCAACCGGCGGTCGAACGCATGGACCAGGCCTGGCGCGCGCATCGCGGTTGGCAGCTGAAGGCATGGACCGACATCGGACGCAGTTCCGGTGGCGGTGGCACCTCGCCGTTGGGAAACAACGATCGCCACTACGGCGTGGAAGTGGAGACACCGATCCTCGACGACCGCTGGCGGTTGTTCGCCCTCGCCGACCGGCGCTCAACCGATTTCCAGGACCAGCGTATCGATCCGCTGTGGCTGGGCGCAGGCGTACGCTACCGCTTCGGCCAACTGGATGCGGAAGCAGCGGTATTGCGCGCCAACGACCACATTGGCGATACCGGCCTGCGCGTCGGCGTTGGCTGGCAGTTCAACGACCACTGGCATGCCGGCGTGGTGGCCGCACGCAATGATCCGGAGGCATCGATGCAGGCACGCTCGGCCGGCATCACCGCCGACAGCGTAAGCGCACAGGTGGACTACCGGCGCAGCGAACGCACGCACTGGATGTTCGGCGCCAGCCGCTTCCGCTATGACGATGGCAACCATCGCGAACTGTTCGGCACCCGCCTCGAACAGCGCCTGCTGACCCGCCCCCGCTGGTTGGTCGATGGCCTGGCCAGTGCCTACACCAGTCGTGGCAGCCGCGACGATGCGCCCTACTTCAACCCGAAGCGCGACCGGATGGTCGAGATCGGCCTGCGCATCGACCAGCAGCTGTGGCGCCATTACGAGCGCCACTTCCGGCACCGGCTGACCGTCTCGCTGGGCGACTACTGGCAGGACGGCTTCGGCAGTGCGTTGGTGCCGTCGGTGTCCTACATGCACGAGTGGCAGCTGGGCCCCGGTCGCGTGTTCGAGTATGGCGTGCGCTGGTCACGGCCGGTGTACGACGGCCATCGCGAGCGCCATATCGGCTTCGAAGCTGCACTGCGCTGGGGAGACTGACATGACCCGCTTCCTGCGACTGATCGTGCTCCTGCTGCTGGCCTGCGTGCCACCGGCGTTCGCGCAGCAGGCCGTGCATCTTGATGCGATCGACAACGGTCTGCTGATCCTCAGCTACCACGACATCCGCGACCAGGTGGCCGCCAAGGGCGATGCCGATACCTATGCGGTGAGCACGCAGAACTTCGCCGCGCACCTGGACTGGCTGGGCGCGCATGGGTACCACCCGGTTTCGCTGTCGCAGCTGATCGAGGCCTCGCAGGGCCGTGCGACGCTGCCTCCGAAACCGGTGCTGCTGACCTTCGACGATGGCCTGCGCAGCGTCTACGACAAAGCCTTTCCGCTGCTGCGGGCCTACCACTACCCGGCCCTGGTAGCGGTGATCACCGACTATGTGGACATGGCTCCGGGCCGCACCATCGACTACGGCTACCGCCCATTCGGCCACGACGACTTCGTCACCTGGGCGCAGTTGAAGCAGATGCATGACAGCGGTCTGATCGAAGTGGCCAGCCATACCGACGACCTGCACCACGGCGTGCTTGCCAATCCACAGGGCAATTCGACGCCCGCCGTGGTCACCCGCATCTACACCCCAGCCACGCGAAGCTACGAGAGCGAGGCGCAATACGAGCAGCGACTTCGCGCCGATCTCTCGCGCAGCGTGCAGCGCATCGAGCAGCACCTGGGCGTGCGCCCGCGCGCCATTGTCTGGCCATACGCGGCCTACAACCGGTTGAGCAACGAGATCGCCGAACAGCTGGGCATGCCGGTCTCATTCGACCTGGAAGGGCGCAGCACCCCGGTGGCCAGTGACCTGCACGGGTTGGCGCGGTTGCTGGTGAGCGACAACCCGACCGTGGAAGGGCTGGCCTACGAACTGCGCCGTGATGTCGCGCTCGACGGCATCCGCGCTCTGCAGATCGACCTCGATGATGTGTACGACCCGGATCCGGCGCAGCAGGCACGCAATCTGGATGCGCTGATCGAGCGGGTCAAGCGCATCGCACCGACGCACGTCTACCTGCAGGCGTTCGCCGATCCGGACGGCAACAACACCGCCGATGCACTGTACTTCCCCAACCGCCACATGCCGATGCGCGCGGACCTGTTCAGCCGCGTCGCCTGGCAGCTGAAATCCCGCGCGGGCGTGAAGGTCTACGCGTGGCTGCCGGTGCTCGGCTTCGAGCTGCCCGACCCGGTGCAGCGAAAGGCGCTGGCGATCCGCAACGGTGATGCCGACGGCATGTACCGCCTGGATTTCACCAACTCGAAGGCCAGGCAGATCATGCTCGACATCTACGAGGATCTGGCGGTCAATTCCTACTTTGAAGGTCTGCTGTTCCATGACGACGGCTACCTGCGCGACACCGAGCTGCCCACTCTGGCGGCCGGTGAAGATGGCAGCGCACGTACCCAGGCACTGATCGCCTTCACCCTGGCCCTGCGCGACAGTGCGCAGCGTTGGCGGCCGAAGCTGGCCACGGTACGCAACCTGTATGCCGAGCCGGTACTCCGCCCGCAGAGTGAGGCCTGGTTCGCGCAGCGCCTGGACCTGTTCAACAAGGCCTACGACCAGACCGCACTGATGGCGATGCCATGGATGGAAGGCAGCAAGCACCCCGAACGCTGGCTCGACCAGTTGCTGGCGGCAGTGCGCGCGCACGATCCCCAACTGCAACACACGCTGTTCGAACTGCAGACCGTCGATTGGCGCAATGGAAAGCCGATTCCCGCCGAGCGCCTGCGTGCGCAGATCCGCCAGCTGCAGGCGCAGGGCGTGCACCACTTCGCCTGGTACCCGGACGACTTCATCGCCGACCAGCCCTCCACCCGCGATGCCCGAGCGGCGATGTCCGCCGGCAACTTCCCGTACCCGGAGAAGTGACATGGACATGCATCCGCTGCTGCAGGTCCTGTTCCAGTTCGCCTTCTACTACCCGATGGTGATGGCGTTCTTCTGGATGTCCGGCGGCCTGTACTACTACTTCCGGCGCGAGCGCCACTCGCGCCCGCGCAACGATCCGCCGTTGATGCTCGATCCCCCCTTCGCAACCGTGCTGGTGCCCTGCCACAACGAAGCGGAGAACCTGGACGATACGCTCACTGCGGTGCTGGCCCAGCGCTATCCCGCCGACTACGAAGTGATCGCCATCGATGATGGCAGCAGCGATGACACCGGCGCGCGACTGGACGCACTGGCAGCGCAGCATCCGCGGCTGCGCGTACTGCACCTGGACCGCAACCTGGGCAAGGCCAATGCACTGCGCATGGGTGCGCTGGCCGCGCGCTCGGAATACCTGGTGTGCATTGATGGCGATGCAATGCTGGAAGAGCATGCGCTGCACTGGATGGTCTGGCACCTGGTCAGCGGCAACCGGGTTGGTGCAGTGACCGGCAACCCGCGCATCCGCAACCGTTCCACCCTGCTCGGACGCCTTCAGGTGGCGGAGTTTTCCTCGATCATCGGCATGATCAAGCGCGCGCAGCGCGTGTACGGGCGCATCTTCACCATCTCCGGGGTGATCGCCGGCTTCCGACGCACCGCCCTGCATCAGGTCGGCTGGTGGTCGGACGACATGGTCACTGAGGACATCGACATCAGCTGGCGCCTGCAGCGCGCGCACTGGGACATCCGCTACGAACCCAATGCGCTGTGCTTCATCCTGATGCCGGAAACGCTGAAGGGCCTGTGGCGGCAGCGGCTGCGCTGGGCACAGGGCGGCGTGGAGGTGATGCTGCGCCACGCCGGCTCGCTGCTGCACTGGAAGGAGCGGCGCATGTGGGGCGTACTGCTGGAGTACGTGCTGAGCGTGATCTGGGCCTACACGATGTTGTTCATCGTGCTGCTGTGGGCACTGGGCAAGTTCATCGAACTGCCACCAGAGCTGCACATCGCCAGCCTGCTTCCGGAGTGGCATGGCGTGATCCTGGCCTTGGTCTGCCTGCTGCAGTTCGCCAGCAGCCTGATCATCGACCGGCGTTACGAAACACAGATTGGACGCAATTACTTCTGGGTCATCTGGTACCCGATGGCGTACTGGCTGATCAGCCTTTCCACCACCTTGGTGGCGCTTCCCAAGACCCTGCTGCGCCGTCGCAGCAAGCGCGCCACCTGGACCAGCCCCGACCGAGGGATCCGATGAACGCACGACACCCGTCCAACCGCTTCGACTCGCGGATGATCCGCAAGCCACACCATCAACCGCGCTTCCAGCGCACTGCCTGGGGATTCGTCACCCTGGCGTTCTGGGGCTTTTACTTCTACCTGTGGGCGCCACTGGTGACCCTGGTGTCGTGGCTGATCGGCGGACAGCTGGCCTGGCAGCAGCTGTACGAACGGCAAAGCCAGTTCGACCCCTATGTGCTGGTGGCGCTGCCACTGATGCTGCTGTGCGCCAGCGTGCTGCTGATCGGCTGGGCCGAGTACAACCGCGCGCGCTTCCGTGGCCACGACCGGCGCCTGCCGCGGCCATTGGCCAGCCTCAATGAAGTGGCCGCTGACCTCGGGGCCAGCACCGGGCTGGCCGAGCGCCTGCTGGGCTGCAAGGCCGCCACGCTGCACATGGACGATCACGCGCGACCGATCGGCATCCGTCGCGAAGTGGTGTGACCCAGCGACCCGGTGGGTGCCGACGTTGGTTGGCGCTTGGGCCTGGTGGGTGCCGACCTTGGTCGGCACCAGGGTCTACCGCGAAGAGCATCCACGCATGGCGTGGATCTACTTGCGCGTCTGCCCTTCACCGCGCACGACAAATCGTTCGACGGTGAGTGCCTCCAGGCCCATTGGGCCGTACGCATGCAGGCGCGTGGTGGAAATGCCGATCTCGCTGCCCAGGCCCAGCTGGCCACCATCGGAGAAACGCGATGAGGCATTGACCATCACTACCGCCGAGCGCAGCGCAGTGACGAAGCGCTCGGCGTGGCCGGCGTCTTCGGTGGCGATCACTTCGGTATGGTCGGAGGTATGGCGGCGGATGTGCGCGATGGCCGCCTCGAGGTCATCAACCACGCGCACGGCCAGCACCAGGTCGAGGAACTCGGCAGCGTAATCCTCATCGGTCGCCGCCGTGCTGCCCGGCAGCAGCGGTTGCGCCTGCGCATCGGCGCGCAGCTGCACGCCACGCTCGCCGAGCGCCTGGGCCACGCGTGGCAGGAACGCTTCGGCCACATCGCGGTGCACCAGCAGGGTCTCCAGCGAATTGCAGGCCGACGGACGACTGCACTTGCCGTCCACCAGCAGATCGATGGCTTTGCCGAGATCGGCGCTGGCATCCACGAACAGGTGGCAGACACCCTTGTAGTGCTTGATCACCGGCACCCGCGCATGCTCGGCAACGAAGCGGATCAGGCCTTCGCCGCCGCGCGGAATCGCCAGATCGATCAGCTCATGCAGCTGCAGCAGTTCCAGCATTGCTTCGCGACGCAGGTCGGTCAGCACGGTCACCGCTGCCGGCGGTACGCCATTGGCCTGCAAGGCACCCGCCAGCGCCTGGGCGATGGCGGTGTTGGAGTGGATCGCCTCGGAGCCACCGCGCAGGATCACGCCATTGCCGGCCTTCAGGCACAGCGCGGCCGCTTCGGCGGTCACGTTCGGGCGCGCCTCGTAGATCATTGCGATCACGCCCAGCGGCACGCGTACCTTCTGCACGCGGATGCCGTTTGGACGCACATCGTCGCGGGTGATCTGGCCGACCGGATCGGGCAGCGCAGCCACCTCACGCACGGCTTCGGCCATCGCGAACAGGCGCGGTGGGTCCAGTGCCAGGCGGTCGAGCATGGCACTGCCAACGCCCTTGTCGCGCGCGGCGGCGAGGTCACGCGCATTACCGGCCAGGATCAGCCCGGCATTCACTTCCAGTGCCTGGGCCATCGCCAGCAGCAACGTGCGGCGGGACGCGCTGTCGAGGCCGGCAACGGTCTGGGCCGCATCACGGCAGGCACGTGCCTGCACTTCGATTTCGCTCATCGGGGAGTCCTTCAAACCGGTCATGGCAGCACCAGATCGTCGCGATGGACGACACTGCCACCGTAGTTGTAGCCCAGCACGGCCTCGATGTCGCGCGAATGGCGGCCGGCGATCCGGCGCACATCATCGGCCGCGTACTGGCTGACGCCGCGCGCCACGCAGACGCGGCCCTGTGGCGCGTTCCAGCACACCTGCACCATGTCGCCACGGCGGAACATGCCCTCCGCGCCGGTGATGCCGCCGGGCAGCAGCGAGGCGCCCTTCTCGCGCATCGCCTGCGCCGCGCCGGCATCGATCACGATCGCACCCTCGACCAGCGGCGCGTGCCGCAGCCAGTGCTTGCGGGCCGCCTCACGGCTGCGCGCGGCGTGGATACGGGTACCGAACAGGCGGTCCTGGGCCAGCGCGCGTACCACGTCACCGCTGCGGCCATTGAACAGATAGGTTTCGATGCCGAGACGACCCGCCTTGGCCGCCGCTTCCAGCTTGGTGCGCATGCCGCCGGTACCGGCGCGCGAGCCGGCGCCGCCGGCCATCGCCAGCACCTCGTCACTCAGTTCCGGCACGTCGTGCAGCGGCCGCGCGTCGGCCACGGTGCGCGGGTCGGCGCTGTACAGGCCATCGATATCGGTGGCGATGAACAGCGCATCGGCATCGACCAGCGCCGCCACCGTCGCCGCCAGGTTGTCGTTGTCACCAAGCTTCAGCTCGTCCACCGACACGGTGTCGTTCTCGTTGACCACCGGCAATGCTCCCAGCCGCAGCAGTTCGTTGAGCGTGGCGCGGGCGTTGAGGTAGCGGCGGCGGTTGCGCAGGTCGTCATGGGTCAGCAGTACTTGCGCCACCGGGCGCTCGAAGAAGCGTTGCCAGAGCCCGATCAGCTGGGCCTGGCCGAGCGCGGCCAGCGCCTGGCGCGCCGCCATCGCCGCACCGGGCTCATCGGCCCGCGGCAGGATCGCGCGCCCCGCCGCAACCGCACCGGACGACACGATCACCACCTCGCGCCCGGCCAGTACATTGGCCGAGACGAACTGGGCCAGGCCCAGCGCGTGGCGCGGCGACAGGCCACCGCCATCAGCCGCCAGCAGGCTGCTGCCGACCTTCAGCACCGCACGCCGCCATGGCGGCAGCGCTTGTTCGGGGAACGGCGAGACGACGTGGGCAGCGTGCTGGATCATCGGTCAGGCTCTCAGCGGGTATTCCATTCGTGCACGGTCAGGTCGGAGGCCTGCATCGTCACCAGCGGATCGGTGGCGATGATGGCCTGCGCCTGCGCCAGGCTGTCCACGTTGCACAGCACATAGGCACCACCGCTGCCATCGGCGAAACCACCGGTCAACTGCAGCTTGCCCTGCGCCTGCAACGCGTCGAGGAATTCGCGGTGCGGCTGCACCGCTGCATCGTTGAAGTCCGGCCGGCGCATGGCCATCACCAGGTAGACGGTGCCCGCCATCAGGACAGCGCCTGCCAGCGCGCGTGCAGCTCGTCCAGGCGCAGATCGGCGGCCGAACCCGGCGACACACGCGCGGCCAGGCTGCCTTCCGGCGTGCGTCCTTGCCCTGCGCTGTCGGCACCGGCTGCAGCGGCTTTGTAGGCCTCACGGAACGGTACACCGGCCACGGCTGCTTCCACCGCGACGTCGGTGGCATACATGCCCGAGTCGATCGCTGCGCGCAGCCGGTCGTCACGCCATTCCAGATTGGCCAGCAGCGCTGGCAGCAGCTCCAGTGCGGCGAGGCCACGGCCGAAACCGTGGAAGATGGCGCCCTTGGACGACTGCAGGTCGCGGTGGTAGCCCGACGGCAACGACAGCAGCTGCTCGATCTCGGTGCGCGCAGCGGCCACGCTGGCGTGGGTGGCACGCATCAGCTCGATCACGTCCGGGTTGCGCTTGTTCGGCATGATCGAACTGCCGGTGGTGTACTGCGCCGGCAGCGCGACGAAACCGAACTCGGCGCTGGTGAACAGCGACAGGTCCCAGGCGATGCGGCGCAGGTCCAGGGTCGCGCCACCCAGTGCTTCCAGTGCGGCCAGCTCGAATTTGCCGCGCGACAGCTGTGCATAGATCGGCGAGATCTGCATGCGCGCGAAACCGAGCGCGGCCGTGGTGTGTTCGCGGTCCAGCGGCAGGTTCACGCCGTAGCCAGCGGCGGTGCCAAGCGGATTGGCGTCAACCAGTGCATGGGTGTCGCGCGCGCGGATGGCGTTGTCGATGAACGCCTCGGCCCAGCCGGCCCACCACATGCCGGCCGAGGACACCACGGCACGCTGGATGTGGGTGTAGCCGGGAACCGGCAGGTCCTTCTCGGCCTGTGCGCGGTCCAGCGCGACCTTGGCCGCCTCGGCGCTGAGCTGCGCCACGCGCTGCAGCTTCTCCTTCAACCACAGGCGGGTGGCGACCAGGATCTGGTCGTTGCGGCTGCGGCCGGTGTGGATCTTGCGGCCGGCATCGCCGAGGCGTTCGGTCAGGCGCGCTTCGATCGCCGAGTGGCCATCCTCATACTGGGTATCGAGCACGAAGCGGCCTTCGCGGAAGTCCTGCGCCAGCACCTCCAGTTCGCGCAGCAGGCCGTCCAGCTCGTCGGCACTGAGGATGCCGATGTGCTGCAGGCCCTGCGCATGCGCGGCGCTGGCGGCGATGTCATGCAGGAAGAACTCGCGGTCGAGGATCACGTCATCGCCAGCGAGGAAGGTCTGGATCTGGGCGTCGACAGCAACGCCGGGCTTCTGCCAAAGAAGGTCTGCCATGGGGGCTCCGGAATACGTGTTCAGTGCGGGATCGACGTCAGTTCGTCGATGCCCAGCGCGAGGTTGAGGTTCTGCATGGCCTGGGTGGCCGCGCCCTTGAGCAGGTTGTCCAGGGTCGCCACCACGACGACCCGCTTGCCGCCCGGGGCCAGGGTGAAGCCACCTACCTGGGCACCGTGGCGGCCGGCGATGCGGCTGACCCACGGCGCTTCATCCACCACTTCGATCAGGGGTTCGCCGGCGTAGGCCTGCTGGAAGCGCTCGACGATCTGTTCGCGGGTCTGCACGCGGTTCAGCCACAGGTTGGCGGTAAGCGTGATGCCACGGAAATGCGGAGCAACATGCGGCATGAATTCGACCGCCACGCCCAGCTGCACCGACACCTCGCGCTCATGCACGTGGTTGGTCAGCGCATACGGCATCAGGTTGTCGGCCAGCAGTTCGACGTTGTTCTTGTCCGACGGCGTGGTACCGGCGCCGGAGTAGCCGGAGACACCGAAGCACTGGGGCGGACCGGCCAGCAGGTCCAGCAGCGGATGCACCGCCAGCTGCATCGCCGTGGCATAGCAGCCCGGGTTGCTGATGTGTTTCTGTCCGTTGTAGCGGCCGCGGGTCAGCTCCGGCAAGCCGTAGTACCAGCTGTTGTCGAAACGGTAGTCGGCGGAGAGGTCGACGATGACGGCGTCCGGTTTCGCGGTTTCAAGCGCGGCCACGAACGGTGCGGCCAGGCCATTGGGCAGGGCCAGGATCACCGCGTCCACGCCCTTGCCCGCCACCGCGTCGGCGTCCAGGTTTTCGTACTGCAGCTCGCCCTGGAATTCCGGGTGGTGGTCGGACAGGCGCTGCCCGGCGCGCTCGCGCGAGGAGACGAAAGCCAGTTTCAGCCGTGGGTGGGCGGCCACCAGCTTGATCAGCTCGGCGCCGGTATGGCCGCGGGCACCGACGATGCCCAGGGTGAAAGTCGAATCGTTCATGCGTGACTGTCCAGGCGGTACTGCAGGTGGCGCTTCACGCCCTGCCATTCCGCATCGATGATGGAGAAGATGACGGTATCGCGCGGCGTGCCATCGGCATGCCGCTTGTGGTTGCGCAGCACGCCATCCTGCTTGGCGCCCAGGCGCGCGATGGCAGTGCGCGAGGTGGCGTTGAACCAGCTGGTTTCCAGCACCACGCTGATGCAGCCCAGCGTTTCGAAGGCGTGCTGCAGCAGCAACAGCTTGGCTTCGGTGTTGGCGCCGGTACGCTGCACGCGCGGCGCATACCAGGTGTAGCCGAGGCTGAGTTTCGGCACACCGGCATCCATGTCATAGAAACGGGTACTGCCGACGATTCCGCCAGCCGCATCACGGATCACGAACGGCAGCACCTTGCCTTCGCTCTGCGCCTGCAGCGCGGCCCGCACATAGGTCTCGGCCTGTTCCGGCGACGGCACCTGGGTGTACCAGAGCTGGTCCAGGCCGCTGCCTTCAAGCGCATCGCGCAGGCCGGGCACGTGTTCCATCTGCAGCGGCTGCAGGGTTACGTGCTGGCCGCGCAGGGTAGGAACCGTGTTCCAGGCATCGAGGTTGCTCATTGCTCAGCCCTGCAGGCTCGGGGTGCGCTGCGCGCAATGATCGACATAGGTCTTGATCCGGTCGATGCCATCGGCACCGAACCAGAATACCTTCCACTGATCCTGCTTGTAGCAGCCATCGGACTCGGCGTAGTAGAAGTGATTGATCGGGTTGCCATGGCGCGAGCGCCAGAACAGCTGCGGCGTTTCTTCCAGCATCACGTTCCAGACCGCACGGCCGAGGCCTTCGCCCTGTGCGTCGTCGAGCACGGCGAACTTGTCGAGGTACACGCCTTCAGCTTCGTCAGTGAGGATGACCGCGGTGCGGTAGTTCTCGCTGACGTAGGCGCGCAGCAGCCTGGTCTTCTGGAAATAGTCCGGCACCAGGGTGCGGCCGAAGCTGGATTCGATCAGGCCCTTCAGGCGCGGCAGGTCCAGTTCGTCCCAGGCGGTGGCGCGCAGCACTTTTTCGCCCTTGCGCACCAGCGTGCCCGAGCCCTTGTGGGTGAACAGTTCCTTGGCCAGGTCGGCCGGACGCGTGATCGACACCGACGATTCCAGCGGCAGGCGATCGAGCAGATCCTTGATCTGTTCGATCTTCACCTTCATGCCGCCGTGGATCCACGGCTGCGCGATCAGGTGGTCGTACTCGGTGGACAGGTTGATCGAATCGATCACGTTGCCCTGCTCGTCCAGCAGGCCGCCGGTACCGGTCAGGAAGATGATCTTGTATGGCTGCAGTTCCTGCACCAGTTCGTTGGCGGCGAAGTCGGCGTTGACGTTGAGGATCTGGCCGCCTGCGGTCTCACCCAGGCTGGTGATGACCGGGATCGAACCGGCGCGCAGGCTGGCTTCGATCGGCGCCAGGTTGACCTTCTTCACCTCACCGACCAGGCCGTAGGTGTCCACGTCCAGGTACTCGGCCTCGAACACACCACCGGTGATGGAGGTGGCACGCGCACCGTTCTGCTGCAGCGCCTCGACCAGGCGCAGGTTGGACTGCTGGAACACCCGGCGCACGATCGCCAGCGCTTCCGGCGAAGTCACGCGCAGGCCGTTGACGGTCTGCTTCTCGATACCGGCGGCCGACAGTTCGGCATCCAGCTGCGGGCCGGCGCCGTGCAGCACGATCGGGGTCAGCCCGACTTCCTGCAGGAACGACAGCGAAGAGGTCAGCGCGTCGAGGTCGTCGCGCAGCACCGCGCCGCCGACCTTGACCACGGCGAAGCGCTTGGCATCCAGCTGCGAAAAGCGCTTGAGGTACTGGCTGATCTCCTTCGCGCTGGCCATGCTGGAGAGCAGGCGCACGATGGTCTGGCGGGTCTGGCGGTGGGGCTGGAGGGCAGGAGACATTTCGGTTTCGTCACAGGCGGCGGTCGCCGCGTTGCAGTTCCACCCGGCAGGGCCGGGCGGCGTTGTGGGGTCGATCAGGCGCCGGCGGCGATGATGCGGTGCACGGCGTCGGTGTAGCGCTGCAGCTGGTCCAGCGTCACGAACTCATCGGCGGTGTGGGCCTGGGCGATGTCGCCCGGGCCGAACACCAGCGTGGTGTAGCCGCCCGCTGAGAACAGCGAGGCCTCGGTCCAGAAGTCCACGGCATTGCCGATCGGCAGTTCCAGCGCATCGGCCACGTCACGTGCCAGCAGGCGGCGGTTCTCGGCTTCGGCGATGTCGCCGGCCGGCAGGCTGGGGCCACGGAAAGTTTCGGTGAATACCGCCGCTTCCGGTTCGGCGAAACCGGCGAAGGTCGCCAGCAGGCCATCGATGTCCATCGATGGCAACGGGCGGAAGCCGAACCGTACTTCGGCAGCCGGTGCGATCATGTTGGCCTTGATCCCACCTTCGACGCGACCGATGTTGAAGCGCAGGCCGGTCAGCCCGCCGAAGCGCGCCGAAGCCAGCGATTCCACGTGGTCCAGCGCACGGTTGCCCCAGCGCATGGCCTGATGCAGCGCACTGGCGGCCGCATCCTGCTTGCCCGAAGCATGCCCGGCGCGGCCGGCGAACTGCATCAGTACCGAGCTGATGCCACGGTGCGCGAGCACCGCCTCGCTCATGGTCGGCTCGGCCACCAGCACCGCTTCGTATGGCAGGCCACGGGCCAGGAACGCGGCGATACAGCGCGGATCGTTGGCTTCTTCGTCGCTGGAGAACAGGAAGGCGGCATCGCCATCGCTGGCGTTGGCCGCCGCCACCAGCGCAGCGGCAGCGCCCTTGATGTCACACACGCCCAGACCGACCACACGGTCGTCCAGGCGGCGCATCACAAGAGGGTCGGCACTCCAGTGCGGCGAGTCCGGCACGGTATCCAGGTGCACGTTGAACAGGTACTTCGGCGTCCCGCGCACGGCGTACAGGCTGACTGCGCCGGCGCCATGGTCGATCACCTCGACGTTGAAGCCGGGCAGGTTCGCGCGCAGGTAATCGAAGATGCCACCGGTGGTGATCGCACGCGGCGGGTTGCGGGTGTCGAAGGACACCAGGGCCTGCAGGTGATCGAGCGTCTGTTCAAGCATGAAACAAAGATCCTGTGGAATTCCGCCGGGCATGGCCCGGCGCTACCGTGATGCGTCTGGTGGAGAGCCCCCTTCTTGTTGAAGGGGGCGCGCCAACGGCGCAGGGTTAAGGTGGAATGCGCGGGAGACGTGCGCGCAATTCAATCGCTCAGCGATTGACTTGCGCGTAAAGCGTCGAGCTCATGCCGAACAGCTTGATGAAGCCTTCGGCCTCCTCCACGCCCCAGTCGGCCGACTGCGCGTAGGTGGCGCCCTTGGTGTTGAGCAGATGCGGCGACTTCACCGCCACTGCATCGACGCGGCCACCACGGGTTTCCAGCACCACTTCGCCGTTGACCTTGGCCTGCGAGGACTTCAGGAAGGCTTCGATGTCGGTCTTCAGCGGGTCGTGGTAGAAGCCTTCGTACACCAGCTCCACCCACTTGCGTGCCACGTCCGGCTTGAAGCGGTTCTGCTGCTTGGTCAGGACCGCATCTTCCAGCGCGCGGTGCGCGGCCAGCAGCGAAACCAGGCCCGGAGCCTCGAAGACGATGCGGCCCTTCAGGCCGATCACGGTATCGCCGGTGTAGACGCCGCGGCCAACGCCGTACGGGGCGAACAGCTTGTTGAGCTGGGCCAGGATCTGGTCACCCGGCAGCACCTTGCCGTTCAGTTCGACGGCTTCGCCTTCGACGAACTTCAGGGTGACGGTCAGCGCCTGTTCCGGCCACTCGCTGCGCGGCGCGCACCAGCCACGGGCACCCTCGCCCGGAGCTTCCCAACGGTCGATCTCGCCGCCGGACATGGTCAGGCCCAGCAGGTTCTCGTTGATGGTGTAGGCCTGCTGCTTGGCGCGCACGCCGAAACCACGCTCTTCCAGGTACTTCTGCTCGTAGGCGCGGGTCTGGGTGTGTTCCTTCTGGATCTCGCGGATCGGCGCGATGATCTGGTAGTCACCCAGCGCCTTCACGGCCAGGTCGAAGCGGACCTGGTCGTTGCCCATGCCGGTGCAGCCGTGGGCGATGATGTTGGTGCCCAGCTCGGCAGCACGCTTCAGCGCGGCATCGACGATCAGGTAGCGGTCCGAGACCAGCAGCGGGTACTGGCCCTGGTAGCCTTCGCCGGCCCATACGAACGGCTTGACGAAACCTTCCCAGATGGCCGGGCCACCGTTGACGGTGACGTGGCTGGTCACGCCCAGCTCGGCGGCACGCTTTTCGATGAAATCGCGCTCTTCATCATCCACGCCGCCGGTATCGGCGAACACGGTGTGCACGTTGTAGCCACGCTCCTGCAGATACGGCACGCAGAAGCTGGTATCCAGGCCGCCGGAGAAGGCGAGAACGACGTCTTTGTTGCTCATGGGGATCAGGTCCACTTGGGGGATGAGAATTCGGTAGAGCCGACCGTTGGTCGGCTGGAATGTTGGATGCGCCGCTGCGGGAGCAGCCGACCACCGGTCGGCTCTACCCCCTTGTTCGATCTAGCGCCCGGCAACCGCCGCCATGATCGCCTTCTGCACATGCAGGCGGTTCTCGGCTTCGTTGATGGCGATGCACTGCGGCGAATCCATCACCGCGTCGGTGGCCTTCACATTGCGGCGCAGCGGCAGGCAGTGGCTGAACACACCGTTGTTGGTCAGCGCCATCTTCCGTTCGTCCACGATGAAGTGCTTGAACTGGTCGCGGATCGGCTTTTCCGGCTCCCAGTTGCCGAAGAACGGCAGCGCGCCCCAGCTCTTGGCGTAGACCACGTCGGCACCGGCATAGGCGCTGTCGATGTCATGGCTGATCTTCAGCGAACCGCCGCTCTCGGCCACGTTCTGCTCGGCCCAGCCCATGTAGCGGTCGTCGAGGATGTAGTCGGCGGTCGGACACAACAGGGTCACGTCCATGCCCATGCGGGTGGCGATGGTCAGCGCCGAGTTGGCCACGGCAGTGTTCAGCGGCTTGGGGTGATAGGTCCAGGTCAGCACATACTTCTTGCCACGCAGGTCCTGGGTGCCGAAGTGCTCCTGCAGGGCCATGATGTGGGCCAGCTCCTGGCACGGGTGGGTGATGGTCTCCATGTTGATGACCGGCACCGGCGAGTACTTGGCGAAGCTGTTGAGGACGATGTCCTGGCGGTCGTAGGCCCAGTCGATGAACTTGGGGAACGCGCGCACGGCGATGATGTCGCAGTAACGGCCCAGCACCTTGGCCACTTCAGCGATGTGCTCTTCGGTGTCGCCGTCCATCACCGTGCCGAGGTTGAACTCGATCGGCCACGCATCCTTGCCCGGCTGCAGCACCACCGCGTGGGCGCCGAGCTGGAACGCGCCCAGTTCGAAGCTGGTGCGGGTGCGCATGGACGGGTTGAAGAACACCAGCGCGATCGACTTGCCCTTGAGCTGGTCGCCGAGCTTGTTGCGCTTGAACAGCGCGGCCTGGGTCAACAGCGCGTCGAGATCGCTGCGGCTCCAGTCCTGGGTGTTCAGGAAGTGCTTGGGGGACATCATCTTTCCTTGCGTGGCGGCGCCGGGTTCGACGCGGTGGAAGGGAAAACAGGAAGCAAAGGTGGAACGAAAAGGTTGCAGTTGCAGCTTTCAGAACGCAGAAACGAAAAAACCCAGCCGGGCGGCTGGGTTTTTTTCGGACGAACAGCAAAAAGCTCCGGTTACCCAGCGAGGATGTGGGGTTCCGGTCGACGCGCACGCGAGGTCATGCCCGACGCCTGTCGGGCTGCGCTGCTGTCGTGCTGGAAGTCGGTGAGCTTCATGGTCAATTATCTTTGCATGCGGCTGGGGCCGGCGCAAGGGGCCGGGGTCGCAGAATCAGGGGTTGCTGGCTGTGCCCTGCTCGGGGCCGACCCAGGGGGTGATCGACACCCGGATCTTCAGCCGGTTGCCGGGGTCTTCCGGCAGCCGCGAGCGGTACTTGGTGCCCTTGTAGACGTAATCCACGTCGTAGGCGATGGGCCTGCGGAATTCACGCCCCACCGGCACGATGCGGCAGTCGCGGGTCAGCATCGGGCCGTTGTTGGCCGGTGCCGGCGCCGGGGCCGGTGACTCGGCGGCGGTGTCCTCGGAGACCTCTTCATCGCTGCGCTTGAACATCGAGCGCACCGAGTCCCAGAAGCGGCTGATCCGGCCCTTGTCCTCGACCGGCTCCTCGCCGGTGACATTGACCGGCGCCAGAGTCCGGGTCGAGACCGGCTCGCAGTGCTCTTCGGTACGGGTCGCGCGGAGGGTCTGGAACACGGGCTCGACGTTCAGCACCTGCGCGTAGTCGAACTTCACGTTCTCCACGATCACCACCCGGTTGCGGGGCTCGGCCTCCTGCGCCTGGGCCACGGCGGCCAGCGCCGACAGGCAGGCCAGGGTCAGCAACGCGGTGGATTTCATTGGCGAAGGGGGCAAGGACACGGCAATAGTGTAGGCAGTGGCGAGCGCAAGGGGCTGAACATTACCCGTCCACGCTGCTCCTGCCCACCCCACCTTGGGCGGACCCGGCGTCCACCGGTGGCAGGCGGTGCCCCCAAAGGGGGCCGACACGTTCTAAAATCACAGGCTTGTCCCCCAGCCACAGCCCCATGACCCTGCGCCTGCACAACAACCTGACTCGCCAGCTCGAACCGTTCACTCCGCTCGACCCGGCCTGTCCGACCCTGTATGTGTGCGGCCCGACGGTCTACAACTACGTGCACATCGGCAACGCCCGTGGCCCGGTGGTGTTCGGGGTGCTGGCCGACCTGCTGCGGCGCCGTTTCGGTGGCCTGCGCTACGCGCGCAACATCACCGACGTGGACGACAAGATCAACACCGCTGCACGTGAGCAGGGGGTGCCGATCAGCACCATCACCGACAGGTTCGCCGCCGCCTACCGTGAAGACATGGCCGCGCTGGGCGTGGTGCCGCCGGACATCGAGCCGGAAGTGACCGCGCACATGCCGCAGATCATCACCATGATCGAACAGCTGATCGCCAATGGTCATGCCTACGCCGCCGAAGGCCATGTGCTGTTCGCGGTGGCCAGCTTCGAGAGCTACGGCAAGCTCTCGCGCCGCGACCCGGATGAAATGCTGGCGGGCGCCCGCGTCGACGTGGCCCCGTACAAGCGCGACCCGGGCGACTTCGTGCTGTGGAAGCCGTCCAGCGACGACCTGCCCGGCTGGGAATCGCCGTGGGGCCGTGGCCGCCCGGGCTGGCATATCGAATGCTCGGCGATGGCCGCCGCCCATCTGGGCGAGACCATCGACATCCACGCCGGCGGCGTCGACCTGCAGTTCCCGCACCACGAAAACGAGATCGCGCAGAGCGAATGCGCCCACGGCGGCAAGATCTTCGCCCGCTTCTGGCTGCACAACGGCATGCTCAACTTCGGCGGCGCCAAGATGAGCAAGTCGCTGGGCAACATCGAGCGCGTGCACGATCTGGTGCGCCAGCATCCGCCGGAAGCGCTGCGCCTGGCCCTGCTGTCGGCCCATTACCGGCAGCCGCTGGACTGGTCCGACGGCCTGATCGAACAATCGGTGCGCACCCTGGACCGCCTGTACGGCACCCTGCGCGAACTGGCATCGGTCGACGCGGTCGTGGCGATCCCGTCCACGGTCGAGGCGACCCTGGACGACGACCTGAACACCCCACAGGCGCTGGCCGAAGTGGCCCGCATCGCCGCCGATGCACGCCGGGCCACCGACCCGGCCGAACAGGCACGCCTGAAGGGCGAGCTTCTTGGTGCGGGCCTGGCGCTGGGCCTGCTGCAGGCCGACCCGGCACAGTGGTTCGGCACTGCGGCCAGCGACGGCGGCGACGATGCCCGCATCCAGGGCCTGATCGACGAGCGTGCCGCCGCCAAGAAGGCCCGCGACTTTGCCCGTTCCGATGCCATCCGCGACCAGTTGGCCGCCGAAGGCATCGTGCTGGAAGACACCCCGCAGGGCGTGCGCTGGTCGCGCAAGCGCGGCTGACCTGCCCTGCCCCGTGGCCGGTCCGCCGGCCACGCCCCACCGTAGAGACCGTTGTGACCGACTCCCCGTTCCCGCTTGAACCCACCGCCGCCGAGGCACAGACCGCCATCGCCGAGGAATTCGGCTTCTTCGGCGACTGGTCCGAGCGCTACCAGTACCTGATCGACCTCGGCCGCAAGCTGCCGGCTTTCCCGGAAGAATGGAAGACCGAAGAGCATCGCCTGCTCGGCTGCCAGTCGATGGTCTGGATCGTGCCGGAAGGCAACGCGCAGTCGCTGCGCTTCCATGCCATCAGTGATTCGGCCATCGTTTCCGGCCTGATCTTCCTGGCCCTGCGTGTGTACTCCGGGCGCTCGGCGCAGGAGATCCTCGCCACCGAACCGAGCTACATCCAGGACATCGGCCTGGCCCGCCACCTCTCCCCCACCCGCAGCAACGGTGTGGCGGCGATGCTGGCCTTCATCAGCGAGACCGCGCAGGCGCAGCTGCAGCGCGATCCGTCGTGAGCGAGCCTGCCACAGCCGAAGACACCGCGCTGGGCCTGCTGTCCCGGCCCGGCTTCGCCAAGCTGCTGGCCTACCGCATCTTCGCGATGCTGTCCTACCAGGTGGTGGCGGTCACCGTCGGTTGGCATATCTACGAAGTCACCCGCAATCCGTTCTCGCTGGGACTGATCGGCCTGGCCGAGGTTCTGCCGTTCTTCTGCGTGGCGCCATTCGCCGGCTATCTGGTCGACCACCTGCCGCGGCGCCGGTTGGGCATGGCGGCCTGCTCCGGACTGATCGCCACCGCGCTGGTGCTGACCAGCGTGGCCAAGGGCTGGCTGCCGTTCGAAGGCGTGTGGCCCATCTATGCGGCCATCGCCCTGACCGGCATGGTCCGCGCCTTCCTGTCGCCGATCTACAACGCGTTGTTCGCCCGCGTGCTGGCCCGCGACCAGTTCGCGCGCGGCGCCGGCCTCGGCGCGGTGGTGTTCCAGGCCGGCATGGTTGCCGGTCCGGCACTGGGCGGCGTGCTGGTCGGCTTCGGTGGCAAGGGCCTGTCCTACGCGGTGGCAACAGCCTTTGCGCTGGTGGCGATGGCCTGCCTGGCTACGTTGAAGGTGGAAGAACCGGTGCACACCGGTCCTGCCGCGCCCATCTTCAAGAGCATCGCCGAAGGCGCGCGCTTCGTGGTCGGCAACCGGATCATGGTCGGGGCGATGGCGCTGGACATGTTCTCGGTTCTGCTGGGCGGCGTGGTGGCAATGCTGCCGGCCTTCCTGCACGAAATCCTGCACCACGGTCCGGAGGGCCTGGGCATCCTGCGCGCGATGCCGGCACTCGGTTCGGTGTGCGTGGGCCTGTGGCTGGCCCGCCACCCGCTGCATCGCAATGCAGGCCGCGTGCTGCTGTTCGCGGTGGGTGGGTTCGGCCTGTGCGTGATCGGCTTCGGCCTGTCGCAGCACTTCTGGCTGTCGGCGCTGATCCTGCTGTTCTATGGGGCCTTCGATGGCGTCTCGGTGGTGATCCGCTCGACCATCCTGCAGTTGGCCACGCCGGAAGAGATGCGCGGACGGGTGTCGTCGATCAACGGCATCTTCATCAGTTCGTCCAACGAGCTGGGCGCGTTCTATGCCGGCACGATGGCCCGCCTGCTCGGCCTGGTACCGGCCGTGGTGCTGGGTGGGTTCGCGGTGCTGAGCGTGGCCGGGATCACCGCGTGGAAGAACCCGACGCTGCGGAAACTGAATCTGCGTGATCTGCAGTGACCCCGCGGAGAGCGCGTTCGGCGGCGCCGGGCGTTTGACTGGCCACGTCACTTTCCCTCGATGAATGGGTTTGTCACTTTCTTTGCGCGCGCAAAGAAAGTAACCAAAGAAACGCGCCGCCATCCGCGAGCCGGTGCTGCGCACCGGTGCCCTGTGCTCCTCAGTGAATCCGGGGACGGCGCCGAACTCGCTGCGCTCAAACAGCGGCGCCTCTTCGCCCCTGATTCCCCTGCGGTGCTCGGCTCGCTACAAGGCGGACCCAACACAGCCGCGAGCGCACGCATGACCGCTCCTGGAAGAGCCAAGCCATGCTGGGCTGCTTTTGCTTTTGCTCTCCCTTGCCCTCCGGCTTCGGCCTGAGCCGAGCGTGGGCTCGGCTCTACATTGGCCGTGCACGCAGGGAAGCGTCGAGAGCCTGCGGGTGGGTCCGGGCAGGACCGTCCGCGGCATGGATGCCGCGGCCGAGCTTACAGGGATGTACTTGCAGCGTGTCCTGCCCGGACCCACCCGCAGGCTCACCCCCGATACCCGGAAGGCGCTGCTCTTCGCAGCCAACCCGAACCCAACAAAAAACCCGGCCGAAGCCGGGTTTTTCGCATGACCAGACAACGATCAGGAATCAGTCGCCCTGCTGCTTCTGCAGGTGCTCCCAACGCTCCTGGGCGTCGATGGTGCGCTCGGCGGTGAGGCGCGCTTCCAGGCGCTCCAGGCCGATTTCTTCGCCAGTGTCGACGCAGTAACCGTAGTCGCCCGCTTCCAGGCGCTTCAGGGTGCTGTCGATCTTGCCGATCAGCTTGCGGTAGCGGTCACGGGTACGCAGTTCCAGCGAGTTCTCGGTCTCGCGGGTCGCGCGTTCGGCTTCGTCGCCGATGTCACGCACTTCCTCGCGAAGATTCTCGATTGTCTGCTTGGACTCTTCGACCAGGTCCGCGCGCCAGTTCTGCAGGCGCTGACGGAAGTATTCCTGCTGCAGCGGGCTCATGTATTCCTCTTCCGAGGACGGCTTGTAGCCAGCCGGCAGGATCGGGCGGCCGGTGGCCTCGTCGGTCTTGTACTCGACCACCTTGTACTTGCTGCGCGGGGCCGGTGCCGCCGAGCGGGCGGCGACGGCCACGGCAACCTTGCCGACAGGGCGCGACACGGTCTTCGGGGCGGAATCGGATTTCACGGCGGTTTTGGCAGGCGATTTCGAAACGGGCACGGGATTCTTGGATTGCGGGGCCTTCGAAGCGGCAGGAGCGGCGGCCGGGGCCGGCTTGGAGGCCGGTTGGGCTGCTGCCACTGCCACGGTCTTGGCCGGGACAGGCTTGGCCGGAGCCGGCTTGGCAGCAGGCTTCGGTGCGGACTTCACTACTGGGGCCGGGGTCGGCTTGACGGCCGGCACGGCAACATTCTTGGCAACCTTCTTTACAGCGGCAGGCGTGGCAACCGGTTTAGCTGCAGCGACCTTCTTTGCCGCAGGCTTGGCGACCGGCTTGGCTGCAGCCTTCTTCACCACCGCCTTCGGCGCTGGCTTGGCTGCTGCCTTCTTCGCTACCGGCTTGGCGGCGGCCTTCTTCACCGGCGCGGCCTTGCTGGCGGCCTTCTTCGCCACCGGCGCCCTCTTGCTGGCAGCGGCAGGCTTGGCCTTGGCGGGCGCAGCAGCCTTCTTCGCCACCGGCTTGGTTGCCTTGACCGGCGCTTTCTTTGCGGTGGCCTTCCTGGCCGCCGGTTGCGAGGACGCTGCCTTGGTCGCCGGCTTGCTGGCCGGCTTCTTGGCAACGGGCTTTGCCGCCAACTTCTTCACAACAGGCTTGGCGGTTTTCTTGGCGGCCGTTGCGGCCTTCTTTGCAGTTTTTTTAGCAGCCACGAAACGCTCTTCCTTGGATTCCCCGGGGCCCGGGAAAGCGGGCCTTTATAGCCTACCCGACCCGCAGCAGCAACCTCGACCCCCTGCTCCATTCAGTCCTGGAGTCAAGGCGCCCTTGGAGGCAGTCCGACGAACACGGACCGCCTTGCGCGGTACGGAACCTGGCCAACACCCGAAGGTGCTGGTACCGGTCGCAGGCCATCGGCGACATGCGACCAACGGCCCATCCTGCACAAATGCGGCCTTCATGCCAACTGGCATAAGATGACTGGGTGATCTCGCGCCTGCTCATCGCCCTGCTGCGCTTCTACAAGCGCTTCATCAGCCCCTTGCTGGGGCCACGCTGCCGTTTCGTGCCGAGCTGTTCTGAATACGCGATGGAAGCGATCGCGCGGCACGGTCCGCTGCGCGGCAGCTGGCTGGCTGCGCGCCGGCTGGGCCGCTGCCATCCGTTCCATCCCGGCGGCTTCGACCCCGTGCCCGAGTCCCCCAACGCCCCCTCTTGCCGCTGCACAGGAAAACACTGACATGTCCTCCACCCTCATCACCAATGCCCGCATGGTCAACGAAGGCCGCACCTTCGACGGCGATCTGCGCATCGAGAACGGCCGCATCGCGCAGATCGGCAATGGGCTGGCGCCGCGCGACGGCGAGCAGGTGGTGGATGCGGCGGGACGCTGGCTGCTGCCCGGCATGATCGATGACCAGGTGCACTTCCGCGAGCCGGGCCTGACCCACAAGGGTGACATCGCCAGCGAATCGGCGGCGGCCGTGGCCGGTGGCCTGACCAGCTTCATGGACATGCCCAACACCAATCCGCCGACGCTGGATTCGACCATTCTGGAAGCCAAGTACGAGCTCGCGCGCGGCCGCGCCTGGGCCAACTACGGCTTCTACCACGGCGCCAGCAATGACAACCTGGACGCGATCCGCGCTCTGGACCCGAAGAAGGCCCCGGGCGTGAAGGTATTCATGGGTGCGTCGACCGGCAACATGCTGGTCGACAACCCGGAAACGCTGGATGCGATCTTCCGCGAATGCCCGACCCCGATCATCACGCACTGCGAAGACACGCCGATGATCGATGCCAACCTGAAGGCCTTCCAGGAAAAGTACGGCGATGCGCTGACCCCGGACATGCACCCGGACATCCGCTCACGCGAGGCCTGCATCAAGTCGACCCGCCTGGCGATGTCGCTGGCGCGCAAGCACGGCACCCGCCTTCATGTGCTGCACATCTCCACCGCCGACGAGCTGGCGCTGTTCGAGAAGGGCCCGCTGATCCGCGCCGACGGCAGCCGCAAGCAGATCACCGCTGAAACCTGCGTGCACTTCCTGCACTTCGCGCGCCCGGACTATGCGACCAAGGGCAACCTGATCAAGTGCAACCCGGCGATCAAGGAAGTATCCGACCGCGAGGCAATCACCGCTGCGCTGGCCGACGACGTGCTGGACGTGCTGGCCACCGACCACGCCCCGCACACCTGGGAAGAGAAGCAGAAGCCCTACGCGCAGGCGCCGTCGGGCCTGCCGCTGGTGCAGTACGCGCTGGTGGCCGCGCTGGAGCGCGTGCACGAAGGCAAGCTGACCCGCGAGCAGGTGGTGCAGAAGTTCGCGCATGCGCCGGCGCAGCTGTTCGACGTCGAGGAGCGCGGCTTCCTGCGCGAAGGCTACTTCGCCGATCTTGTCCTGGTCGAAGACGTGCCGTTCACGGTCAAGCGCGAGGACGTACTGTCCAAGTGCGGCTGGTCGCCGTTTGAAGGCACCACCTTCCGTTCGCGCGTCGCCTCCACCTGGGTGAACGGCCAGCTGGTGTGGGACGGCAGCAAACTGGTGGGCGAGCCCGCCGGCCAGCGCATGACCTACGACCGCTGATGCGCGCGGCTCTATTTACCGGGGCGCTGCTGCTGGCGCCCCCCCTGCTCAGCGTACCGTCGGCTCACGCGCAGGATGCCATCGGCAGCCTGATCGACAGCCGCGTGGTGTTCCCGGCCAGTGCGTCGCAGGGCGCACTGGTGATCGGCAAGGTGCCCGCCGGCAGCCACGTGCAGTACGCCGGCCGCCAGCTGCGCGTCAGCGGCTATGGCAGCGTGGTGTTCGGCATCGGCCGCGACGAGAAGGGCCCGCTGCGTGTGCAGGTGCAACGCCCCGATGGTGGCAGCGAGACAGCGACCATCGCGGTGACGCCGCGCGACTGGCCCACCGAGCGGGTCAACGGCGTGCCGCCGAAGACGGTCAATCCGCCGCCGGCGATTGCCGAGCGGATCAAGCGCGAACAGGCGCAGGTGACTGCCGCGCGCGCCCGCGATGACGACCGTACCGACTTCACCCAGACCTTCATCTGGCCGGTGCAGGGCCGCATCAGCGGCCGCTTCGGCAATGCCCGCGTGTACAACGGCCAGCCCGGTGCCGGTCATTCCGGCATGGACATCGCCGTGCCCACCGGCACCCCGGTGAAGGCTCCGGCCGCCGGCATCGTGACCTTTGCCGGCCCGGACCTGTACCTGACCGGCGGCACGCTGCTGCTCGATCACGGTTTCGGGGTCAGTTCCAATTTCCTGCACCTGTCGCGCATCGACGTGAAGGTTGGCGACCGTGTGGAACAGGGCCAGGTGATCGCCGCGGTCGGCGCCACCGGTCGTGCCACCGGCCCGCACCTGCACTGGGGCATGAACTGGTTCGATACCCGTATCGACCCGTTGCTGGTGCTGGAGCGCAAGTAACGCGCGCAATGCGCCTTGGTGGGTGCCGACCTTGGTCGGCACAACCTCACAGAGCGTGCGGACCAAGGTCCGCACCCACCAGAATCGACCAACCGCGGGCAGCCCACCACACCCCGAGCGCAATGCGCTTTGGTAGGTGCCGACCTTGGTCGGCACAATCCCTCAGAGCGTGCGGACCAAGGTCCGCACCCACCAGAAGCTGTCCGCAGGGCCGATCGATCAACCGCGCGCAGCCCACCACACGCGCAGCAGGGTGCGCACCGGAGTAGCTTCAATCGGCTTGCCTGCGGCCTGCGCCGCCACACGGGCGCGCGCCAGACTGGACCACACACGTCGCGGGCGCGGGCCAGGCACGCGGGTGCCCCACCCCTTCAACAGATGCTGCGCCCAGCGCTGCGCGGCGCTGCTGGCATCACCGTCCAGCAGGCTGCGCGGCACACCGGCCACGCCGGCATCCTGCAGGCGCTGGGCCAGGGTCTGCAGCTGCACCGCACGACCGGCGCCGGTGCGCGGCCTGTCCGCGAACAAGACCGCCTCCACCGCCGCTACGGCCTCGGCGTAGTTGGCCAGCGCACGCTCGGCTCCGGCCGCATCCAGTGCGACGGTGCGCGCTTCAACCAGATCCGGCAGCGCTTCGGCCAACTGTGCCCACGGCGCACGCACCGGCTCCAGCAGACGTCCCAGCGGATGGCGCGAACGATGCGCGGCCCAGCTGCGCAGCTCCTCGCCCCACCACGCCAGCTTGGCGTCGGCCGGCAGCGGATCGCCGCCGGTGTTGAGCATGTCGTCGAACTCCTGCAGCAGCGCGAACCACGCCACGGCAAGCTCGCGTTGCGATTCGGCCACGAACGGGGCGGCCACCGACCATTCCGGCCAACGGCTGCGCCACTTGTCGAGGAAACTGTCCAGCGCGGTACTGCTCACTACGTGATTCCTTACGGCTGGGCCGGGGCTGCCGGCCGGGTCGGCCAGAGACTGGCCAGTTGCAGAAGTTCAGCATTTTCGACCAGCACGTCGGCCTGCCAGGCCAGCGGGTCGTCGCTGTGCAGGCGGTAGCCCCACAGCGCTGCCACCGACGGCATCGCGGCGGCGCGCGCAGCGATGATGTCGCGCTCGTCATCGCCCACGTACACGCAGTCCCCGGCGTCGATGCCGATGGCCTGCGCGGCGTGCAGCAGCGGCAACGGGTGCGGCTTGCGCTCGGCCAGGCTGTCACCGCCGACCAGTACCGCGCAGCGCTGCTGCCAGCCGTGCTGCGGCAGGATCAAGCGCGCCAGGTACTCGGGCTTGTTGGTGACGATGCCCCACACCGTACCCGCCTCATCCAGCGCAGCGAGCATGCCGGCCACGCCATCGAACAGCACCGCGTGCTGGCCGATCAACGCTTCATAGCGCTGCAGGAATTCCGGGATCAGTGCATCGCGCGCAGCGGCATCCAAGTCCGGGAAAGCGGCCCCGACCATCGCGCGCGAGCCCTTGGAGACCACCGGTCGCAGCTGTGTCGGATCGACCGGCGCGCGTCCACGCTCGGCCAGCATCGCATCGCAGGTGGCGACGAAGTCCGGCGCGCTGTCCAGCAGGGTGCCGTCCAGGTCGAACAGCACCGCGCGCGGGAAGCGGGCGGCGGTCATGCCGGCTTGACCGCGTAGGCCAGGTAGTTGATGTCGGTACGGCTGCTCAGGCGGGCGTGGTTGCGCCATGGTTCGTAGGCCATGCCGCTGACATCGACCAGCTGCATGTCGGCCTCGCGCAGCCAGCGCGCCAGCTCGGCCGGCTTGATGAATTCCTGGTAGTGATGGGTGCCCTTGGGCAACAGCCGCGCCACGTACTCGGCACCGACGATCGCCACTGCGAACGCGGCCGCCGTGCGGTTGATGGTCGACAGGAACAGGTGGCCGCCCGGCTTCAGCAGGCGCTTGCAGGCCTCGATGATCGCGCCAGGGTCCGGCACGTGCTCGAGCATCTCCATGCAGGTGACCACATCGAAACTGCCCGGCTGCTCGGCGGCCAGGTCTTCCGCGGCCTGCAGCCGGTAATCGACCTTGGCGCCGCTTTCCAGCGCATGCAGGCGTGCGACCTTGACCAGTTCCGGGGCCAGGTCGATGGCGGTGACGTCGGCGCCGGCCTGGGCCAGCGCTTCACTCAACAGGCCGCCACCGCAACCGATGTCGAGCACGCGTGCGCCGCGCAGCGGCACGCGGTCGGCCACGTACTTCAGGCGCACCGGATTCAGTGCGTGCAGCGGCTTCTGCGGGCCATCAGCGTCCCACCAGCGGTTGGCCAGCGCGGCGAACTTGTCCAGCTCGGCCTGATCGAAATTGGAGGAAGCGTGGGGGGCAGTCATGAGGAGTCCTTGCGGCGCCAGGGATCAGGCGCGGATATGGCGGATGCGCTCGCGCCACTGGCGCGCGTTGGCGATGATGCCCGGCAGGTCCATGCCAACCAGCTCGCGCTGCACCAGCTTCGGCTTGCCGGCAATCCACACGTCGCTGACCTGCTGGCGGCCGGTGGCGTACACCAGCTGCGACAGCACGTTGTGCAGCGGCTGGGTTTCCAGCGCCGACAGGTCAACGCAGACCAGGTCGGCCTGCTTGCCGACTTCGATCGAGCCGATGCGCTCGCCGAAGCCCAACGCGCGGGCACCGCCCAGGGTGGAAGCGCGCAGCGTGGTGGCCGCGTCCAGCGCGGTGGCATCGTCGGCCACGGCCTTGGCCAGGATCGCCGCGGTGCGGTTCTCGCTGAACATGTCCAGGTCGTTGTTGCTGGCGCAGCCGTCGGTGCCGATCGCCAGGTTCACGCCAGCACGCTGCAGGGCGCAGGCCGGGCAGAAACCGGAGGCCAGCTTCAGGTTCGATTCCGGGCAGTGCACCACGCTGACGCCACGTTCGGCGCACAGGTGGATTTCCGCGTCGGTCAGCTGGGTCATGTGCACCGCGATCAGGCGGTCGTTGACCAGGCCGAGCCGATCCAGTCGCGCCAGCGGGCGCTGGCCGTGCAGCTTGATCGAGTCGTTGATCTCCTGCGCAGTCTCGTGGGTGTGCAGGTGCACCTGCATGTCGAGCTGGTCGGACAGCATCCGCACCCGCTCGAAGTTGGCATCGTTGACGGTATACGGCGCATGCGGCGCGAACGCGGTGCCGATCAGCGGATCGGTGCGCCACTGGTCGTGCAGTTCACCGGCCTTGGCGAAGTACTCGTCGTCGGTCTTGGCCCAGGCGGTGGGAAAATCGATGATGACCGCGCCGACCAGCGCGCGGAAACCGTGCTTCTTGTAGACGGCGGCCTGCACGTCGCCGAAGAAGTAGTTCTCGTTGGCACAGGTGGTGCCGCCGCGCAGCATCTCGGCGATGGCCAGGGTGGTGCCGTCGGCAACGAACTCGGGGCCGATCACCGCCGCTTCCACCGGCCAGATGTGCTGCTGCAGCCAGGTCATCAGCGGCAGGTCGTCGGCGACGCCGCGCAGCAGGGTCATCGGGTTGTGCGTGTGCGCGTTGACCAGGCCCGGCATCAGCGCGGCCTCAGGACGGCTGACCACCTGGGTGGCGCGGAACCGCGCGCGCGCCTCGGCACGCGGCAGGATGGCCACGATCTCGCTGCCACGCACGGCAACGGCATGGTCTTCCAGCACCACCGCATGCGGCTCGATCGGAACGACGTAACCGGCTTCGATGAGCAGGTCGCAGGCTTCGGGGAGGTGCGGGCTATCGCTCATGCGGGCTCACTGGGCTGTGGGGGCGGCGAGATACTTCTGGGGAACACGCCCCTGAGCAGGGGCTGCCGCGAAGCGGCGGAGTCTGGAGACCCGTGAAGCGGGGCCCATGATCTGCCGAAGCAGATCATGGAAGCGCCAGCGCGAATGCGATGGCACGTATCCGGCCAGCGGCCGGCACTACAGTAGGTCGGCCTATGGCCGGAACCTTATTTGACGCGTGCGGAGTATTCGCCCGAACGGGTGTCGACGCGGATCACCTCATCCTGGTTGACGAACAGCGGCACGCGGACCACGGCGCCGGTTTCCAGGGTGGCCGGCTTGCCGCCGCCGCCCGAGGTGTCACCGCGGACGCCCGGATCGGTTTCGGTGATCTTCAGTTCAACGAAGTTCGGCGGCTGCACGAAGATCGGCTCGCCGTTCCACAGGGTGACCACGCAGGACTCTTCGCCCTTCAGCCACTTCTCGGCGCCGCCCATGCCGGCCTTGGTGGCCTGGACCTGCTCGAAGGATTCCGGGTCCATGAAGTGCCAGTACTCGCCGTCGCTGTACATGAAGTTCATGTCGGTATCGACGACGTCGGCTGCATCCAGCGAGTCGGTCGACTTCATGGTGACTTCCTGGGTACGGCCGTCCTTGATCAGGCGGTACTTCACGCGGGTGAAGGCCTGGCCCTTGCCCGGCTTGACGTATTCGGTGTCGATGATGACGGCCGGTTGGTTGTTGACCAGGATCTTCATCCCGTTCTTGACGTCGTTCATGCCGTAGCTGGCCATGCGTAAACTCCTGAGTGGCAAAAACGCCGCGGGTGCGGCGAGCCGTTAGAATGGAAAGCCCACCGGATGCCGGTGGGCGACTGTTTTTCTGCCCCCATGATAACCGCAGGCCCCCTCTCCATGCAGCTTTCCGCCTTCCCCCGGCCCCAGTCGCCAGGTGCGCCCACGCGCTGGCAGCAGCTCTGGCGCCAGGCGCTGCGCGACCCGCATGCGCTGCTGGCCCGGCTGCAGCTGGACCCGGCAGCGCTGGGCGTCTCGGAGGCGGCCATGGCCCAGTTCGCGCTGCGCGTGCCGGAAGGCTTCGTGGCCCGCATGCGCCCTGGCGATGCGGCCGACCCGCTGCTGCGCCAAGTGCTGCCAATCGACGCGGAAATGCGGCCGGCGCCCGGGTTCAGCTTCGATGCGGTGGGCGATGCCGCGGCCAGGAAGGCAACCGGCGTCATCCAGAAGTACCGTGGCCGCGCCCTGCTGGTCGCCACCGGCAGCTGCGCGATCAACTGCCGCTACTGCTTCCGCCGCCACTTCGACTATGGCGCGGAGAACGCCGCCAAGGGTGGCTGGCAGGAGGCCGTAGCCGCCATCGCCGCCGACCCGGACATCGACGAGGTGATCCTGTCCGGCGGCGATCCACTGTCTCTGGCCACGCACAAGCTGGTTGAGCTGACCGATGCCCTGCGCGCGATTCCGCACATCCGCCGCCTGCGCATCCACAGCCGCCTGCCGATCGTGCTGCCCGAGCGCGTGGACGAGGAGCTGCTGGCCTGGCTGGGCGGCCTGCCGTGGCCGCTGGCCATCGTGGTCCACGCCAACCACGCCAACGAATTCGACGCCAGCGTGGACGCCGCGATGGCGCGCCTGCGCGGCACCGGCGCCCAACTGCTGAACCAGGCGGTGCTGCTGCGCGGGGTCAACGACAGCGTGCAGGCCCTGCAGGACCTGAGCGAACGCAGTTTCGCTGCCGGCGTGCTGCCCTACTACCTGCACCAGCTGGACCGGGTCGAAGGCGTGGCCCACTTCGAAGTGGACGACATCCAGGCCAAGGCATTGATTGCCGGGTTGACCGCGCGCCTGTCCGGTTACCTGATTCCGAAACTGGTGCGCGAGCTGCCGGGCGACCCGAGCAAGCGCCCGGTGTAATAAAAAAGGGGACGGAGGGAATTAAGTCGCTTATGCATTTGCGACTTAATTCCCTCCGTCCCCTTTTTTGGTGTCAGAGCCCCGACTCGATCATCCGTACCACTTCGGTGGCGGTGACCGGGTGGCTCAGCCAGTAGCCCTGTCCCAGATCGCAGCCGCGCTGGGCCAGCAGCTCGAACTGTGCCTGCTGCTCGATGCCCTCGGCCACTACCGTGATGCCCAGCGCGTGGGCCATGGCGATGATTGCCGTGGTCAGTGCGAGATCGTCGGGATCTCGCTGCATGTCGGCCACGAAACTCTTGTCGATCTTCACGCCGTCCACGGGAACCTGGCGCAGGTGGCTGAGCCCGGAGAAGCCGGTCCCGAAATCATCCAGCCAGACCTTCACGCCGGTGCGGTGCAGCTTGTCCAGCAGCTGCGCGGCAACCATTTCGTCACCGATCACAGCGGTTTCGGTCAGCTCCAGGTGCAGCCGCGACGCCGGCAGCCCGGATTCATGCAGGCACTGCGCAACCAGTGCCGGCAGTTCGCCACCGCGCAGCTGCCGCGGCGACACGTTGACCGACACGAACAGATCATCGCCACCGGCCCCACGTGGCCACTGCGAGGCTTCCATGCAGGCCGCACGAAGCACCTTCGGGCCGATGATCTCGATCAGCCCGCTCTGCTCGGCCACTTCGATGAACACTGACGGCGGAATCGTACCCAGGGTCGGATGCTGCCAGCGCAGCAGCACTTCGACGCCGACCATGCGGCGGTCGCGCATGCGGAAGATCGGCTGGTAGGCCAGGCGCAGCTCGCCGCGCTCCCAGGCCCCGCGCAGTTCCTGCTCCATGTGCACGCGGCGCTCGACCGCATGGTCCATCGCCCGGCTGTAGTAGCGATAACAGTTCTTGCCGGCCATCTTCGCCTGGTACATGGCGATGTCGCCGTTCTTCAGCAGCGTGGTCGCATCGGCGGCATCGTCCGGGAACAGGGTCACGCCGATCGAGGTGCCCAGGAACAGCTCCCTGCCCTGCACCACCAGCGGCTTGCCCAGCTCGCGCACCAGCACCTCGGCCAGCAGCCGCGCGTTCGCGGCCACGTCACCATCACCGACCAGGATCACGAACTCGTCACCGCCGAAGCGGGCCAGCAGGGCCTCATCGCCACCGGCCTCGGTGACTGCACGGCCGATGCGCTGCGCGAACTGCAGCAATGCCTCATCGCCAGCTTCGTGCCCAAGGGTGTCATTGACCCGCTTGAAATCATCGATATCGGCGAACAACAGGCCCAAGCGGTGATTGGCGGCACGGGCAGCCATCAACCGATGATCAAGCGCCTCGCGGAATGCCAGCCGGTTGGTCAGCCCGGTCAGCGCGTCGGTATAGGCCATGCGCCGCACTTCGCGGTCATGGCGGGCGATCGCATCACGCATCCGGGCGAAACCACGTACCAGTTCGCCGACCTCGTCGTCGCGGGTGTTCTCGGCCAAAGGCGTCTGGTAGTCACCGGCCTCGATGCGGCGGGCGGCGACGGCAAGGTCACGGATCGGCGCCACCAGGGTGCGCTGCACGTACAGGATCACCACCACGCCAATCACCACCAGCAGGCCAAGCATCAGCAGCAGCCAGCCCAGGTGGCGGCTGCCCACCTGCTGCAGGCGCTCGCCCAGGGTGGTATTGGCGGCCTGTTCACGCTGCTGCACCTCGTCCAGCGCCATGCCAACGCGGACGCCGCCAATGCGCTGGTTGCCGATCATGATCGGCATCGAGTTGTCGAGCACTTTCGGCGATTCCTGCACCACCAACGCCTGTGCGGCGGCAGCCTTGGGTGCCAGCGGATCGGCCATGGGCTGGCCGAAACCGGATACCTCGATCGAGCCGTCATGCACCAGCCGGCCACGTTCGTCGAACACCAGCACATAGCGCACCACCGGTTGCCGCGCGGCGCCCCGTACCAGTGCGCCGACCTGGTCCAGATCGCGGTAGTACAGGGGATTGGCCAGTGAATCGGACAACTCGCGCGCCATCGCTTCGCCGCGGCTGCGCACGCTGCGGTCGAACAGTTCATGGATGACGCCACCACTGAGGCTGCGCACCTCGCCCTGCATGGCGGTCTGCCGCCCCAACAACACCGCAAGGATCGCGATCACCACGACCATCGCCCCGCCCATCGCGAGCAGGAACCGGGCCTGCATCCCCGAGCCGAGCCACTTCATTCCACTTCCATCCGCACGCGCGTCAATCCTTGTTTCAATTCATCCAACCGCTGCTGCGCATGCGCATCGACGCGGTGGAAACCGGAAGTGCCAAAAAACCGATGCAACGCTCCCTGCGCCTGTGGGTCGCTGGCCGCCTGCAGCAGCACTTCCTGCAGGCGATCGCGCACGCGTGGGTTGAGGTCGGCGCGGACCATCTCCACCGCACGCGGGTAAGGCTCGGTACGCAGCAGTTCGCGGAAGTCGCGCCGGAACGCAGCCGGCACCCGCCGCTCGTCATTCCAGTCCACGCTGCTCACCGCCCCCACATCGACCACGCCCTTGTGCACGAACGTCGCGATGTTCAACTCGCTGCGCGCGAACACATACCCCACGCTGTCCCGCCCCGGCATGTCCCACGTACCCGCCAGGATCTGCGGCGACAACCCTTCCTGCAGCAAGGTCATCACCGGCACCAGATAGGCGCTGGTCGACGCCGTGTTCTGCAGCGCCAGGCGGTGCCCGCGCAGATCCTGCACGCGCTGGATCGGGCTGTCGCTGCGCACGAAGAACACTGTCTGGTACTCGCGCACGCCATTGCGCTCGGTCAGCAGCAGTGGCCGTGCGCCACTCCGCTGGCCCAGCGCCACCGCCGTACCCGAGGTTTCGGTGACCCAGTCGACCCTGCCCCGCCGCAGGTAGCTGGCCATCTGCTGCGGGTCGCGTGCCATCAGGATCCTCCCCTCCTTGATGCCAACGTCGTGCATGCGCGCCACCACGTAGTCCAGCAAGGGCTGCAGCTGCTCGTAGTGGGCCTTGGGATCATCGCTGATCCGGCCCAGCACCAGCACCGGGTCCGGTGCTGCACGCACCGTCCCGGCCAGCAGGACCATGGCCAGGCTCAGCAGTCCCCCCTGCATTGCCTTTCGCAGACCCGACACAGGCTTCATCCCCCCTGGGTATCCAGACAGACTACCCGAAAAAATGAGAACGTCGTCAGCTGTCCTTGCCGCCTGCCTGGGCCAGCCGCGCCATGCGCTGGGTGTCGGCGAGGATGCCGCGCAGCAGTCGCACTTCCTGCTCGCTGGGCTCGCTGCGCAGGAACAGGCGACGCAGCTTGCGCATCGCCGATTCCGGGGCACGGCCCTTGTGGAAATCGATCTCGTCCAGCGTGTCGCCAAGCTGGGCGAAGAAGCTCTCCATCTGCTCGTGGCTGGCCGCCTGCTCGCGGAAGCCCGGCTCGGCGTCGGACGCAGGCTGCGCACCCAACAGCTGCATGCGCGTTTCATAGGCCAGCACCTGCACGGCGGCAGCCAGGTTGAGCGAGCTGAAATCCGGGTCGGACGGGATGTGCACCGCTGCATGGCAGAGCTGCAGTTCCTCGTTGGTCAGGCCGGTGCGCTCGCGGCCGAACACCAGCGCCACCTCGGCACCCTCGCCGGCCTTGGCGACCGCGCGGGCAGCGGCATCGGCGGGCAGGTACTCCTCCAGCTGGACGCGGCGGGCACGGGCGGTGCAGCCCAGCACCAGGCGGCAGTCAGCCACGGCCTCGGCCAGGGTGGCCACCACCGGAGCATCCCCCAGCACGTCTTCGGCACCGGCCGAACGGCGGAAGGCCTCCTCATCCAGTGGCTTTTCGGGGGCGACCAGGACCAGGCGGGCCAGGCCCATGGTCTTCAGGGCACGGGCGGCGGCCCCCATGTTGCCGGGGTGCTGGGTACCGACCAGGACGAATCGGAGACGGGTGGCGGCGGGAAACTGGGACATGAACAGGGAAAAGGTCGAGCTGGACGATGACCAATGGTAAACTGTGCGGCCGGCCACTGCGCCGGACCCGCTCTTTTCCCCCGCCAGTCCATCTCTTCTGCCTTTCCGGGAGCCCACGCCATGCAGAAACCCGCCGTAACCGTCATGGTCAAGGCCGCCCGCCTCGCCGGCAACGTCCTGTTGCGCAACATCAACAAGCTCGAGGCACTGAACGTGGTGCAGAAGGGCCGGATGGACTACGCCAGCGAAGTGGATGCGGACGCGGAAAAGGTCATCGTCAAGGAACTCAAGCGCGCCTACCCGGACTACGGCATCTTCGGTGAAGAAGGTGGCGTGCAGGGCGAGCGCCGCCAGATGTGGGTCATCGACCCGCTGGACGGCACCAGCAACTACCTGCGCGGCGTGCCGCACTACTGCGTGTCGATCGCGCTGGTCGAGAACGGCGAGCCGACCGATGCGGTCATCTTCGATCCGCTGCGCAATGAACTGTTCACCGCCAGCCGTGGCGCGGGTGCCGTGCTGAACGACCGCCGCATCCGCGTGGCCGACCGCAAGGACCTGGAAGGCACCATGATCCACACCGGCTTCGCGCCGCGCGAGCGCAGCCGCGCCAGCGCCCAGCTGAAGGCGGTGGACGCCCTGCTGGTGCACGGCGAGGACATCCGCCGCACCGGCTCGGCGGCACTGGACCTGGCCTACGTGGCCTGCGGCCGCGCCGACGCCTACTTCGAAGCCGGCGTGAAGGCCTGGGACATCGCTGCCGGCCTGCTGCTGGTGCGCGAGGCGGGCGGCAAGGTCTGCGACTTCAAGGGCGCGACCCTGGGCCGCATGGACAACCGTGGCCCGGACACCCATCAGATCGTGGCCGGCAACCTGAAGGTGGCCGAGTCGCTGCAGAAGGTGCTGGTGAACACCGGCTACGCGGCGGAGTTCGACGCGAAGTTCTGAGGTTCCGTGTAAAGCGGTTCGTGGAGACGGCACCTGCGAGGGTGCCGTTTTCGTTTGCGCGCCGACGCATTGGCGCGCCAGGCGATGCCTGGGGTCATTTTCGCCACCGCGGTGGGGTGTCACTTTCTTTGCGCGCAAAGAAAGTAACCAAAGAAACGCTCCGCCGGCCGCGAGCCGAGGTGCTGCGCACGCCGGTGCCCTGCGCTCCTCGGCCCGTCGAGGGACGGTGCGGGAACTCGCTGCGCTCAGACACCCGCACCTCTTCGCCCTCGCCGGACCTGCGGTGCTCGGCTCGCTTGAAGGCGGACTGGAAGGTCAAGATCAAGAGCAAACAGCATCCACGCATGGCGTGAATCTACGGGGTGCAGCTGAAGCATTTGACCTTGGGTCCGCCTTGACCGAGCCGAGCATCGCAGGGGAATCAGGGGCGAAGAGGCGCCGATGTTTGAGCGAAGCGAGTTCGGCGCCGCCCCCTGATTCGCCGAGAAGCGCAGGGAACCGTCGCGTAGCGACGGCTCGCGCCCTGGCGGCGTGTTTCTTTGGTTACTTTCTTTGCACGAGCAAAGAAAGTGACACCCCTCCGCGGGCGCGGAAATGACTCTCGCCGGGTCCTGCCCGGCGCCACCCATGCGCGGGCGCGCAAACAAAAACGCCCGGCGCGAGGCCAGGCGTTCCTGCACTACCGTGAAAGTACGGAGGCTTACGCCACCGTCGACGCCCGCAGCGCAGCGATGCGCTCTTCCAGCGGCGGGTGGCTCATGAACAGCTTCTTCGCGGTCGAACCGGCAATACCGAAGGCTGCGATCTGGGTCGGCAGCGTGCTCTGGCCGTGGTTGAGCTGCAGGCGCTCCAGCGCAGCGATCATCTTCTGGCGGCCGGCCAGCGAGGCACCGCCGGCGTCGGCGCGGAACTCGCGGTGGCGCGAGAACCACATCGAGATCATGGTGGCGAACAGGCCGAACACCATCTCCAGCACGAACACGATGATGTAGTAGGCGAAGCCGCGGCCGCCACCTTCGCGGTTGCCCGACAGCGCGCTGTCGATGATGCCGCCGACCACGCGGGCCAGCACGATCACGAAGGTGTTCAATACGCCCTGCAGCAACGCCATGGTGATCATGTCACCGTTGGCGACGTGGGCGATCTCGTGGCCCAGCACCGCTTCGGCTTCGTCTTCGCTCATGTTGTGCAGCAGGCCGGTGGACACCGCGACGAGCGCGTTGTTGCGGTTGGCGCCGGTGGCGAAGGCATTGATCTCCGGGCCTTCGTACACGGCCACTTCGGGCATGCCGATGCCGGCCGCCTTGGCCTGGTGCTCGACGGTGGCCAGCAGCCAGCGCTCGGTCTGGTTGCGCGGCTCGGTGATCACCACCGCACCGGTGGAGCGCTTGGCCAACCACTTGGACAGCAGCAGCGAGATGAAGGAGCCACCGAAGCCGAAGATCGCGGCCATGACCAGCAGGCCGCTCATCTGGCTTGGATTGACCCCGAGCAACGACATCACGATGCTGGCGAGGATCAGGACCGCGAAGTTGGTCGCCAGGAACAGGGCAATGCGGGTAAACATGGGAAAATCCGGCTCGGAAGGGGTCGATACCGGTCAATTTGCGGTGTGGTCAGCTTGAATTCAAGCGCCAACCTGACCGACGATTCAGCCAGCATGACCTCCCCCCTTCCCTGCGGTCGTTTCGCGCCCTCGCCGACCGGCCTGCTCCATCCCGGATCCCTGCTCGCCGCCTTCGGCAGCTGGCTGCTCGCGCGCCATCACGGCGGCGTGTGGCGGCTGCGCATCGAAGACGTCGACCCACCGCGCACCGTGCCCGGTGCCGCCGAGTCACAACTGCAGGCACTGGCGGCGTTCGGCCTGGCCCACGACGGTCCGATCTTCTGGCAGAGCGCCCGCGGCGAGGCCTACCAGGCCGCGCTCGACGTGCTGCTGGCCAGCGACCAGGCCTTCGTCTGCCATTGCAGCCGCAGCGACCTGGCCGCCAGCGGCAGCATCCACCATCGCTGCGTCGCCCGGCACCCCCGACCGGATCCCGCCGTCCGTTTCCGCGTGCCGCCGGGCAGCCTCGTGCACTTCGACGATGGCCTGCGCGGCCCGCAGCAGCAGGACGTGCATGCCGAGGTCGGCGACTTCGTGCTGCGCCGCGCCGATGGCTGCTGGGCCTACCAGTTGGCGGTGGTGGTCGATGACGCCGCGCAGGGGGTGACCGAAGTGGTGCGCGGTGCCGACCTGCTCGACTCTACCGCGCGGCAGATCCTGCTGCAGCAGGCGTTGGGGCTGGCGGTGCCGCGCTACTGGCACCTGCCGCTGCTGCTCGATGCCCCGGGCCACAAGCTGTCCAAGTCGCTGTCAGCGCTGCCGGTGGATAGTTCGCGCCCGCTGCCCGTGCTGCGCCAGCTCTGGCAGCTGCTCGGCCAGGCACCTGAAGCGCTGGAACCTGCGCACGACCTGGACACGCTGCTGGCCACCGCTCGGCAGGCATTCGACCCAGCGCGGCTGCCGCATGGTGACATCCTGATTGGAGCAAGCCTGTCGCCAGCCGGCGCACTTTCCACGCCGATGTTGCAGAATCCCACTTCCCCCACCTGATACCCGGACAACACTCCATGACATCTCGCGTCGCACTGGTCACCGGCGGAACCGGCGGCATCGGTACCGCCATCTGCCAACGCCTGGCCGACCAGGGCCACCGGGTCGCCACCAACTACCGCGACGAGGCCAAGGCCCGCGCCTGGCAGCAGGCGATGACCGAACGCGGCTACAGCGTGTCGATCTTCCCGGGCGATGTCTCCGATCCGGGCAGCGCCGAAGCGCTGGTGCGCGCCGTCGAGGCCGAGCTGGGCCCGGTTGAGATCCTGGTCAACAACGCCGGCATCACCCGCGACACCACGTTCCATCGCATGCGCGCGGACCAGTGGCACGATGTGATCAACACCAACCTCAATTCGGTGTTCAACGTCACCCGTCCGGTCATCGAGGGCATGCGCCGCCGCGGCTGGGGCCGGGTCATCCAGATCAGCTCGATCAACGGCCTGAAGGGCCAGTACGGCCAGGCAAACTACGCCGCGGCCAAGGCCGGCATGCACGGCTTCACCATCTCTCTGGCCCGCGAGAATGCTGGCTTCGGCATCACCGTCAACACCATCTCGCCCGGCTACGTGGCCACCGACATGGTGATGGCGGTGCCGGAGGACGTACGCGCCAAGATCATCGCCGACATCCCCACCGGACGCCTCGGCAAGCCGGAGGAAATCGCCTACGGCGTCTCGTTCCTGGTCGCCGACGAAGCCTCGTGGATCACCGGTAGCAACCTGGACATCAACGGCGGCCACCACATGGGTTGGTAAGCCGCGCAGCGGGCCCTCGCGGCGGCCGCCGCCGGCCCCTGCCAAGCGTCATGCTGCGCAGCACGCAAACCCTTGTTGCGCAACATGATCGCCGCCGAAAGCCAAGCCTGGCGGGGGCTGAGGCGGTTGCAACGGCTGCTGCACTGCGCCATGCTGCGCGTCTACTGTGACGAGTACCGCTTCATGGCTGCGACCCGCATCATCAAGAAGTATCCGAACCGCCGTCTCTACGACACCGAGATCTCCAGCTACATCACCATCGAGGACGTGCGCCAGCTGATCCTGGACGGTGAAGACTTCGAAGTCCGCGACGCCAAGAGCGGCGACGACCTCACGCGATCGGTCCTGCTGCAGATCATCGCCGACCAGGAACAGGACGGCGAACCGATGCTGTCCACCCAGCTGCTGAGCCAGCTGATCCGCTTCTATGGCGATTCCCTGCAGGGCTTCATGGGCAATTACCTGGAGCGCAGCATGCAGGTCTTCCTCGACCAGCAGCAGCAGTTCCGCCAGCAGATGGGCAACCTGCTGGGCCAGACCCCGTGGGCGATGATGAACCAGCTGACCGAGCGCAACCTGGAGCTGTGGCAGGAATTCCAGCGCAACATGGGCAGTGGCTTCGGCGGCCCGCGCCCGGGCGGCACCGGAACGGGAACCGGCGCAGGTACCGGCAACAAACCGAACGAACCGGGCACCGGCACCGGCGGCAAGACCCGCCGCTGAGCTGCGGCATCTGCTGATACGAAAACGGCGCGCCCCTGGCGCGCCGTTCTGTTTGGCATCGCGCCAACGTCAGGTCAGCGTTTCGCCTTGCACCCCGTGCATACGCGTTCGACCTTGTAACCCTTCGCCTTCAGCTTCTCGACCACGCCATCGTTGCCCAGCAGGTGCAGCGTGCCGACCACCACCAGCGTGCCGCCCTGCCCGGCCTGCAGGTACGGCAGCAGCTTCGGCACCCAGGCGTCATTGCGGCCGGTATTGATGCGCTGGTAAAGCTGCGGATACTGCTGGCGCATTTCCGCCGCCATCCGGGTCCACAGCAGGCGCTCGTCACCCCGGCGCCATGCATCATGCAGCTGGCGTGCCTGCTCGTCGGCCTTGCCGGCCTGGTCCAGCGCTTCGGCCAGCATCTGCCGCTGTTCCTGCAGCGTCATTCCGTCGAGCATGCCGATCTGGGTGTCGATGTCTTCAAGTCCCACGGTCTTGCGGCCGGTCTTCTGCGCACGCTCCATGAAGTGGCGGTCCAGGCCCAGTGCCGGGTCCAGGCCCAGCTTCTGCATCTGCCCGACCGAAATGCTCAGGCCGACAAACCACGGCTTCATGCCCTGCATCTGCGCCAGCGGCAGCTTGTTCTCGGCAGCGAACACCTGCAGCTTCTGCCAGGTCGCAGCATCCAGATCACGCTTGAGTTCGCTGCCATCGGTGCGGACCGCTGCCTGCACCATGCGGCTGGCCAGCTGCGGCGACTGCATGTCTTCCGGCGACAGTTCGAACACGACCCGCTGCGAGGCCTCGAACGCCTGTTCGACATCGGGCGACAACGGGTAGTCCTGCGGCTTCAGCAGGTGGAACGATCCCAGCAGGTACACGCGTGCATCGCCCGGGCCGGTGACTTTCCACAACAGCGGTACGGGCGGCTTGGCCGCCGCTGCGCCAGCGGTGTCGGCTTGCACGGTACGCGCTGCAACCAGCGGTGCCAGCGCACAGGCCGCCAACACAACGGCGGCACGCAACAGGGTTCTGATCGGCATCTCAGCCTTCTCCTTCAGGCAGGTGGTAAGCCTTCTCGCCCGCTTCCACGCGCAGGTCCAGCCGGTTTTCCGGCGGCGCCAACGGGCAGGTCGCGTAGGCAGTGAACGCACACGGCGGGTTGTAGGCATGGTTGAAATCGATGCGCACCGTGCCATCGGCTGCCGGCGCGTCGGTGTCCAGGTAACGCCCGGCCGGATAGCTGCCGCGGCCACTGGTGCGATCGGCAAAGATCAGGAACAGCGGCTGACCCGGCGCACCGATCGCCTCCAGCCGCCAGCTGCGGCCATCGCGCTGGAACTCGACCGCGCCTGCGTTCGGCATTTCGGTGGTCAGGCCGGTGATGTCGACGATGGGCAGGGTCTTGCCCGCCGGATGCGGGATGAAACGTGCCTGCACCTGCCAGTCCGGGCCACCCGGCCAGTATTCCAGGCCGGCGAAATCACGGCGTGCCGGCGCGTCGGCGTGCTTGACCCGCAGCGCATCGCGCGGGCCGCGGCGGATGATGCTGAGCTGCCCCCTGCCACCATCGAAGGCCAGCAGCGTCGGCTGCGGATCCTTGTCGGTGTCGACACGGATGCGGCCGCGTACCGGCTGCCCGTCATGGCTGACGTCAACGCCGGTCTCCGGTGTGAACCACCATTGGCTGCCTTCGCGGCGCAGCAGGCCCAGCTTGTCCGGTCCAACCGCCAGGCGGATCCCGTTGGTCGCGCCGCTGCCGACGAAGTGCGATTTGTTCTGCAGCCAGTGCAGGCCGACCAACGCTGTCCAACCATCCGGCCGGGTCAGGTCCTGGTAGCGCGCTACCCGCCACTGCTGCTGCGTGGCCGCATAGGCCGGATCTTCAGCAACCGTCGGCGCCGGCGGTGTCGCCGGACTGCAGGCGGCCAACACCAAGGCGGCCAGCAGGCCGCCCATTCCCCGATAACGCATCGATGCTCCCCTCAACGTCCGCGCAGGAACCAGCGGTCGATCTCCGCCAGCGAAAAACGGGCCCAGGTCGGCCGGCCGTGGTTGCACTGGCCCGACCGTTCGGTGATTTCCATGTCGCGCAGCAGCGCGTTCATTTCCGGCACGGTCAGCCGTCGGTTGGCGCGCACCGCGCCGTGGCAGGCCATGGTCGACAGCAGCTCATCGCGCGCACTCGCCACACGCCGGCTCTGGCCGTGTTCGCGCAGGTCGGTCAGCACGTCGCGCAGCAGGCCTTCCGGTTCGGCGTGTGCCAGCAGCGCTGGAATGCTGCGCACGTGCAGCGCACCGGGGCCGGCACGGGTCACTTCGAAGCCGAGTGCGGCCAGCGTTTCGGCTTCGCTTTCGGCGGTATCCGCTTCGCGCTCACCCACCGCGAGCGTGATCGGCACCAGCAATGGCTGCGACTGCAGGCCGATGCCATCGTGCGCGTTCTTCAGCCGCTCGTAGCCGATGCGCTCGTGCGCCGCATGCATGTCGACCACGATCAGGCCTTCGGCGTTCTCGGCCAGGATGTAGATGCCATGCAGCTGCGCGATCGCGTAGCCCAGCGGCGGCACGCCGGCGTCAGCACTGGTCACCGGCAGTCCGTTCTCGGTCGGCATCGGCGGCAGTGCAGCACCGCGTTCGGCACCGGCCGGCGCGGCATACAGCGCGGCATAGGCGGCCGGTGCATCGGCCACCTGCAATCCCAGCGGTTGCTGCGGGCGCCAGCCCGAGAATCCACCACCGCCACCACTCGATCCGGCACCCGGTGCGGCACCGCGTACCAGACCGAAACCGGAGGCGCCCGCACTGGAGACCATCGGTGCCGAACCTGCATCCGCCGGATGCGCAGAGCCGGCACCGATGTCCTGCGCCGACACGCCGGCACGGGTATCGGCCAGCGCATCCTTCAACGTGCGATAGACGAAATCATGGACCAGCCGCGAATCGCGGAAGCGCACCTCGTGCTTGGCAGGGTGCACGTTGACGTCGACGCGGGTCGGATCCAGTTCCAGGAACAGCACATAGGCCGGCTGGCGGCCGTGGTACAGCACATCGCCGTAAGCCATCTTCACCGCATGGGCGACACTGCGGTCGCGCACCGAACGGCCGTTGACGTACAGGTACTGCTGGTCGGCGCTGGCGCGCGAATAATGCGGCTGCGCGATCCAGCCGTGCAGGCGCAGGCCGGCACCGCTGTGGTCGACGCGCACGGCCTGGTTGGCGAAATCCTCGCCCAGCGTTTCGGCCAATCGCGCATCGGAATACAGATCGCCCGGCTTGTAGCGGCGCGACGCCTTGCCGTTGTGCGACACGCGCAGTTCGACATCCGGCCGCGCCAGCGCCAGCGAACGCAGCCATTCTTCGATATGGCCCAGCTCGGTGCGCTCGGCGCGCAGGAACTTGCGTCGCGCCGGTACGTTGTAGAACAGCTCGCGCACTTCCACCGTGGTGCCCGGCGCATGCGCGCGCGGCGTCACCTCGCCGATCTTGCCGCCTTCGATCTGCAGCGCCGAACCGTGTTCGTCATGTGCGCGACGCGAGGACAGGGTGAAACGGCTGACCGAAGCGATCGACGGCAATGCTTCGCCACGGAAACCGAGCGTGGCCACCGATTCAAGATCGTCCAGATCGGCGATCTTGCTGGTGGCATGGCGCGATACCGCCAGCGGCAGCTGTTCCGGCGCGATGCCACTGCCGTTGTCGCGGATGCGGATCAGGCGTACACCGCCCTCTTCAAGATCGATATCAACGCGGCTGGCACCGGCATCGATTGCGTTCTCGACCAGCTCCTTGACCACCGACGCAGGACGTTCGACCACTTCGCCGGCGGCGATCTGGTTGATCAGGATCTCCGGCAACGGCCGGATCGGGCGCGGATGGGTAGCAGACGTCATGCGGGGATGATAACGGAGGCTGCGCATGTAGAGTCGACTGTCAGTCGACTGCTCTTCGCCGGGCACCGAAACCCCCACACTGCGCGCGCAGTCGACTGACGGTCGACTCTACAGAAAGCAGTAACCCGCCTTCGGCGGGTTACTTGCTGCCGCCGGCCATGGTGCCGGCTGCGTCGATCTCGGCCTGGGCGCGGGCGGCATACAGCGTCCCCGGCGGCGGCTGGCGGCTGAAGAAGGTATGTACACCGTCCAGCACCGCACCGGCGATCTTGCGCTGGTAGGCCGGGTCGATCAGGCGGCGTTCTTCATCCGGGTTGGAGATGAACGCGGTTTCCACCAGCATCGCCGGCATGTCCGAGGTGCGCAGAACCGCGAAGTTGGCGCGCTCGATGTTCGGCTTGTGGTTGTTCCCGATCCGCTTCAGGCCGCCCAGCACGTGGCCGGCCGCGTCTTCGGATGCCTTCATGTAGCCGCTCTGGGCCAGGTCCAGCAACACGTTGGCCAGCGTGCCTTCGGTCTGCTGCAGGCGCACGCCACCGACCAGGTCAGCCGCGTTTTCCTTGTCCGCCAGCCAGCGGGCGCGCTGCGAAGAAGCACCCTTGGTCGACAGCACGTACACCGACGAACCGGTGGCAGAACGGTTTTCGGCCGCGTCGGCATGGATCGAAATGAAGATGTCGGCCTTGTTCGCACGCGCCTTCTGCGCGCGCATCGGCAGCGGGATGAACACGTCGCTGTCGCGGGTCAGGTAGGCCTTCAGGCCCGGCGTCGCATTGACCTGGCGGGCCAGTTCACGCGCCACGGCCAGAGTCACATCCTTTTCGCGCTTGCCGGTCGGGCCGATCGCACCCGGATCCTGGCCGCCATGGCCCGGATCGATGGCCACCACCAGATGGCGCATGCCGGCCTGCATGCGGATGCGCGACGCATCGCTGGGCATGGCCGGGCGCGGCGGTTCCACCGGCGTCGGTGCCGGTGCGGGCACCGTGGCCGGTGGCGTGGTCACCACCGCTGCGGTGCGCTGCCCAGCAAGGATCGCGGCCGGCGAGGAAGAAGGCGAACTGCTGGCCACGGTACCGGCCGCCGCGACCTGGGCCGGTGCGGTAGACGGCGCCGGGGTGGGCGTGGCCGGCGCGGCGGCAGTGGCACTGGCCTGCTGGCGCACCTGGGCAGTCAGCAGCGCGGTCGCACGCGCGGCATCGGAACGCGACTGCGCACTCTCCGCCGGCGTCGGCACCGGTGCGGGCGTGTTGACCTGTGCCTGCGGCTGCACCGCCGGCGCCACCGCGGGACGGCTGGCGGCCACGGCCGGGCCGTCGCCCGGCCATTCGATCACCAGCTTGGATTCATTGCCCTCGCGTTGCATCTGCGGGCGGAACGGCGCCACCGATTCAGCGAGGTCGAAAACGACACGGAAGGTGCCCGGCACCGGCTGTCCAGTACGCACCGCCGTGACCACGCCCTGTGCAGCCGGCATCTTCAGGTTGCGTATGGCGCTGGAGTCCGGGAAGTCGACCACCAGACGGTTCGGACCGGCCAGAGAAAGCGTCTTGTAGCCGCCACTGCCGACCAGCGAGATCTCGGCACGGGTGCCGGTGGCGCCGGTATTCAGCAGGACCTGGCGGACTTCACCGGCCCACGCACTGACGCTCGCCAGACCCAGTCCGACGGCGGCACAGATAGCGATGAGACGGTTCCCCGGGCGCATGGCTCAGGATTCAATCACCGCGCTGAACGGAATGCAACACCTTTTTCCTTAATAATCCGTAACCTGCCGGTCTTTGTTCTCGTCAGCCGACAGAAATGGCCTGCAAGTCGCCCCCTTGGGGAAGCCGTTTCAGCCATTCATGTCCGACGTCGCTGGCTCCAGTGAGACGGACGCGACGCCCCTGCCCCTCGATCTCCAGCGCCACCACCAGGTCGGTCGGCGGCAGCGCGCCCGCGCCGCGTTCCGGCCATTCCACCAGCCACAGCACCGCGCTGCCCTCGTCCAGGCCCAGGAAATCGAGTTCACCGGCCTGGCCGATCCGGTACAGGTCCAGGTGCCAGGCCTCGCCACCGCTGGCCAGCGGATAGCGCTCGACCAGGGTGTAGGTCGGGCTGCGGATCGCGCCCTGCACGCCCAGTGCGCGCAGCAGTGCGCGTGCGGTGGTGGATTTGCCGGCGCCCAGGTCGCCGCGCAGTTCGACCAGCGCCTGCGGCGGCCGGGTGGCCGCCAGCCATTGCCCGAGCAGTTCGGTGGCATCGCTGTCGGCAAGGAAGAAATCGATCATCGGGAGAGTTCCGGGTTGGCCAGTCGCCGCAACGGCGACAGCAGATCAGTAGGAAGCAGGCCGCGCGCGCCGTCGGCGGCAGCGACATCGCCCGCGAGCGCATGCAGCAGCGCACCGGTTGCAGCAGCGTCGAAGGCTGCCAGGCCCTGCGCGCGCAGGCTGGCGATGATGCCGGTGAGCAGGTCCCCCATGCCACCCACGGCCATGCCGGGGTTGCCTGCGGCAATCAGCCGTGGCCGTTGCCCGGGCGCTGCGACGATGCTGCCGGCGCCCTTCAGCACCACCACGGCGTGGAAACGCTCGGCCAGTGCCTGCGCGCAGGCGTAGCGGTCGGCCTGGATGTCAGCGGTGCTGCAGCCGAGCAGGCGCGCGGCCTCGCCCGGATGCGGCGTAAGGATGGCGTCAGGCAGCGCGCGCGGATCCTGCGCCAGCAGGTTCAGGGCATCGGCATCGACCACCAGTGGCCTGGCGCATGCCAGTACCCGCGCAAACAATGCGCGTGCCCACTCGTCCTGGCCCAGCCCGGGCCCGATCGCCACCACCCTGGCCTTGTCCAGCAGCGCCGGCAGTGCGTCGCCGTCTTCCAGCGCGTGGGTCATCGCCTCGGGCAGGCGTGCCAGCAACGGGCCGACATGGTCGCGGCGGGTGCCGAGGCTCAACAATCCCGCGCCCGCACGCAACGCGGCCTCGGCCGCCATGGCGATGGCGCCGCCGCTGCCATGGTTGCCGCCGACGCACAGCACGTGCCCGGATTCGCCCTTGTGAGTGTTGGCGCGACGTGGCGGCAGCAGTGCCGGCAAGCGAGCCTGGGTCCAGTGCTCTGCGGCGGGTGACACGCCCTGCCATGCGGCCGCAGGCAGCTGCAGCGGTGCCAGGACTTTCTGCCCGCAATGATCCAGCGCATCGCCGGTATACAGCCCACGATGCGGCACGATGAACTGCAGGGTCAAAGCGCCCTTCACGGCCACGCCCGGTACGGCACCGCGGTCGGCATCGACGCCACTGGGCACGTCCAGCGCCAACACCGGTGACGCCTGCGCGTTGAGCGCGACGATCAGCGCCTGCGCCACGCCTTCCGGCGCGCGATCGAAGCCCAGCCCGAACAGGCCATCGACCCATGTATCGGCCTCGGGCAGCGTGCCGTCGAATGCGGCAACAATGCCCCCCGCGCGGGCGAATTCCGATGCTGCACGCTGTGCCAGCACGGTTGACGGCGACTTCCCCGGCAAGGCGATCACCATCACCTCGCGCCCGGCCTGCAGCGCGTGACGGGCCAGCACATGGCCATCGCCGCCGTTGTTGCCCGCGCCGACCACCACGCCGATCCGCTGCGCCTGCGGCCAGTGCTGCAGCAGGCACTGCCAGGCGGCCTGGCCGGCCTGCGCCATCAGGCCCCAACCGCCCTCGGCGGCAAGCGTCGAGGCCTGCTCATCAAGCGCACGTGCGGCAGCGGAATCGAACAGATCGGCAAGGTTGGCCATGCGGGGATTTTATACTGGTGCACATGTCCCCCGTCCCCGCCCCTGTCGATCCGGCCCAGGCCGTACAGCGCATCCGCGAACTGGCCCGTGCGCATGGCTTCCAGCGCTGCGGCATTGCCGGCATCGAGCTGGGCGAGGATGAAGCGCACCTGGCCGACTGGCTGGGCCAGGGCCTGTACGGCACGATGGACTGGATGGCGCGCCACGGCACCCTGCGCGCCCGCCCGGCCGAGCTGCTGCCCGGCACCGTGCGGGTGATCTCGGTGGGCATGGATTACAGCCACAAGGACGACACCGAGGCCTGGGCAACCCTGGCCGACCCGGGCCGCGCCTACGTGGCTCGTTACGCATTGGGCCGCGACTACCACAAGCTGATGCGCAACCGCCTGCAGAAGCTGGCCACGCAGATCAACGATGAAGTGGCACCGCTGGGCTACCGCGTATTCGTCGATTCGGCGCCGGTGCTGGAACGCGCACTGGCCCGCAATGCGGGGCTCGGCTGGATCGGCAAGCACACCTGCCTGATCGACCGCCACGGCGGCTCCTGGTTCTTCATCGGCGAGATCTACATCGATGTCCCGCTGCCGATCGATACGCCGGCCACGGCACACTGCGGTACCTGCACGCGCTGCATCGATGTCTGCCCGACGCAGGCCATCACCGGCCCGCAGCGGCTGGATGCACGACGCTGTATCTCCTACCTGACCATCGAGCACGACGGTGCCATTCCCGAAGACATGCGGCCGTTGATCGGCAACCGCATCTACGGCTGCGACGACTGCCAGCTGGTCTGCCCCTGGAACAAGTTCGCCAAGCGCACCGACGAAGCCGATTTCCGCGCGCGCAACAACCTCGATACCGCGCGGCTGGATCAGCTGTTCGCCTGGGATGAAGCCGAGTTCCTGCGCCGTACCGAAGGCAGCCCGATCCGCCGCAGCGGCCATGAGCGCTGGTTGCGCAACATCGCCGTGGCACTGGGCAATGCACCGACCTCGGCCGAAGCGTTGGCCGCGTTGCAGACCCGCGTCGATGATCCCTCGCCGCTGGTGCGTGAACACGTGCAGTGGGCGCTGGGCCAGCACACGGTGCGCTGACGTGCGATCCTGAGCCCCCGTTCCGCCCGCAGCACGCCGTTCCCATGCAGCCACGCAACAACGACATCTTCACCCCCAGCCAGCTCAACACCCTGGCCCGCGACCTGCTGGAAGGCAGCTTCCCGGCGATCTGGGTCGAGGCCGAGCTGGGCAGCGTGGCGCGCCCTTCTTCCGGGCACCTGTATTTCACCCTGAAGGACGCACGTGCGCAGCTGCGCGCGGCGATGTTCCGGATGAAGGCGCAGTACCTGAAGTTCGTGCCACGCGAAGGCATGCGCGTGCTGGTGCGCGGCAAGGTGACCCTGTACGACGCCCGTGGCGAGTACCAGATGGTGCTGGACCACATGGAAGAAGCGGGCGAAGGCGCGCTGCGCCGAGCGTTCGAAGAGCTGAAGGCACGGCTGGAGGCCGAGGGTCTGTTCGACCCGGCGCGCAAGCGGCCGATGCCGGCGCACGTGCAGCGCCTGGCAGTGATCACCTCGCCCACCGGCGCCGCCGTGCGTGATGTGCTGAGCGTGCTGGCTCGCCGCTTCCCGCTTCTGGAAGTGGATCTGCTGCCGACCCTGGTACAGGGCAGCAGCGCCGCCGCGCAGATCACCCGCCTGCTGCAGGCCGCCGATGCCAGTGGCCGCTATGATGTGATCCTGCTGACCCGCGGTGGCGGTTCGCTGGAAGACCTGTGGGCGTTCAACGATGAAGCGCTGGCCCGCGCGATCGCCGCCAGCCGCACCCCGGTGGTGTCGGCGGTGGGCCATGAAACCGACTTCAGCCTCAGCGATTTTGCCGCCGACCTGCGTGCACCGACGCCGTCGGTGGCCGCCGAGCTGCTGGTGCCGGACCAGCGCGAACTGGCCCTGCGCCTGCGCCGCACGGCCGCACGCATGGTGCAGCTGCAGCGGCACACGATGCAGCAGGCGATGCAGCGTGCCGACCGTGCACTGCTGCGTCTGAACGCGCAGAGCCCACAGGCGCGGCTGGATCTGCTGCGTCGCCGCCAGCTGGACCTGGGCCGGCGCTTGCATGCGGCGTTCAACCAGCAGCAGGAACGCCGTGCCGCGCGTCTGCGTCATGCCGCAGCCGTGTTGCGCGGGCACCATCCCCAGCGCCAGCTGGACACGATGCAGCGCCGCCTGGCTGCCCTGCGCGGGCGCCCGCAGATTGCGATGCAGCGTCTGCTGGAGCGCGATGTGCTGCGCCTGCGCGGGCTGGCGCGTTCACTGGAAGCGGTCAGCCCGCTGGCGACCGTGGCTCGTGGTTACAGCATCCTCACCCGCAGCGACGATGGCACGCTGGTACGCCAGATCGATCAGGTACAGCCGGGTGACGCACTGCAGGCCCGCGTCGGCGACGGCGTGATCGACGTGCAGGTCAAGTAGAGGGGTGTTCGGCAGGGCTGCGCCCTGCACCTGCAGAGGCTTCAAGCAACGGCCGAAGCAACAGCCAAAGCAACAGCCAAAGCGGCTCTGGATTGCTGATGGTTTGGCGGGGCGGTGTGGCTATGCAGGACACGCCGTAAACCCATCCCTGGGGGCTCGATGGCGCCATCCATGGCGC
>NZ_JAWJTI010000029.1:0-48616 GCF_032911525.1 Stenotrophomonas veracruzanensis
TGAGCCGCATGGATGCGGCGACCGAGCTTACATGGACGTACTTGCAGCGTCCCCCTCGACCGGACCCACCCCGCCAACCCACGGATAGCCGGCTTTTGCCGTTGCTTCGGCCGTTGCCGTGGCTTCGACGGGTGCCGGGCAAAGCCCGGCCGAACTACAATCCCGCTCATGCTGAATTTCTCGAATACCTCCCGTCGGGGGCGCCGATGAGCGGCCGTGGGGGCAATGACGGCCAGGTCCGCATCATCGGCGGGCGCTGGCGCAATACCCGTCTGCCGGTGCCGACCCTGCCGGGGCTGCGGCCCAGCAGCGATCGCGTGCGCGAGACCCTTTTCAACTGGTTGATGCCCAGGCTGGGCGGCGCGCGGGTGCTGGACCTGTTCGCCGGCAGCGGCGCGCTGGGCCTGGAGGCGGTCTCGCGTGGTGCCGCCCACGCCACCCTGGTCGAGCGCGACGCACAGCTGGGACGCAATCTGACCGCGGCCGTGGCCAAGCTGCAGGCCTCCGAGCAGGTCACCGTCGTGCAGGCCGATGCCCTGCGCTGGCTGCAAGGGGCGCAGGCGCAGCAGGCCGACCTGGTCTTCATCGACCCGCCGTTCGCCGATGGCCTGTGGCAGGACGTGCTGGCCCAGCTGCCGCGGCATCTGGCTGCCGATGCCTGGCTGTACCTGGAATCGCCGGCCGGCCACGTGCCGATGCTGCCGCCGGACTGGTTGCTGCACCGCGAGGGCGGCACCCGTGAGGTGCGCTTTGCCCTGTACCGCCGCGCCACTGCTACACTTTGACCTCATCTGAACATCTGCATCCGCCCATGACCGTGGCCAACCGCCGCATTGCCGTCTACCCCGGCACGTTCGACCCCATCACCAACGGTCATATCGACCTGGTAAGCCGGGCCGCACCACTGTTCGAAAAGGTCGTGGTCGGCGTGGCACAGAGCCCGTCGAAGGGACCGGCACTGCCGCTGGAGCAGCGCGTGCAGCTGGCACGTGGCGCATTGGGCCACCACGGCAACGTCGAAGTCATCGGCTTCGACACCCTGCTGGCCCATTTCGTACGTTCGGTCCAGGGCGGGGTGCTGCTGCGCGGCCTGCGCGCGGTGTCCGATTTCGAGTACGAGTTCCAGATGGCCAGCATGAACCGCCATCTGATTCCGGAGGTCGAGACCCTGTTCCTGACCCCGGCCGAGCAGCACAGCTTCATTTCGTCCTCGCTGGTCCGCGAGATCGCGCGCCTGGGCGGCGACGTGTCCGGCTTCGTGCCGGCCGCGGTGCTCGAAGCCCTGCGCAAGGTCCGCGAAGCGAAGGCTGCACAGTCGTAAGCCCTGCTGTACCCGCACCCCATTACGTACAACACCACGCACCATTCCGGGAGGAAACCCATGAACACCACCATGCGCGCGATGCTGATCGCTTCGTTGGCCCTGGCCTTCACCGCCTGCAAGAAGGAAGAGGCCGCTCCGGTCGACGAGGCCAAGCAGGCCCTGGTCGCTCCGTCCAAGGACGACGATGCAGGCTGGAAGAAGTACCTGCAGGAAGTGGCCATCCAGAACATGGGCAACATCACCAACAGCCCGTTCCTGTACTACCTCTCGCCGGAGTCGGACCCGGACTTCCAGGCCAAGTACGAGCGCCAGACCGAGAGCGCGACCCAGGCCGTGGCCCGTGGCGTGCAGCCGGGCAACATGCTGGCCTTCGGTTCGTCGGCCTCGGGCAAGATGGCTGACATGATCCAGGCCGTCTTCAAGGACGTGTCGCCCGATTCGATGAAGGGCGTGCGCGTCGTCTTCATCGGCCAGTCGGCCGACAACGCCCGCGTACAGGCTGCGATCCAGCCGACCGGTGCCGAGTACATTTTCGTCGAAGCCAAGTAATACCGAGCCATGGCGGCCATGCTCCGGCATGGCCCGGGCGGCGTCCTGCAAGGGCGCCGCTGATGACCTGACCGGCCCGCGCGCCCGCGCTGGCCGGTCCTTTGTCCCAGGGCGCGGGCGAGGAGTATCGCCGTGTCGCTGAAAATCAACGAGCTCTGCGTCAACTGCGACGTATGCGAGCCGGCCTGCCCGAACCAGGCCATTGCGATGGGTGAAACCATCTACGTGATCGACCCTGCGCGCTGCACCGAATGCGTGGGTCATTTCGACGAGCCACAGTGCGTGGTCGTCTGCCCGGTCGAGTGCATCGACCCGGATCCGGAGATCGTGGAAACGGAAGACCAGCTGCTGGCCAAGCTGCGCCAGTTGCAGCACGATCACCCCGAACTCTACGCGGAGCCCCCATCCGAATGAAGACGCTGATCGTCCGCCCCCTGTTGCTGCTCGGCCTGCTGCTGAGCCCGATGGCCTGGGCCGACAGCCCGGCCCGTGCCGAGCGCCCCGACGGCGCAGCCATTGCCAGCGGCCACGCGCTGGCCACCCAGGCCGGCATCGACATCCTGGCGCAGGGCGGCAACGCCTTCGACGCCGCGGTGGCGGTGTCGTCCACGCTGGCGGTGGTCGAGCCGATCAGTTCCGGGCTGGGCGGCGGCGGCTTCTTCCTGCTGCACGACGCGGCCACCGGCAAGGACGTGATGCTGGATGCACGCGAGACCGCACCGGCCGCGGCAACTCCGCAGGCCTTCCTCGACAAGCAGGGCAACCTGGACCGTGATCGTTCGGTCAACGGCGCCTGGTCGGCCGGTATTCCCGGCTTGCCCGCGGCGCTGGTCGAGCTGTCGGCCAAGCACGGCAAGCTGCCGTTGTCGGCCTCGCTGCAGCCGGCGATCCGCATCGCGCGCGAAGGCTTCCCGGTGTACGACCGCATGGCCAAGGGCTATGCCTCGCGTCGCGAAGTGATGGAACGCTACCCCGGCACCCGTGAGGTCTACCTGCGCAACGGCAAGCCGATCGCCAGCGGCGACCTGTTCAAGCAGCCGGAACTGGCACAGACCCTGGAGCGACTGGCCGCGGGTGGCTTCGATGGTTTCTACAAGGGCCAGACCGGCAAGCTGCTGCTGGCCGGCGTGAAGCAGGCCGGCGGCCAGTGGACCTCTGAAGAGCTGGCCGGCTACCGCGTGAAGCAGCGCGAGCCGATCGTGTTCAACTACAACGGGTGGAAGATCACCACCGCGCCGCCGCCGTCGTCCGGCGGCATCGCGCTGGCCAGCATGCTGCAGATCCTGGAAGGCTGGGACATCAAGAAGATGGACCCGGCACATCGCACCCATCTGGTGGTGGAGTCGATGCGTCGCGCCTACCGCGACCGCACCTTCTTCCTCGGCGATCCGGACTTCGTGCAGATCCCGCAGAAGGTGCTGACCAGCAAGGATTACGCACAGGGCCTGCGCGCGACCATCCATCCGGAGAAGGCCACGCCCAGCGACCTGCTGTCGGGCAACCCGACGCCGCTGGAAGACGACGAAACCACGCACTTCTCGATCATCGACCGTGACGGCAACCGTGTCGGCGCCACCCAGACCGTCAATCTGCTTTACGGCTCGGGGCTGATTCCCAAGGGCACCGGCGTGCTGCTGAACAACGAGATGGACGACTTCGCACTGAAGCCGGGCACGCCCAATGCGTTCGGCGTGATGGGCTATGAAGCCAATGCGCCGAAGGCGGGCAAGCGCATGCTCAGCTCGATGACGCCGACCTTCATGGAGAACGCCGACAAGGTGGTGGTGCTGGGTACCCCCGGTGGCAGTCGCATCATCACCATGGTGCTGCTGGGCATCCTGGGCTACGACGACGGCCTGGACGCGCAGCAGGTTGCCGCGCTGCCGCGCTACCACCACCAGTGGCTGCCGGACCTGATCGAAGCCGAGGACGATGCGTTCGACGCGGCGACGGTGAAGCAGCTGCAGGCCATGGGTCACAAGATCGACCTGCCGGGCGACGTTGCCGCCGGTGGCCGCGGTTCCAGCCACGTGTGGGGCAATCTGCAGACCGTGGAATGGGACCGCAAGGCCAACAAACTGTTCGGCGGCAGCGACCCGCGCAATCCGGTGGGCAGTGCCCAGGTCGTACCGGCACACTGATCCGGTCGTGCCGGCCGTTGGCCGGCAATCTGGCCGATTACCGAAACCCCGCCTTTGCCGGTGGGGTTTTCTGTTTTCCTCCTAGCGATTATTTAACGAGCCGGCGCCGATAATCGACGCATGAAACTCTGGTCTATTCGTGGAAACTCGCAGCGCCTCGACGGCGGCGCGATGTTCGGCAACGCGCCGCGCGCGTTGTGGGAAAAATGGGCGGCACCGGACGAGCTCAATCGCATCGAGCTGGCCTGCCGTGCACTGCTTGCCAGCCCGCTGGAAGGCAAGACCGTGCTGTTTGAAACCGGTATCGGCGCGTTCTTCGATCCGCGCATGCGCGAGCGCTATGGCGTGCAGGAAAGCCAGCACGTGCTGATCGATTCGCTGCGCGAAGCCGGCTTCGAGCACGAGGATATCGACGTAGTGGTGCTCAGCCACCTGCACTTCGATCATGCCGGTGGCCTGCTGGCGGCGTGGAGCGAGGGTCGCGAGCCGGAACTGCTGTTCCCCAACGCAACCTACGTGGTCGGCGCGCAGCATTGGCAGCGCGCCGTGCAGCCACACCCGCGCGACCGCGCCAGCTTCATTCCGGAACTGCCCGGCCTGCTGCAGGCCAGTGGCCGTCTGGAAGTGGTGGACGGTGAATACTCCAAGGCGTTGGGGCGCAGCGTACGCTTCAGCTACAGCGACGGGCACACACCGGGGCTGATGCTGGCCGAGATCGTCGGCCATGCGCAGGCCGGCGAGGGGCCGCATGGCGGCGTGGTGTTCTGCGCCGACCTGATTCCCGGCCGTTCATGGGTGCACGTGCCGATCACCATGGGCTATGACCGCAACGCCGAGCTGCTGATCGACGAGAAGCGGCAGTTCCTCGAAGACAAGCTGGCGCGCAACGTGCGGCTGTTCTTCACCCACGACCCGCAGGTGGCACTGGCGCAGCTGGGCCGCGATGACAAGGGTCGTTTCGTGACCATGCACGAGCAGGGTGAACTGAAGGCGCGCGCGTTGGGGTAATGAAATGGCCGGGCATTGCCCGGCCATTCACTGATGCCCGTGGATCCACGCCACGCGTGTATTGTTTTCCCGGTCGCGACCGTTACGACGCCTTCAGGCAGCTGCTCATGAAGGTCTTGCGCGCATCACCGGCGAGCTTCTTGGCACCCGCGTCAGCGTTGCACTTGCGCATGCGTTCCTGCTGCGCATTGACAGGCTTGGTGTCGGCGGCATGGCCGCTGAGGCAGGAACTCTGTGCGGTCTTGTAGGCATCACCCTTCAAACCCTTGTTCTTGGCCGAGCATTCGGCCATGCGCTGCTGCTGCGGCGTGGTGGCGTTGGCAGCCAGGGGCAGGCTGACCAGCAGGACAGCGGCCAGCAGGAAAGAAGCTTTCATCGACAGCACTCCAAGCGGTGGCGGGTGCGCGGAGCATTCGCTTCCACACGGCAAGACCACGTGAAGAATCATGCCCCGGCCGCGCTTGCTTGCAGCGGCATTCAGATCGGCGTATTACTTAGCCATATGGGTAAGTATGATCCCGCCATCCAAGACGTGTTCCAGGCACTGGCCGACCCCACCCGATGCGCGATCGTAGCCGCGCTGGGGCAGGGGCCGCGCACGGTGTCGACGCTGGCAGAGCCGTTCGAGATGGCCTTGCCCTCGCTGATGAAACATCTGGCCGTGCTGGAGCGCAATGGCGTGGTGCGCAGCCACAAGCAGGGACGTGTACGCACCTGCGAACTGGTGCCGGAACGGTTGGCCCAGGCCGAGCAATGGCTGGCCGGGCAGCGTGCCGCATGGGAAGCGCGTGCCGACCGCATGGTCGATTTCGTCGAAACCCTTCACCGACAGGAGCAGGCCCATGGCCGTAGACGCAGGCAACAACCCTGACACCGATCTGGTCATCAGCCGCGTGCTGAATGCACCGCGTGCCGCCCTGTGGCGGGCCTGGACCGATCCGGAACTGCTGCGCCAGTGGTGGTGCCCGAAGCCCTGGACCACCGAGGTGCGAGCGTTCGACCTGCGCCCCGGTGGGGCCTTCCACACCTTCATGCAGGGCCCCGACGGCGGCAGCAGTGACAACCCGGGCAGCTTCCTGGAGATCGTGCCGCAGCAGCGCCTGGTGTTCACCTCGATGCTCGGCCCGGGCTGGCGGCCGCAGTCACCGTGGTTGGGTTTCACCGCCATCATCACGATGGAGGACGAAGGGCAGGGCTGCCGCTATACCGCGCGGGTGATGCACCCGGACAAGGCCCTGCGTGACCAGCATGAGCAGTTGGGCTTCTTCGACGGCTGGAACACCGTCATCGGCCAGCTGGAAGCGTTCGCCGCCGGCCTGTAGTACAGCGCTTGGGGTCAGATCCCTTTCTGCGAAAGGGATCCGACACCGGTCCGCCGGATCAGCCGACGCGGGTACCGAAGATGCGGTCACCGGCATCACCCAGGCCCGGAAGGATGTAGCCCTTGTCGTTGAGCTGGGCATCGACGGCTGCGGTGTAGATCTCCACGTCCGGGTGCACGGCCTTGACCGCTTCGATGCCTTCCGGCGCGGCCACCAGGAAGATGCCCTTGATGCGGCGGGCGCCGGCACGCTTGAGCATGTCGATGGTGGCGATCAGCGTGCCGCCGGTGGCCAGCATCGGGTCCAGGATCAGCGCGTCGCGCTCTTCCAGGCGGCCGGTCAGGCGCTCGAAGTAGGGCACCGGCTGCAGGGTTTCCTCATCGCGCTGCAGGCCGACCACGCTGACGCGGGCGGCCGGGATCAGCGACAGCACGCCGCTGAGCATGCCCAGGCCAGCGCGCAGGATCGGCACCACGGTGATCTTGGCGCCCGCAATGCGCTGCACGGTGACCGGGCCGGCCCAGCCGGGCAGGGTGTGCGGCTCGGTATCCAGGTCGGCGGTGGCCTCATAGGCCAGCAGCGTGCCGAGCTCGTTGGCCAGCTCGCGGAAGTCCTTGGTGCTGAGCGCAGCGTTGCGCATCAGGCCGATCTTGTGCTGCACCAGCGGGTGGCGCACTTCGACGATCTTCATGGTCGGAAGGGGGGAGAAGGAGAGAGGGCGCCATTTTGCCGGATTGGCGGGCCGAACCCAAACCTGGCCCGGAGCGGTGTTACTCGAAATGTGCAGACGCATGTCACGGCCATGCAACCTTGCGGACATACCGTGCAGACCCATTCTTAACAGGAATGGGGATTCCCAGTGCATATCAAGACTCCGTTGGCCGTTGCCATCACCCTGACCCTGGCAATGGGGGCCGCAGCACCGCTGCAGGCCGCCGGGCAGCAGGCGGTAGCCGCCACCGGCGCCGTGGCGTCGGATGCAGTCGACCTGGACCGCATCGAGGTGCGTGCCCAGCTCGAATCGCAGATCCGCGCAGTCGACCTCAAGCGCAGCAGCGACGCCATCGAAGACGCAGTGTCCTCCGATGCTCTGGGCCAGTATCCGGACAAGAACGTGGCCGAGTCGCTGCAGCGCCTGCCGGGCATCAGCGTGACCCGCGACCAGGGCGAAGGCCGCTTCGTGGTCATCCGTGGCCTGGACGCCAACCTCAACAGCGTCAGCGTAGATGGCATCGCGGTCGGCACGCCGGAGGATTCCAGCCGTGCCGCGCCGCTGGACGTGATCCCGTCCGACTCCACCGAGCGCCTGCGCGTGGTCAAGTCGCCGACCCCGGACATGCCCGGTGATGCCATCGGCGGCGCGGTGCTGGTGGAATCGGCCTCGGCCTTCGACCGCGACGGTCGCAGCCTGCGCGGCAAGATCGAGGGCAGCCACCAGCAGCTGTCCGGCGAGACAAGCCCCAAGGCCGCCTTCAACTACAGCGAAGTGTTCAACGACACGTTCGGCGTGGCGTTGGGCGTGAACTACCAGAAGCGCCGGTTCGAGTCGGACAACACCGAAGTGGAGTACGACGGCGAGGACGATGCCGCCCCCGGTGACGTGACCGCGATCAACCTGCAGCACCGCAAGTACGAGATCGAGCGCAAGCGCATCGGTGCCAACCTCAACCTCGACTGGCGGCCGAACGACGACAGCAAGTACTACCTGCGCACGCTCTACAGCCAGTTCGACGATGCGGAGACCCGCCAGCGCGTGATCTTCAACTTCGATGACGCGAAGATGGTCAAGACCGGCACTGACCAGTACCGCCTGGATGGCATGCCGAAGGATTCGATCGACAAGCGCATGCGCTACCGCACCAAGAAGGAAAACACCTTCGCGGCCAGTCTCGGTGGCGAGAACAAGCTGACCAACGCCGTGGTCGATTACCGGATCGGCTACACCCGCACCGAGGAGCGGGTGAACGACGAGATGGAGGCGCGCTTCAAGCTCAACGGCAAGGCCTTCAACGGCACGCTTGACCAGCGCAGCCGCCTGCCCAGCTACAGCTTCGACAACCCGCAGTGGCTGGACAACAGCAACTATGCGTTCGACCGCTTCGTACTCTCGCCCAAGCAGGTGAACGACAAGGAGCACAGCGCGCAGGTCAACGTACGCTTCGACGGCGACAGCAGCAGCATCAAGTTCGGCCTGCTGGGACGCTGGCGCGACCGCGACGTGAATGTGGACGAGCGCGAACTGCGCGTCGGCCCGAAGGTGGCGCTGTCGAGCTGGAGCACCTCCTCGCCCGAACACCGCCACGGCAACCTGGGTGACGGCATGGATTCGGCCGCGATGCGCGCCTTCTGGGCCGCCAACGGTGGCCAGTACAGCGCCCGCCCGCAGGATGCCGGTGGCAACGCGATGACATCGCTGGAAGAGGACTACGTTGCCAGCGAAGACATCTTCGCCACCTATGCGATGGGTACCTGGGACGTGGGCGCGCTGCGTATCATTGGCGGCGTGCGCGTGGAAAACACCCAGTTCAAGGCGGTTGGCAACCAGGTGGACGTGGCCGCCAACGGCCGCAGCTTCACCGTCACCCCGCGCGTGGCCAACAGCAGCTATACCAACGTGCTGCCGGGCCTGCACCTGCGCTATGACGCTGCAGACGACTGGGTGCTGCGTGCCTCGGCCAACAAGACCGTATCGCGCCCCTCGTTCGGTGACATTTCACCGCGCGTGGGCTACAGCCGCGGTGACGAGGAAGTGCGCCTGGGCAATCCGGAACTGGACCCGTACGAGTCGAAGAACATCGACCTGTCGGTGGAGAAGTACATCGGAAGCACCGGTATCGTCTCGCTGGGCCTGTTCCACAAGTCCATCGACGGCTACATCGTGGAGACCGTGCGCACCAACGACCCGGCTTACGGCGGCTTCGACGTGACCCAGCCGATCAACGGCCGCAAGGCCACCGTGCGTGGTGCCGAGTTCAACTGGCAGCAGCAGCTGGCCTTCCTGCCTTCCGGGCTGGATGGATTGCTGGTCGGTGCCAGTGGCACCTGGCTGGATACCAAATTCGATGCCGGCATCAAGGACCGTGCAGGGGAGGATTTCACGCTGCCGCGCGCCTCCAAGCATGTCTACAGCGCACACATCGGCTATGAAAAGTACGGTGTGAGCACGCGCCTGGCGGCCGTATACCGCAGCGAGTACCTGGACAGCATCGGCAAGGGCCGCGCGTTCGACATCTATGTTGCACCCAACACCCAGCTCGATTTCTCGCTGGATTACAAGTTCACCCCGCGGGTGAGCATGTACTTCGAGGCGCAGAACCTGCTGGACAAGCCGCTGGAGCTGTACCAGGGCACGCGTTCGCGCACCCTGCAGATGGAAGAATATGGCCGCACCTATGCGCTGGGCCTGAAGGTGGCACTGTGATGGCGCGTGGCATCACTGCCCTGGCCGTTGCACTGGCCGCCGGCTGCACACCGTCCGCCGGCAACGATCCTGCCATGGCCGCGACGCCAGCGAAGGCCAGCGGCGAGCGCACGGTGACCACCATCGCCGAGGCGTTCCTTTCGCCGATGACCCCGGCTGACAACATCGATTCGCCGGCGGCCTGGCGCGCTCCGGATGGCATGCTGTGGTTGATCGCCACGGCCAAGGCGACCGACAAGCTGGTGGTTTACGACGGCAGCACCGGCCAGCACCTGCGTGACGTGGGCAGCAGCGGCACCGCACCGGGGCAGTTCGACCGCCCAAACGGCATCGCGGTGACCGACGACCTGCTGTGGATCGTGGAGCGCGACAATCACCGCGTGCAGGTGCTGAGCCTGCCGGACTTCGCGCCGCTGGCGACCTTCGCTGCGGACGACCTGCGCAAGCCGTACGGGCTGTGGGTCGACCGCCGTGCCGATGGCTACAGCGTCTACGTCACCGACTCCTGGGACAACGGCGAGGATGCGCAGGGGCGTGACATCCTGCCGCCGCTGGCCGAGCTGGACAAGCGCGTGCGCCAGTACCACGTGACCCGCGACGGTGCGAAGGTCGAGGCGAAGCTGGTGGCCAGCATCGGTGACACCACCGCGGCCGGTGCGCTGCGCGTGGTCGAGTCGATCTGGGGCGATCCGGACAACGACCGCCTGCTGATTGCGGAAGAGGACGAGAGCTACGCCAGCGAGTTCAAGGTCTATACCCTGGCGGGCCGCTTCACCGGCACCACGTTCGGCCGCGATGTGTTCAAGGCGCAGGCCGAAGGCGTGACCCTGCGCACCTGTGGCAAGGACGGATGGTGGATCACCACCGAACAGGGCAAGCAGCGCAGCGTGTTCCACCTGTTCGACCGCCACACGCTGAAGCCGGTCGGCGCGTTCCAGGGCAATACCGTGGCCAACACCGATGGCATCTGGATGATGCGGCAACCCAGCGCGCGCTTCCCGCACGGTGCGCTGTATGCCGTGCACGACGACCAGGGTGTGGTGGCCTTCGACTGGGAGAGCATCGCCAAGCAGCTGGCGTTGCCGCTGGAGTGTGGTGCATGAGCGGGCAGTGCGTGATGCGTACGCTGGCGCTGGGCCTGTTGCTGGCGCTGCCGTCGCTGTCGTTCGCAGCGGCCGAACCGAATACCCAGGTGCCGGCGGGTAGTCGCCACTACGCAGCGACGACGGTGCCGGACCGCATCGTCGCCTCGCCGGCGGTCGACCCCAGCCATGGATTCGCCGTGGCCTGGCGTACCGACGGCAGCGTGCAGGCACCGCTGCTGGAGATTGCCCTCGGCGGTGATTCGCCGGCCATTGAGGGCATCCGCCAGGTGCGCGCAACGACCCGTGCGCTGCAGACCGAGAACGGTCTGTCGCATCATCATCGCGCCGACATCAGCGGCCTGCAGCCGGATACCCAGTACGTCTACCGCGTGCAAGGCAATGGCAGCTGGAGCGCCTGGAACCAGTTGCGTACGCTGGCCGCCGCCGACCAGCCGCTGACCCTGCTGTACTTCGGTGATACCCAGAACAAGAACGTCAGCCACGTCAGCCGGGTGGTGCGTGCCGCGCAGAAGGCTGCACCGCAGGCGCGCATGAGCCTGTTTGCCGGCGACCTGGTCAGCGGTGGCGACAACATGGATGACAGCGAGTGGGGCGAGTGGTTTGCTGCTACCAGCTGGCTGGCGCAGGAAACCCTGGTGGCCCCGGCCATCGGCAACCACGAGTACTTCGAGGAATTCGAGGACACCCCGCAGGAACGCCGCGTGCTGGGCAAGCATTGGCCGGTCACGTTCGCGCTGCCGGGCAATGGCGCCAGCGCCGCACAGCAGACCAGCTACTGGTTCGATGCGCAGGGCGTGCGCGTGGCCGTGGTCGATGGCACGTCGGCCCTCGACCTGGGCACCGCCAAGGCACAGGCACAGTGGCTGGACAAGGTACTGAGCGGCAATCCGCAGCCGTGGACCATCGTGCTGCTGCACCAGCCGTTCTATTCGCCGCGCGAAGGGCGTGAGAACGCCGCGCTGCGTGACGTGCTGCTGCCGGTGGTACGCCGCCACAACGTTGATCTGGTGCTGCAGGGTCACGACCATACCTACGGCCGTCGTGGCGAAGGACAGGCCGCGACGCCGCAGTACGTGGTGACCGTGGCCGGGCCGAAGCAGTACCGCCTTTCCGACGAAGCGCGCAGGACGATGGATCCGGTGGCCGAGGACACCCAGCTGTTCCAGGTGCTGAATATCGACCCACAGCACCTGCGCTATGAAGCACGCACCGTGACCGGTCGTCTCTACGACGCCTTCGAACTGCGCCGCGATGCCAACGGTAGCAAGCTGCGCACGGAGCTGACCGAAGGCCGCATCACGCCACGCGACTGCCCGCGCGCGCAGACCGCCAAGGGGCGTGCCGACCGCTGCTGGGAATGAGGAGACGCATATGAACGCGCCCCGTCGCATCGTTCCTCTCGCTGCCATCGGTGCCGCCCTGCTGTTGCTGGCCAGTGCGGTGACCGCTGCCGATACCGTGTTGCATCCGTTCCTGGTGGCGCAGCCGAAGCAGGCCCCGCAGGAGGTGAATCTGGCGGTGGAGATTCCGGCCGGCAGCTTCACCAAGTACGAGATCAAGGAAGACGGTCTGGTGCATGTGGACCGCTTCCAGTCGATGCCGGTGGCTTATCCGGCCAACTACGGCTCGATGCCGCGCACCCTGGCCGGTGACAACGATCCGCTGGATGCGCTGGTGCTGACCCGCGAACCGCTGCATCCGGGCGTGATCGTGCGCTTCCGGCCGATCGGCTACCTGAAGATGATCGACGGCGGTGAGCGCGACGAGAAGATCATCGGCGTGCCGACCGACAAGGTCGACCCGACCTACGCCACTATCCGCGATCTGCAGGATTTACCGGAGATCGAGCGCCAGCGCATCGAGGCGTTCTTCCGGGTCTACAAGGACCTGCCGACGGGGCGCAACCCGGTGCAACTCAACGGCTGGGGCAACGCCGCCGAAGCGCGTGCGCTGATCAGCAAGGCGATGGAGCGCTTCGAAAAGTAGATCCACGCCATGCGTGGATTCACCCCAGCAACGTCTCGATGAAGGCCTCGGCCTGCAGGCGGTCGCCCAGCACCCGGGCCACTGCCTGCACGGCAGCTTCCTGGTATTCGGCGCGGATGCCGCCGCCGTCGTCATCGTTGTAGAGATCATCTCCGGCTTCCAGATACACAGTGCCGGCCGCGGCCAGAATGGCCATCAGGGTCGGCAGGTCGTCGACAAGTGTGTCCTGCTCCCATCGTCCACAGCCATGTCGTGCGAACAGCACGCGGCCATCGTCCAGGTCGAGGATGAAAGGATCGGCGCCGAGATCGGCCACAACCAGCCAGTTGGCGGGCCAGTCTTCGATCGCCTCGCCGCTGATGCCGTTCCAGCGGTAACCGGCCTGATGGCGCCACAGCCGTTGCAGCGGTGGCACCCACACCTCGAGCCCGGGGATGGTGATGCCGGCATGGCCAACCCTGGCGTTGATCTCGCGCCCCAGTGGCCCGACCTGCACGTAGAAGCGCGCCAGCACCGATGGCAGCGGAAAGGGTCCGTCCCAGTCACGTTCATCCTGGGCCTGCAGCAGGCCGAAGCGAGCGAAGGGAGCGTGCAGCTCATCCATGGCGCAGGTGTTCCAGTAACGGGCCCGGCAGCCTAGCAGACCCCGCCGCGCGCAACGCCTTCACCGCCGCTGGCTATCATGTGCGGCATCCAGAACGAAGGCGATGCACGTGTCGGTAGCGTTGGTGTGGTTTCGCCGTGATCTACGGCTGCAGGACAATCCGGCCCTGCAGGCCGCGCTCGATGCCGGCCATGAAGTGGTACCGGTCTACATCCATGCGCCGCAGGAGGAGGGTGAGTGGTTGCCGGGCGCAGCATCGGACGCGTGGCGCCATCGCTCACTGGCCGCGCTCGACGCCGACCTGCGCGCGCGCGGTTCGTCGCTGGTGCTGCGCAGCGGTGACAGCCTAACGGCTCTGCAGTTGCTGATCGAACAGACCGGCGCCGAGGCGGTGTACTGGAACCGCAAGTACGAACCGGCCACCCAGCCACGCGACGCCACCATCAAGCGCACGCTGCGCGAGCAGGGCATCGACGCGCAGAGCTGTAATGGCAGTCTGCTGTTCGAGCCCTGGGACATCGCGACCCAGCAGGGCCAGCCTTACAAGGTGTTCACTCCCTACTGGCGCAACGTACTCAGTCATTGGCGCCTGCCGGCGCTGCAGGCCGCACCGAAGGCGCTGGCGGCGCACGCGGTCGACAGCCTCGCACTGGATGATCTCCAGCTGGCACCGACGCTGGACTGGGATACCGGCTTCTGGGAGCACTGGCAGCCTGGCGAGGCCGGCGCGCTGGAGGCGTTGTCCGTGTTCGAGGACGGTGCGTTGCGCGGTTACCGCGAGCAGCGCGACCTGCCGGATCGCGTGGGCACCTCGCGGCTTTCGCCGCACCTGCATTTCGGCGAAATCGCACCGTGGCGCATTGCCCATGCGCTGGAAGGCCTGCGCGGTGCGGGCACCGACGCCGACATCGACGGCTACCTGCGCCAGCTCGGCTGGCGTGATTTCGCCTACCACCTGCTGCATCACTTCCCGAAGACGCCCACCGACAACCTCAACCCGCGCTTTGACCGTTTCCCTTGGGCCACGCCCACTGCAGCGCAACTGCACGACTGGCAGCGCGGCAATACCGGCGTGCCTATCGTCGATGCCGGCCTGCGCGAGCTGTGGCACACCGGCTACATGCATAACCGGGTGCGGATGATTGTGGCCAGCTACCTGTGCAAGCACCTGCGTGCGCACTGGCTGCATGGTGCACGCTGGTTCTGGGACACTCTGGTCGATGCCGACCTGGCCAACAACACGATGGGCTGGCAATGGGTGGCCGGAACCGGTGCCGATGCCGCGCCGTACTTCCGCGTGTTCAACCCGGTCACCCAGGCCGAGAAGTTCGACCCACAGGCCCGCTACATCAGCCGCTGGGTGCCCGAACTGGCGGCACTGCCGGTGAAGGCGCGCTTCGCGCCGTGGCAGCATCCGCTACTGCTGGCGGCGCATGCCCCGGGCTATCCGCGTACCCCGCTGGTGGATCTGGCGGTTGGCCGCGACGCAGCGCTGGCGGCTTACCGCCAGTCGGGAGCAGGGTAAAGTGGCGGCTGAGTGATCCAGTCAGTTAGATGAACACGGCCCTGTCGCCACGCCGCATCATCATTCCGGCATCGCATCGGGCTGTTTATTCTCTCTGCGCCCGCAAGCCGCCGGCCCGACCGGAAACCAAGGAGAACCCCATGATCCGCAACACCACCCGCAACGTCGCACTGGCTCTGATGAGTGCGGCCGTCCTGTCGGCCTGCGCCACTGGCGGCTCCTATGTGCAGAGTGACCAGTACGGCAACCCGACCGAGCAGCAGAACCGCACCGGCCGTAATGCGCTGATCGGCACCGCGATTGGTGTGGCCGCTGGCCTGCTGACCGGCGACAGCGCCACCGAGCGTCGTCAGCACGCACTGATCGGTGCCGGTATCGGTGCGCTCAGCGGCGCCGCCGTCGGCCAGTACCAGGATCGCCAGGAACGCGCGCTGCGCGAGCGCACTGCCAACACCGGCATCGATGTGCAGCGCCAGGGCGACAACATCATGCTGAACCTGCCGGACGGCATCACCTTCGACTTCGGCAAGTCGACCCTGAAGCCGCAGTTCTACGGTTCGCTCAACGGCGTGGCAGGCACCCTGCGCGACTACAACCAGACCATGATCGAAGTGGTCGGCCACACCGACAGCATCGGCAGCGACGCGGTCAACAACCGCCTGTCGAAGGAACGTGCCGACTCGGTCGCGCAGTACCTGATCGGCCAGGGCGTGCAGAGCGTACGCATTGAAACTCTGGGTGCCGGCAAGGCGTACCCGATTGCCGACAACAGCACCGATGCGGGCCGCGCGAAGAACCGCCGCGTCGAGATCCGCGTGATTCCGCTCAAGCAGTAACGCGTAGCGTTACTGCTGTTCCGGCGTAGCCGGAACGAAAATGCCGCCCTTGCAGGCGGCATTTTCTGTAGGTGCCGAGCTTGCTCGGCACGCCGATAGCGCATGTAGAGTCGAGCCGTGCTCGACTCCTCTTCTGGTAGATGCCGACCTTGGTCGGCGCGGTCCCAACAGCAGTCGAGCATGGCTCGACTCTACAGAACGCCGCGCCGCGCGCTGGCCAGATCCATGCCGTGCGTGGATGCGTCCGGTTACGCCGCCGAAGCGGCCACCTTCTCCAGGATCCGCTTGCCGCTGCTTTCCAGCGCGGCGTCTTCCTTTTCCTTCTGCTGCTGCGCCAGCTTTGCGCCTGGGCATTGCGCCAGCATGTAGTTGGCATCGAAGTTGAGCTTCTCGACCAGGAAGTCGACGAACGCACGTACCTTCGGCGAAACCAGGCGGCCGCCAGCAAACACAGCGTTGAAGTCCACTTCCGGGCCGGTCCAGCCGGCCAGCACGCGGCGCACCATGCCCGATTCAACAAACGGCTTGGCCATCACATCGCCGGTCAGCAGCAGGCCTTCGCCACACACCAGCGCACCGTTCAACGCAGACATGTCGTTGGCGGTCATCAGCGGGGTGACCGGGAAGTCGCGCAGCTCGCCGCCGTTCTCGCCCAGCTGCCAGGTGAAGCGCGGCGAGTTGCCGGTGTGGTACGGCTTGCGCATCGCCAGGATGCGATGGAACTGCAGTTCTTCCGGATGTAGCGGTTCGCCATAGCGCTCGATGTAGGCCGGGCTGGCGAACACCTGCGTACGCAGGCTGCCCAGCTTGCGCGCCACCAGGTTGGAATCGGGCAGGGCACCGACGCGCAGCGCAAGATCCGCTTCACCTGCAATCAGGTCCAGCTTCTCGTTGCCCATATGCATGTCCAGGCGGATCTCTGGATACTGCGCATGGAACTGGCCCAGCAGCGGGGCGATCCAGGTGATGCCGATTGAATAGGGCACGGTGAAACGCAGCCAGCCACGCGGGCCGGACTGCAGCTGGCTCACTGCGCTCTCGGCTTCTTCCAGCTCGCGCGCAATGCGCTGGCAATGCTCGTGGTAGATCGAACCGGCTTCGGTGAGGCCGAGGCGGCGCGTGGTCCGGTGCAGCAGGCGCGCACCCAGGCGCGTTTCCAGTTCCTGCACTTTGCGGCTGACCGTGGTCTTGGGCAGGCCGAGCGATTTGGCAGCGGCAATGAAGCTGCCTTGCTCGACCACTTTGACGAAGATCAGCGTCTCGTTGAGATCGTGGGACATGGTCGGGGATCCTGGACGTCGGGGATGGGACAATCGTGACAGAACGATTGGACCGGGAGCGGGATGATTATTCCCCTTAATCAGGACTAATCAAGTAAAGGTTTGAGGTCTATCGTGGCGCCATTCGTTAATTGGAGCCCGTCCGCCATGAGCCTGCGCAACATTCTTGCCCGACTCCGGAACGCCGGCCAGAACACCCTGGACCTGGCGATGACCGTCGAAGCCCGTCCGAGTTCCTTGGTACACAAGGACTTCCGTGAGTTTACCGCGCCCATGCGTCAGCAGCGTGGCGGTGCCATCCGCCTGGTCCCGCACAAGGGTGACCGGCTGCGGCGAATCGGGACTATCCCGGATTTGGGAGGAAATGTCCCGTGAATGGGATACTGACGCCCGAAGTCCTGGTCCTCGGCGGCACCGGTGCCGTCGGCCAGGGCGTGGTGGGTGCATTGCTGGAAGCCGGAAGCCCGGTGCTGGTGGTCGGTCGTGATCCAGGCCGGCTGGCGGCGCTGCATGAGCAGTTCGCTGACGAGCCGGGCCTGGAGACGCTGCTGGGTTCGCTCAGCGATGACGGCTCGGCCCGTGCATTGGCCGAACGCATTGCGCATCGCCCGCGCCCGCTGGCAGCGGTGATCGCCGCAATGGGCGGCCCTTACCGCCGCGGCCGGGTGACCGACCGCAACGGCGATGAACTGCTGGGCGCGATGCAGGCCGATCTGATGCCGCACGTGCACGCAGTGCGTCATCTGCTGCCGCTGCTGCAGGACAACGTGCATGCGCGCCGCTACGTGATGATCGGCAGCCCGGCCAACGCCAAGCCATGGGCGGGTTACGGCGAGACCTCGATCACTACCGCCGCGCTGCGCATGTACGCGCAGGTGGTGCACCAGGAAGCGCAGGCGTTGGGCGTGCGTGCGCAGATGCTGGAAGTCTGCAGCCCCGTCTGTACCCCGGCCAACGCGGCCAATGCCTGCATCGAGTGGCCCAGCTCGCTGCTGGTCGGCCGCCGCGTGGTCTCGCTGCTGGATGGTTGCCGCGACAACCGCGCCATCGTCCGCTGTGACAGCAGCGATGCCGAACTGCCGCGCGGCCTGTTGCATCTTGAAGTTCCCCCATTGTGGCGCGATACCGCAGGCGTCGCTTGACCTCGACCATGGTTGAGGTCGCAGTATGCGCCGCCGATTTTTGCAACACGTTCTCTTAGAGCTGTACCACCCCTCCGTACGGATGCATGCCATGACTTCCCCCAATACCACCCCACATCGTTTCGGCCATCGCATCGCGATGGCCGGCGTGTCGATCCTCGCCGCGGCCGTGCTAGCGGCCTGCAGCGGCGGCCATGCCGAAGAAGCCGGTGCACCGCCGCCGCCGCAGGTCAGCGCCGCGCCGGTGCTGGTCAAGCAGGTCAGCCAGTGGGACGAGTTCAGCGGCCGCGTCGAAGCGGTACAGAGCGTTGAACTGCGTCCGCGCGTGTCCGGCTACATCGACAAGGTCAACTACGTCGAAGGCCAGGAAGTGAAGAAGGGCGAAGTGCTCTTCACCATCGACGCGCGCAGCTACCAGGCCGAGTATGATCGCGCTGCCGCCGAACTCGCCCGTGCCCGCACCCAGGCCACGCTGGCCCGTAGCGAATCCGAGCGTGCCAAGCGTCTGTCTGAGCAGCAGGCCATTTCCACCGAGACGGCCGAGCAGCGTCGTGCCGCCGCCGATCAGTCCGGCGCCGCCGTGCAGGCCGCGCAGGCGGCCCTGGATGCGGCCCGCCTCAACCTGGAGTTCACCAAGGTGCGTGCACCGATCGACGGCCGTGCCGGCCGCGCGATGGTCACCGCCGGCAACCTGGTCACCGCCGGCGACAGTGCCAGCGTGCTGACCACACTGGTCTCGCTGGATACCGTGTTCGTCTACTTCGATGCCGACGAAAGCACCTTCCTGCGCTACGCGCAGATGGCACGCAAGGGCGAGCGCCCGAGCGAGCGTGACAGCGAACTGCCGGTAAAGGTCGGTCTGTCCGGTGAGGAGGGTTACCCGCACGCGGGCAAGGTCGACTTCCTCGACAACCAGGTCGCCCGCAGCACCGGCACCATCCGTGTCCGCGCACTGCTGGACAACGCCGACCGCCAGTTCACCCCGGGCCTGTTCGCCCGCGTGCAGCTGCTCGGCAGCGGCCAGTTCCAGGCGCTGCTCATCGACGACAAGGCCGTGCTGACCGACCAGGACCGCAAGTATGTGTACGTGGTCGACAAGGATGGCAAGGCCCAGCGCCGCGACATCCAGCTCGGTCGCACCGCTGATGGCCTGCGCATTGTCGAACACGGCCTGGCCGCGGGCGACAAGGTGATCATCGACGGCGTGCAGAAGGTCTTCATGCCGGGCATGCCGGTGCAGGCCAAGGCGGTGGCGATGCAGCCACAGCCGGCGCCGGCACCGGGCCGCGATGCCACCGCCGCCCTGAAGCACTGATCCGCGTCCCCGCTTAGCTGCCGGCGCCAGCGGCAGCCGTTCCTGCCTTCGTCAACGTGACGAGGGGCAGGGCGGCTGTTGCCCGCCGAATGCCTTTCCCAGGAATTCCTCCATGGACTTTTCCCGTTTCTTCATCGACAGGCCGATCTTCGCGGCGGTGCTGTCGATCGTGATCTTCGCCGCAGGCCTGATCACGATTCCAATCCTGCCGATCAGCGAGTACCCGGAAGTGGTGCCGCCGTCGGTGGTCGTGCGCACGGTGTATCCGGGCGCCAACCCCAAGGTCATTGCCGAGACCGTCGCCACGCCGCTTGAAGAAGCGATCAACGGCGTCGAGGGCATGATGTACCTGAAGTCGGTGGCCGGCTCGGACGGCGTGCTGCAGATGACCGTCACCTTCCGCCCGGGCACCGACCCGGACGCAGCGGCGGTGAAGGTGCAGAACCGCGTGGCGCAGGCGCAGGCGCGCCTGCCCGAGGACGTGCGCCGGCAGGGCGTGACCACGCAGAAGCAGTCGCCGACCTTCCTGATGGTGGTGCACCTGACCTCCCCGCAAGGCAAGTACGACACCCTGTACCTGCGCAACTACGCCCGCCTGCACGTCAAGGATGCGCTGGCGCGCATTCCGGGCGTCGGTGATGCGCAGATCTTCGGTGGTGGCGACTACGCCATGCGCGCCTGGCTGGACCCGGACAAGGTGGCGTCGCGCGGCCTGACCGCCAGCGACGTGGTGCGCGCCATGCGCGAGCAGAACGTGCAGGTTTCGGCCGGCCAGCTCGGTGCGGAACCGCTGCCGAACAGCCAGTTCCTGACCCTGATCAATGCCCAGGGCCGGCTGAAGACCGAAAAGGAATTCGGCGACATCGTGCTCAAGAGCGGTGTGGACGGCGAGATCGTACGCCTGGCCGATGTGGCCCGCCTGGAACTGGGCGCCGGTGACTACACCCTGCGCTCGCAGCTGGACGGCAAGAACGCGGTCGGTATCGGTATCTTCCAGTCGCCCGGCGCCAACGCGCTGGAGATCCGCGACCAGGTCATCTCGACGATGGACGAGATGCAGAAGACCATGCCGGCCGACGTGAAGTACGAAGCCGTGTATGACACCACCATCTTCGTGCGTGACTCGATCAAGGCCGTGGTCTCCACGCTGCTGGAAGCCATCGCCCTGGTGGTGCTGGTGGTGATCCTGTTCCTGCAGACCTGGCGTGCCTCGATCATTCCGTTGATCGCGGTGCCGGTGTCGGTGGTCGGTACCTTTGCCGCGCTGTATCTGCTGGGCTTCTCGATCAACACGCTGAGCCTGTTCGGCCTGGTGCTGGCGATCGGCATCGTGGTCGACGACGCGATCGTGGTGGTGGAGAACGTCGAGCGCAACATCGAGGAAGGACTGTCGCCCACCGCGGCGGCCCACCAGGCCATGCGCGAGGTCTCCGGCCCGATCGTGGCGATCGCGCTGGTGCTGTGCGCCGTGTTCGTGCCGATGGCGTTCCTGTCGGGTGTTACTGGACAGTTCTACAAGCAGTTCGCGGTCACCATCGCCATCTCCACGGTGATCTCGGCGATCAACTCGCTGACCCTGTCGCCGGCCTTGGCCGCGCGCCTGCTGAAGGCCCACGGCGCACCGAAGGACGGCCCGAGCCGCCTGATCGACCGCCTGTTCGGCTGGGTGTTCCATCCGTTCAACCGCTTCTTCAAGTCCAGCTCGGAGAAGTACGAACGTGGCGTGGCCCGCATCCTCGGCCGTCGTGGTGCGGTGTTCGTGGTCTACGCGATCCTGCTGGTCGGTACCGGCGTGATCTTCAAGCTGGTGCCGCCGGGCTTCATCCCGACCCAGGACAAGCTGTACCTGATCGCCGGCGTCAAGCTGCCGGAAGGTTCGTCGATCGCGCGTACCGATGAAATGCTGCGCAAGGTTGCCAAGATCGCCCAGGAAACCGATGGCGTGGCCCACACCATCTCGTTCCCGGGCCTGAACGCGCTGCAGTTCACCAACACGCCGAATACCGGTGTGGCGTTCATTCCGCTCAAGCCGTTCGCCGAGCGCCATGGCCGTACCGCCGCGCAGATCAATGCCGAGATCAACCAGAAGATCGCCGGGCTGCAGGAAGGCTTCGCCTTCGCGATGATGCCGCCGCCGATCCTCGGCCTGGGTAACGGCAACGGCTACCAGATGTTCATCGAGGACCGCGGCAACCTGGGCTACGGCGCACTGCAGAATGCCGTGCAGGCCATGCAGGGTACCGTGGCGCAGACGCCGGGCATGGCCTTCCCGATTTCCAGCTACCAGGCCAACGTGCCGCAGCTGGATGCCGAGGTGGACCGCGTCAAGGCCAAGGCACAGGGCGTGCAGCTCACCGAACTGTTCGACACGCTGCAGACCTACCTGGGTTCGGCCTACGTCAACGACTTCAACCAGTTCGGCCGTACCTGGCAGGTGATCGCCCAGGCAGACGGTCCGTACCGCGAGACGGTCGAGGACATCGGCAAGCTGCGTACCCGCAACGACCGTGGCGAGATGGTGCCGATCGGTTCGATGGTCACCATCAAGCAGACCTTCGGCCCGGACCCGGTGCTGCGTTTCAATGGCTATCCGGCAGCAGACCTGGCCGGTGAAGCCGACCCGCGCCTGCTGTCCTCGGCCGAGGCGATGAACAAGCTGACCGAGATCGCCGGCAAGGTGTTGCCGGTGGGCATGACCACCGAATGGACCGACCTGAGCTACCAGCAGGCGACCCAAGGCAAGGCAGCCTTCATCGTGTTCCCGGTGGCGATCATGCTGGCCTTCCTGGTGCTGGCCGCGCTGTACGAGAGCTGGTCGCTGCCGCTGGCGGTGATCCTGATCGTGCCGATGACCCTGCTGTCCGCGTTGTTCGGCGTGTGGTTGACCGGTGGTGACAACAACGTGTTCGTGCAGGTCGGCCTGGTGGTGCTGATGGGCCTGGCGTGCAAGAACGCGATCCTGATCGTCGAATTCGCCAGAGAGCTGGAGATGGGCGGCAAGGGAATCGTTGAGGCCGCGCTGGAAGCCTGCCGCCTGCGTCTGCGCCCGATCGTGATGACCTCCATCGCGTTCATCGCCGGCACCGTACCGCTGGTGCTGTCGCACGGTGCGGGTGCCGAGGTGCGCTCGGTGACCGGTATCACTGTGTTCGCCGGCATGCTGGGCGTAACCCTGTTCGGCCTGTTCCTCACCCCGGTGTTCTACGTGGCCCTGCGCAAGTTCGTCACCCGCAACGGTGGTGGCCAGCTGGTGCAGCACGGCGAGCCGACCATCCATCACTGACATGGAAAACAGCGGCGCCGGCAATCACCGGCGCCCGCTTCCCCCTACCGAGGCAATGAATCCATGAACACCCATCAGAACAAGATCGCGCTGGTCACCGGCGCCACCCGTGGCATCGGCCTGGAAACCGTGCGCCAGCTCGCCCAGGCGGGTGTGCACACGCTGCTGGCCGGTCGCAAGCGCGATACGGCGGTGGAGCTGGCACTGAAGCTGCAGGCTGAAGGCCTGCCGGTCGAAGCCCTGCAACTGGACGTGACCGACGCGGCCAGCATCGCCGAAGCGGTCGAGCAGGTACGCCAGCGCCACGGACGACTGGATATCCTGGTCAACAACGCCGGCATCATGATCGAGAACCCGGCGCAGGCGCCGTCGGAACAGTCGCTCGACACCTGGAAGCGCACCTTCGATACCAACGTGTACGCGCTGGTGGCGGTCACCCAGGCTTTCCTGCCGCTGGTCAAGCAGGCCAAGTCCGGCCGCATCGTCAATGTGTCCAGCATGCTCGGCTCACAGACCCTGCACGCGGATCCCGCATCGGGCATCTACGACTTCAAGATTCCCGCCTACAACGCCTCCAAGGCCGCGGTGAACAGCTGGACCCTGAGCCTGGCCTACGAGCTGCGCAACACCCCGATCAAGGTCAATACCGTGCATCCGGGTTACGTGAAGACCGACATGAACGGCGGCAACGGCGAAATCGAAATCGCCGAAGGCGCGCGCTCCAGCGTGCAGATGGCGCTGATCGGCGAATCCGGTGCCAGCGGCAGCTTCACCTACCTGGGCGAGGTGCTGCCATGGTGATCCGCACGTTGGCGATGGCCGTCTCCAGCCTGGTGCTGGCGGGCTGTGTCAGCGTCGGCCCGAACTACAAGGCCCCGGTGCAGGAACCGGTGGTCCTCCAGAGCGCGCAGCAGCCGGTCTTCAGCACTACTTCGCCGGTGGCCAGCTGGTGGGCGCAGTTCGATGATCCGGTGCTGGAAGAACTGGTTCACGGCGCACTGTCGGACAATCTGGACCTGCGCGTGGCCGTGGCCCGCGTCAGCCAGGCCCGCGCGGTGTTCGTCGAAAGCCGCTTCGACCAGGCGCCGCACATCACCGCAGGCGGCAGCTACGACCGCCGCAAGCAACCCGATCCGCAGCTGGGTGGGCAGCGGGTGTTCAGTGAAAGCTACCAGCTCGGCTTCGATGCCGGCTGGGAGCTGGATCTGTTCGGCCGCAAGCGCCGTGCTGCAGAAGCCGCGCGCGCCGACCTCGACGCCGAGCAGGCCAACCTGGCCGACGCGCAGGTACTGATCGCTGCCGAAGTGGCGCGCAACTACTTCGAGCTGCGCGGCACGCAGAAGCGCATCGCCGTGGCCCAGCACACCCTGGTCAACCTGCGCGAGACGCAGAAGCTGACCGAGGCGCGCTGGGAGCTGGGCGCCGGCAGTGAGCTGGACGTGCAGAGCAGTCGTGCGCGGCTGAAGGCGATCGAGGCCGATATCCCGCTGCTGGAAGTGGCCGAAACGCAGTCGCGCAATCGTCTGGCGGTTCTGCTGGGCCAGCGGCCGGAGACGCTGACCGCCATGCTTGCGCCGCACGAAGTGCCGGCATTCGCCAAGGCACTGCCGCTGGGCGATACCCGCGAGCTGCTGCGCCAACGCGCCGACGTGCGCGTGGCGGAGCGTCGCCTGGCGGCCGCGACCGCCCGCGTGGGCGTGGCTACGGCGGATCTGTTCCCGCGGTTGTCGCTGTCCGGCTTCGTCGGCTTCCTCGGCGGCGATGCCAGTGGCCTGGTCAATGGCAACAACAAGGCCTGGTCGCTGACCCCGTCGCTGAGCTGGGCGGCATTTGACTTCGGTACCGTGCGTGCACGTTTGCGCGCCAGCAAGGCGGAGGCCGAAGGCGTGGCAGCGCAGTATGAGCAGGCCGTGCTGCTGGCCCTGGAAGATACCGAGAACGCGCTGACCCGCTATTCCAAGCAGCAGGCGCGATTGGCGATCGTGGTCGAGCAGGCGCAGGCGGCACGTCGTGCCGAATCGCTGGCACAGATCCGCTACCGCGAAGGCTCGGAAGATTTCCTCACGCTGCTGGATGCACAGCGCACGCAACTGGCTGCGGATGACGCGTTGGCCGCAGCCGAATCCGAAGTCAACGTCAGCGTGGTCGGTGTGTACAAGGCGCTGGGCGGCTGGGGACAGTCGCCTCAGCCACCGAGCGTGGCGCAGGTGCAGTAACCCGAAGGGGACGGAAGCGATGGCTTCCGTCCCTTTCTTCTTTCATGGCCAAAGATGGGCGGGTGCGGCACGAGCCGTGCACGTGGTCACAGTCATGACGTTTCTGACTCTGCCGGAAGCCGTATCCGCCGTGTAACTAGTGGGACAGGCTATTGGGAGGACAGACGATGACCGATGACAAACGGGATACCCAGCGCATGTTGTTCGGTGATCCGGGGCCACCCGATGCCGGGCTGTCGGTGGCCGTTGTGGTGCTGCTGGTACTGGCGACGATGGCTGCGGCGATCGGCTTCGTGCGCCTGCCGGATCCGTTGCTGGGGCTGGGCCTGATTGGCATCGCCGTGTTCCTTGCCGTAGGTGCCCGCATCTGCCAGGCACGCAATCAGCACCAGGCACTGTACCGGTTGTTGTCACGGCAGCCGCCACCGTAGCGGCTGCCGCGCAGGATCACGGCGTGGGCCAGTCGAGCTCGACCACCAGCGGGAAATGATCCGACGGCAGCACACCGTCGATGCGGCGGTCATCGGTGACGAAGCTGCGGGCATGGAAGCCGCGCACCAGCACCCAGTCCAGCTGCACGGTGGCCTTGCCGGTGAAGTCATGGAAGGTGAGGCGCGGGCCCTGTGGCGCCTTTACCTGGGGGCGCGTGTCCTGCAGCACGCGGGTGAACGCCTTGTAGGTGTCTCCTCCGGGTTCGCTGTTGAAGTCGCCGGTCAACACCACCGGCAGGTCAACCGGCAGCGTCGCCAGTCGCTTTCCGATCAGTCCGGCACCCTTCACCCGGCGCGGCTCGTCCTCGTCACGGTAGGGCAGGTGGGTATTCATGAAGTAGAAGCGGCGGCCGTCGTCCAGGCGCCGGAACAGGGCCCAGGTGACCATGCGTGGGTACAGGTTGCCCCAGGTGATGCTGCCGGGCACGTCCGGCGTATCCGAAAGCCAGAAGTTGCCGGATTCCTCGATGGCCAGCACCTTGCTGTCGTAGAACACGCCCATGTGCTCATCGCCGCTGCCACCGCGGCGGCCCTCGCCGAACCAGCGGTAGCCGGGCAAGTGTCCGGACAGGTAGTCAGCCTGTTCCTTCACCAGTTCCTGCGTGCCGATCACCGCCGGGTGCGCATCGAGGATGACCTTGACCATCGCGTCTCGACGATCGGGCCAGCGCTTGCCCGGTTCGGTATCAGCCGGGGTGCGGACGTTGAACGACATTACTTTCAGTGGCGCCGGTGTAGCGGCCCAGGCGACGGCAGGCAGGGCAAGCGCCAACAGCGCACACAGCGCAGGGCGACGGAAACGCGACAACATCGTGGAATCCCTCCATTCCATGAAAACGGTTTCACGAAGCATGCCATGGAAGGCGAGGACAGGGGTATGCCGGGATGGGCGGCTGGGAGATGCCGGACGGGCGGTGAAGGCGCCGCCCGGCGGATCGCGCGGGCGCGATCAGGGGTCGTACCTCATCCCGCTCTCGTCGCGGTTGTAGTGGTCGCTGGCTACGCGGGTGCCGTCGTCATAGACCACGTACAGCGTGCAGCGCTGATGGATGCCAAAGCCGGCACGGAAGGGCACGCACTCTTCCTGCAGGCCGACCTCTTCGGCGGCATTTGCCGGTGCTGAAGGCAGCAGCGCGGCAAGTGTCACCGCTGCAGCGAAGGAAAAAGCGGTGATTCGATTGTGCAGCGTCATTGATCACACTCCTTGTAGTCGTAGTCGGTGTCCAATGCAGATCAGTCTGCCGGGAGGTACCACTGACCGTTCTCGTCTATCCAGTACACCGACGTGAAAACGGTGCCATCTGCCAGAGTACGGGTTACGGTGCAGCGCTGATGCACGAGGTTGGGCCCAAGTCTTACGGGCACGCAATCGGTCGTCGATCCGGGGGATCCGGCCGCGTGGCTGGTTGCCGGTACCACGCTACCCAATGCAAACATCAATGCAGCCATCGAGGCCAGTTGCAGTTTCATCAGCATCATCCTTGCTTTCTGCAATCGCGCACATGCGCATGGCGTGTGTAACACGCGACCCAGACGGCCGGAAGTGCCTCGCCGTGATCAGTCTTCGATCTCGCCGCGACGGCTGGCAGCACGCACTGCCTGCGCGGTGGTCGCCACACCCAGCCGTTGGCGCGCGTGGCGCAGGTGGTTCTCCACCGTACGCGTGGAAAGCCCAAGGGTGGCCGCGATCTCAGCTTGCCGGCGCCCGGCGGCGACCCAGCGCAGCACTTCGCGCTCGCGGTTGCTGAGTGCGCTTCCCGAACGCTCGGCAGGCGATTCGGCAAGCCGGCGTGCGGCACGGAATGCTGCAGTTGCAGCAGCATCCAGCAGCAGTCGCGCGCTGGCCGAGGCATTGATCGCTGTCCCGGCAAAACTGATCGCGCCCTCCAGGCCGGTGGTACCGAACACCGGCACCTGCAGACCGTGCAGGCCTTCACCACGTGGCTGCTTCACCACCTGATAGCGTTCGCCGCGCACGCCCTGGCGCTTGCTCCAGAAGAATGGCGCGTCGCTGTCCAGCACGTGGCGATTGACCGGACAGGCGTGCAGGTAGCGCGCGAGGTCGGTACTGCTGCCGTCACCGAACCAGTCGCCCTCGATCCAGTACACGCGCGGGGTACCGCGCTCCAACCCCGTGCCGGTGGCGAACACCAGCACGCGGTCGTAGCCGAGCGGTGCAGAGATGCTGCGCAGTACCGCGCCGACCGCACTCAGTGAGCGGGCGCGTTCCAGCTCCAGCAACGCCTGCACCAATTCGCTCATCCGGGTCAGCGCCCGGCGAGGGCGTCGAGCAGCGTGCGTGCGGCCAGCTTGCCCAGCGCATTGCCGGCCAGCGGGCTGTCGCCGGTCAGCAGCAGGCGGTCCTGCAGCACGCTGCCATCGATGCCGTCGTTGACGATCTGCACGCCCTGCTGTGCCAGGCGCTCACCGAAGAACCACGGCAGCTGCCCGGGCATGTAGCCGATCTCCGGCGTCTGCCGGTCCATCGCATCGGGGAAGGCGCAGATGCGGTAGCCGCGGAACAGCGAACCACCATCGGTCTCGTCGACGCCTGCGGCCAGCAACGCGGCCGGGCCGTGGCAGAGGGTGACGATGTGGCGCTCATGGGCCATCGCCCAGTGCAGGACCGCCTTTACCGCGCGACTCTGCGGCAGTCCGATAAGGGCACCATGGCCGCCGGGAATGAACACGGCTGCATAGTTCGACGCGGCATCGAGGCCTGCCACCACCTCATCCAACGGCAGTGGCCGGCGGAAGCGGGCTTCGTAGCGGTCGTACAGGCCGCCTATCTCCGTGTCCTCGCGCGGGAACGCCCACCACTCGAACTTGGCGGCGTTGCCGGACAGCGTGGTCACATCGATATCGAAGCCGGCCTTGTCCAGGTGATACATCGGCAGCAGGGTTTCCACTGGATGATTGCCGGTGGAGAACAGGTGGCCGTTGGCGGTGGGCAGGTAACGCTCGTCGGCGGCGATCATCAGCACCTTCCAGCGGCCATCACGACGTGCGTCCGGGTAGTCCGCACCGGCAAGGTTGCTCTTGGCCGAGGTGAACTGTGACAGCGAGTACGGTGACGGGAAGAAGGCGTCGCGCTCGGCTGGATCGGGACTGGGCTGGCGGCTGGGCTCTTGCGCGTTCATGCGGACCTCCTGCGGGGAATGTCGGGCCAGCATAGGAGGGCGGGTGCGCAGGCGCGATGAGGGATTTCCCTCAGCTGCCCACGGCTATTGGGTCTGGTGCCCGTGTTGCTGCATGTCCTCATGCAGGATCCGGCGCAGCTCGACGATGGCCGGCGTGGCTTCCTGCACGCTGTGCCCGGATACGATCACCTTCTCCGACTCCGCCCGCGGCAGGTGCGAACTCCAGTAGGGCACCAGCCCGTCGTCACTCTTCTCCAGCGGGCCGTCGGCCTTGGCGCGCGCGATGATCGAGTGGTAGCGGACCTTCGGCGACATCGGCAGGTCGGCCACGGCGCGGACGAAAGGATCGTCCTTGTCCAGGTTCTGGATGCTGTTCATCTGATAGCCGTGCTTGCCGTCACTGCGATCGATCTGGCCGTCGTTGGCGATGGTGGCGACGTCTTCCAATACAGTCAGGGGCAACCGCACCAGGCGTCCGATCCATCGGCCCAGGCGGGTGCCTGCCACGTCGGTACCGCGGTGGGGGGTGGCAATGAACACCACGCGCGATACTTCCGGTTCCGGCAGGAAGGTCAGTACCGGTGCGCCTTTGGTGCGCAGCAGTTCGCGCTGTGCCGGCGTCATCTGCGCAGTCGCCAGCAGGGTGTCCACCAGGTGATCGCCGGAAGAGGAGATCATCAGTCGTGCGATCACGCCGCCCATGCTGTGCCCCACCAGCACCATGTCATGCGAGGCCTGCGCCTTGCCGCTGGGGTCGAAGTGCTTGAACACCTCGGCCAGCGTATGACGCATCGCATCGTGGCTCATCGCGATGGGCATGTTGGTCGGGTAGTAGAACTGCCAGATCTGGAAATCCCGGCGGATCTCGTCGTCACGCATCAGCTCGTTGGCGACGTTGACCCAGGCTTCCGGGCTGCTGGCCAGGCCATGGATCATCAGCAGTACGCGGCGGTTCGGGTCGTAGGGCTGCATCATGTACAGATGCGGCGTTTCGATGCCGCCCTTGCCGCCGAACAGCGATCGCAGCGACTGGTGACTGAAGTTGGAGCGGGCCAGCCACAGCGCATAGCCAGCGGTGAAGTTCGCGGCCAGCGGCACTTCCTGTCCGTGCAGGGTCACTTCCGTGACCTGGTAGGGATCGTGTATTTCCAGTTCCGGCTCGTCGTCGTGCAGCACTTCCCACAGGTTCTTTCCGGAGAAGCGCAGCAGCACGGTCATCGACGGCGAAGGCATTTCGCTCCAGCTCTGCGGGACCGGCGTGGTCTTCGTGGCGGGTGTTGTGGCCGGCGTCGCGGTGGCCGGGGTGGCGGTTGGATCGTCCATCACGGCCACCAGTTCGGCACCGAAGCCATCGCGGCGATGCACGCTGCGCAGGGTGCCGGTGAACGACAGCGAGGCCGCCGGTACCAGCTCGGTGGGCGTACGCTTGTCCAGCGGCGATGCCTCACCTGAAGGCGCCAGCACGAAGGTCCAGCGGCCGAGCTGGAAATGGCTGGCTTCAGCATGCACGCGCCCGGTGGCATAGGCGTTGTACAACTGCACCGAGGCTTCCTGCACGGCCAGGTTGTAGTAGTCGCGCACCTGGGTCTGGCGGTCCTCGAAACCCCGCTGGTTGGCCGTTCGCTCGGTGAAGAACAGATAGGCGTAAGCCTGCCGCGCGACCTGCATCCACGCGTCCAGGCGCGGCTGGAAGTCGGCGTCCAGTGCGGTGATCGCGCTCTTGGCGCGGCCTGACGTGGAGTACTCGCGCTTGGGCGCCGGCAGGGTCATCGCATACTGCAGCCACAACTCGGCCAGGCTCGACCGCTTGTCTTCCTCGCGCACCACGATGCTGGCTTCCATCGCCTCGATGCAGGGCAGGCCCGGCTTGGCACAGACGCCTTCATCGAGCCCGGCCACGCGCAGCGTTTCCGTCGTCGCCGAGCTGAGCTTCCCGGTGGTGAGGATGTCACCGCGCTTGAGCGCGATGTACTGGCCGGGCGTGACCGAGGCGACCTGTACCGACGGCCCGAACTGGCGCAACGTGGCACAACCACCCAGGGCGAGCAGCACGGTGATGATGAGGGTCGTGCGGCCAATGAAGCCCAAGCCCGTGGTAGCCATACGATCCTCCTGCGCGGTGGCGCCACTCTAGCGGTCGGCATGTCAAAGCGGAAGATACCGGGCGGTCGGTTTGTGCCATGAAACCCCTGCCATTCAAGCGATTCAGGTATTCCCGTGTGACACTGGGGTGAATGGGCGAATGCAGGGACTGCGATGCGCTGGCTTGAGACCCGCGTTCCACCGCCGCTGGTGATGCTGCTGTGTGGCGCCATCGGCTACCTGGCGAGCCGCCTGGCAGCGGGACCGGTGGTTCCGCTGCCGATGCCGGCACTGCTGGCCGGTGGGGTGGTGGCCATCGGCTTAACGTTGAACCTGCTGCCGAAGCTGGCTTTCCGGCGCGCGCGTACCACGGTGAATCCGCTGCGCCCGGCAATGGCGAGCGCACTGGTCACGCGTGGTGTGTATCGTTACACACGCAATCCCATGTATCTGGGTCAGGCCACGGTGCTGGCAGGCGTCATGCTGTACCTGCAGAGCCCGGTCGCATTGCTGGCTGTCCCGCTGTTCGTGCTGTACATCACGCGGCTGCAGATCGTGCCGGAAGAGCGGGCGCTGTCGGCCCGCTTTCCCGAGGCATAAGCCGCCTTCCGTCAGCGAGTACGACGCTGGCTGTAGCGCGGATCAGGCCACTACGGCGTGATCTGGCACTTCACCGCAGCGGAATAGCCCTCATAGTCGTCACCTGCGATGACGTGCAGGGTGTGGCGCTTGTCGATGGCCTTCACGTATGAAGGCTCCTCCGTGTTGGCGTGTTCGTTGATCGTGGTCACTGACCACGCCTTGGCCAGACGCTTGGAGTCGACGCCATTCAAGTAGACGAAGAGGCTCTTCTCGCCCTCGGCCACGTTCACATCGGCACTGGTGACGATACCGCCGAACAGCGCGACCGGCTTGTCCTCCGGCTCGAAGGTGCCACCCGGTTTCCTGGCCAGGCCCGCGGCCTGCAGTGCATCGATGGCCTCGGCCTCGTTGAAGTTGGAGCCGGCCTTGCAGGCCAGCAGGGCTTCCAGCGTGGCGGTGCCAGGTGGAGCAATGGCCGGTGGGGCGGCGTGCGTGGCCTGCGCTGCGGCGAATGCGGCGAGGAACATGGTGAGGGCAAGGGGGGCTTTCATGGCAGGTCCTTCAATGTGTCGAGGAATAGCCGGTGGCGGGGCGAACAGACCCCGGCCACCGGCCACATCCGGCGTGATGGGTCAGTCGAACCAGACCAGCGGCATGTCGGCATTGAGCGACATGTGGCGGAAATCTCCCAGTACCTGGGCCACGGCCTGCACGGTGTGGCAGCCCGGTGCCAGCGCGGACGATCCCGCGCTCAGGTAGCTGGCGGAGATGGTACGGGTGCTGACCGAGTCCGGCCTGGAACCCAACTGCTGGGTGCCGAGGCTGCCCACCTGCTGGCCATCGATCTTCAGGAACAGGAACACGCTGCCACCACCGTCGTTCGGGTCACCCTGCACGCGGGACTTCGTGGAGAACAGCACCACCCCGTTGTGCCCCTGCGGGATGCAGACCTGGCCCTCACCAATGACCACCTGTGAGCCCGCCGACGGGCAGCCGGGCGCGAAGCCATTGGTCCCGACGCAGACATAGGCGAAGCGGCGGTAGGGGCCTGCGGCAGCGTAGTTGAATCCTGGATTCAAGCCCTTGCCGACCACGCCAAATCCGTTGGACAGCGTCACCAGTCGCGAGTTGGCGCCGAATTTGTACTTTACGTTGTTGGTGTTGGCGTCCTGCGGTTGGTAGTACGGCGATTCGGACGCGACGAAGCTGACGGTGCTGTAAGCCGGCGGATTGACGAACAGGCCCTGCGAATAGAAGGGAGCCTGAGTTTCGGCGCCACTGAAGATGTCATTGATCGACCAGGTCATCGATTCGATGCCGGGTTCCTGCTCGTTCAGGAAAATCCCCAGCATGCCATCGCCGTAGTTGCCCCACGCGAACGCGCGGCCAGAGGCCATTGCCACGATGGGGCCACCGGGATTGCCTGCCTGCGCTGTCATCAGCAGCTTGCGGTCCTTCGCCTGCAATGCCATTCCTTCAGGGCTGCCGACGGTATTGAAGTCCAGCTGCGCGGTGTCGCTCGGAAGGCTGCTGTTGGTGACCGAGCCTGCGGAGGTGATGAGCACGGAGAGGTTGCTGGCGGAGCCGAAATTGACGGCCGAACCGATGGCCTGTCCGGCCAGGTTGACCGTATGGCGCCCGGCAGGAAGGTATTTGGCACCGATGACGTTGAAGGAGTGCTGTTGGGCCGACGTCGACTGCCGCCAGTCGATGTAGCTGTCGTTGGAGATCACCTCACCGTTGATGGTGATGTAGGCGTTGGCCGCAGAGCTGCCGCCGGGGAAGTACCGTCCATCCGACTGCACGTACACCCAGCCGGGGGCGCTCAGATCGATGGTGCTCGAAAGCAGGGTTGCCGTGCCGGGCTGTACCCGCTGGTCAGCGGCCAGCTGCAGATAACGCGAGCCTGGCGTGGCAGCGGAAGCCTGCCCCAGTGCCAACGCCACGGCCAAGCCCACAAACAGCGTGATGCGTTTCATCTGATGTCCTTTCAGGTTTCGGGTCACGTCGTGTGACGCAGGGACTTTACTGGATCTGCATCTCAGCTTCTGTGACTGGCTCCCGATGCGGGTGGCATTGGGGGATGTCGGGACATCAGACGGGGGCGCCATCTTCGGAAAACAAAAAAGCCGGAACTCCATTGACGGGAGATCCGGCTTCTTGCGGCCTCGACAGGCCATACAGATGGTGGAGGTGGGCGGAATTGAACCGCCGTCCGAAGGCACTCCATCCCCAGCACTACATGCTTAGCTCACCGTTGAATCTCATCCCCGAGCAGCACGGTGTGCAAAGCGCACCCGGGAACCAGCCTGTTGTGTTCTAGTGCCGGACTGACAGGCAGCCGCCCAGCGCGATTCCATGATAATGACTCTACGCTGCGAGCATGGACACAAGCAGTTTCGAGGCTCCGCCTAAGTCGGCAGAAGGTCACGCACCGCAGTTTTTAGGCTGCGAGAGCGACCGGAGCGTAGTTGTCGTCGTTGGCAACTAGAGTTTTGCAGCTGGATTTACGAGGAAAGCTACCCCCTCGGCATGCGCCAGGCGACTTCACAACCCCCGTCGAAACCAATGCACCCCCGGTTTCTTCAAGTTCTGCAAGGTACAAGGCCTGTTTCGTGTCGCCACGGCCAGTGCCTGCCCAACGCTGGCAATGCTACGCCAAATCAGCTGAACAGTCACCTTGGCAATCCACAACATGTTGTAGAGCCAGTGTCATAGCGGATTGCTAACGTCATTGGCACGGATTTGCGACACACTGGCGACGACCATCCGGGCCAGGACAGACACGGAGACTGTGGGTGACCGATGCAAGCCAACAACGCAGCCTGCGGCAGCTGATCGGGCCGGTCGGTGCCGATTACCAGCGGCGCGCGCTGCCGCCGGGCTGGGTCTGGGCGGTGCTGGCGGTTTTGCTCGCGGCTACATGGCTGACCGAACTGCCGGCAACGGCGGCCGCGGCATTGGTCGCCAGTGCGGTGGTGGTGCATTGGTCACAGCGCGGTCGCATCCATTGGCTGGGGTGGCGCCTGCCGGGCCTGGCGGTGCTCGCGGCCCTGCTGTGGGGGCCGGAAGTGCTGTCGCAGTGGTTCGAGCACGGGCTGGCCGTGGTGCTGATGTCGCTGGCCAGTCTCAGTATTGGCGTGCACGTGTGGCAGTCGCGGCAGATGGCCCGCCAGCTGCAGGGCGCGGCTGATGCGCTGGACGATGCCCAGCTGCTGGCACTGCTGCCAGCGGATGCTGCCGAACTGGCCCGGAAATGGCGGGCAGGTGATGACCGTTGTGCATCGGAACTGGCCGTGGTGATGCACCTGGCGGTGATGCACGCAGCCCTGGCACCGCGCATGCGCGGGCAGGGCGTGCTGGCGGGTTGACCCGCCTTTTGTAGAGTCGAGCCATGCTCGGCTGCTTTTCTTACCGAAGCCGAGCATGGCTCGGCTCTACAGAAAACCAAGGCAGTCGAGCATGGCTCGACTCGACAGGGTGCTGCGCAGCCGCCTTACGCGTCGCGGTTGCCGCGACGCATGACACGCTGCTTCTCGATCGCCCAGTCGCGGTCCTTGGCGGCATCGCGCTTGTCGTGGGTCTGCTTGCCCTTGGCCAGAGCGACTTCGAGCTTGATCTTGTTCTTGCTCCAGTACATCGCGGTGGGCACGATCGTGTAGCCATCGCGCTCGACCTTGCCAACCAGCTTGTCAATCTCGCTCCGGTGCAGCAGCAGCTTGCGCTCGCGCCGGTCGTTGGCCACCACGTGGGTGGAAGCCTGGATCAACGGCGTGATCTGCGCGCCGATCAGGAAGATCTCACCATCCTTCACGTAGGCGTAGGCGTCGACGATGTTGCCGCGGCCCGCACGGATCGACTTCACCTCCCAGCCCTGCAGGGCCAGGCCGGCTTCGAAGCGGTCTTCGATGTGGTACTCGTGGCGGGCACGCTTGTTCAACGCGATGGTCTTGGTGGCCGTCGCGCTCTTTGCTTTATCCTTGCCGCTGTTCTTGCTCATTTCCGTATTGTCTCCGATTCGGGCCTGCCCGGTCGATTGCCGAAACGTCCTGTATTCATGCCTACTATCCGCCGCAGCGCCCTGGTCGAACATTCGGCCGCGCGCATGTTCGACCTGGTCAATGACGTCCAGGCCTATCCGCGCCGCTTCCGCTGGTGCTCGGCCGCCCAGATCCTGGAGCAGGGCGAGGACCGCCTGGTGGCGCGTCTGGACCTGGGCCTGGGCTCGTTCAGCACCTGGTTCCAGACTGAAAACACCCTGCAGCGCCCGCACAGCATCGACATGCAGCTGCGCGATGGCCCGTTCAAGCAGCTGCACGGCCGCTGGGAGTTCCATGCGCTGGCCGAAGATGCCTGCAAGGTCACCCTGACCCTGGATTTCGAGCCCAGTTCGCGCCTGCTCGGTCCGGCGCTGGCGTTGGGCTTCCAGAGCCTGGCCGACCGCATGGTCAACGACTTCATCCGCGTTGCCGACGAGGCCTGAGCGATGATCGAGGTCGAGGTGGTGCTGGCTTGGCCGCAGCGGGTGCTTTCGCGCCGGTTGCAGCTGGACGAGGGCGCGACCGTGGCCGAGGCCATTGCCACTGCTGCGCTGGAAGGCAGTGCCGACTGCCCGGCGGTGGCCGTGCATGGGGTAGTGGCGCGCCCGCAGCAGGCACTGCTGGATGGCGACCGCATCGAACTGCTACGCCCGTTGCAGGCCGACCCCAAGGACAACCGCCGGCGACGCGCGCTCGGCGGTTGATTCCCGCGACCCGTCCCGGAGGACGGGCAGGGGCCTCAGCGGCCCTTCTTCTTCTTGTCCTTCGGCAGGTTGCGGCCGAACTGGCGCACGGTCTGCTGGGCCAGGGCCTTGTCGTTGCCCGGGAAGTAGTCGCCTTCCCAGCGGGTCACGTTGTCGTTCTCGAAGAACACCACGAAGTTCTTCACCTCGGTACGGCCCAGGCGGTTCACGCGCTGGCTGGAGGTGTAGTCCCAGCGCTGGGCGTGGAACGGGTCGGGAATGGACGGGGTGCCCAGCAGCGCGGTGACCTGCTGCTTGCTCTGCCCGACCTGCAACTTGGCCACGGCATCTTCCCGGATCAGGTTGCCCTGATAGATGGGTTGCTTGTAGATGATGCCGCACCCGGTGGTGGACAGGGCGACGGCGGCGACCAACAGGAGATTGCGCATCGGGACTGGCGGTTGGGGAAATCAAACCGATGATACACTCCCGGCGTGCCACCGCGACCCAATCCGAGGCAGCTGGCGCTAAATCGCCAATGAACGGAGACCTATGGAAACCCACGACCTGCGTAAAGTCGGCCTGAAGGTGACCCATCCGCGGATGCGGATCCTGGCGCTGCTCGAGCAGCGCAATGCCCAGCACCACATGACCGCCGAAGACATCTACCGCCAGCTGCTCGAGCATGGCGACGAGATCGGTCTGGCGACGGTCTACCGGGTGCTGACCCAGTTCGAGGCCGCCGGCCTCGTGCTCAAGCACAATTTCGAAGGCGGCCAGGCCGTCTACGAGCTGGACCGCGGCGGCCACCACGACCACATGGTCGACGTGGACAGCGGCAAGATCATCGAGTTCGAAAGCCACGAGATCGAGGAGCTGCAGCGCAAGATCGCAGCCGACCACGGCTACGAACTGGAAGAGCACTCGCTGGTGCTGTACGTGCGCAAGAAGCGCAAGTAAGCCGTTCCGGCCAGCCAGATGCGACGAAACCCCGGGCCTGCCCGGGGTTTTTCGTTGTTTACCGTAGATCCACGGTATGCGCCGATGGCCCCATCAGCACCTCCAGATCCACCGCCTCGGCCATCGCCCGGTTCCCCGCATCACCCGGATGCAGGTGATCGCCGGAGTCGTAGGCGGCGGCAATCCGTGAGGGGGCGACCGGGTCGCGCAGCGCCGCGTCCAGATCGATCACCGCGTCAAACGGGCTGTCCGTGCGCAGCCAGGCATTGAGCTGCTGGCGCAGGACCTCCTTGTCCGGGCGGTAGTAGTCGTCCAGCGGCGTGCCGGGCAGGGCGCCGGCGAACGGTGTCAGGGTGGCACCTACGATCCGAACACCTCGGCCTCGGGCCTGTTCGGCCAGGGCGCGATACCCCGCCTGCAGTTCGGCCAGCGTGGGCCGGGCCTGGCTCCGGGCGAACGCGGTGCCGGGCCAGCTGATGTCGTTGATGCCGATCAGCACGATCACGCTGGCCACGCCGGGCTGATCCAGTGCATCACGCTGCAGGCGGGCCAGAACCGAGTCGCCCATGCCGTCGCGCAACAGCCGGCCACCGGAAATGCCAGCATTGATCACGGCGATGCCCCGCGGTGCCAGACGTGCGGCCAGGTGGTCGGTCCAGCGCTGGTCCTGGTCCAGGCTGGCGGTGGCGCCGTCGGTGATCGAGTCGCCTAGCACCACCACGCCGCGTGCGCTGGCAGCGGCCTCGACCTCGATGCCGACCAGGAACAGGCGGGCAGTGGTGTTGCTGGCTCCGCTCAGTGCCCGGGCCTGACTCTGGTCGCCGGGCGCAATCCAACTGGTCTGCCGGCCCTCCCAATGGAACGTCTGCACCGGCGCAGGTCCCGGCACGAAGACGCTGACCTGCAACGCCTGGCGATCTTCGGTGGCTACCGCCAGCGGATCGCTCAGCCGTTCCTGCCCGGGGCCGATCAGCACCCCGGGCTGGCCGTCGAAACTGAGCGGCTGCGGGATGTCCCCCGCCCGGGCGGCCACGCTCGCCGCTCCGATCCGCAGCGGCTGCGTGCCGTAGGCATTGCTCAGTCGCACCCGCAGCCGAGGTCCGCCCAGGCTGATGCGCGCCGTCTGGCGGAAGGTCTGGTCCTGCAGTGCGGCCGGGACCAGGGTCGGGAACAGGAACGCCGCGCCCCAGACCGGTTGCGGGCTGGCCTGCCAGCTGGCGACCCAGTGCGGGACAGTTGAGGCGCCGGCGGCCCCGGACAAGCTGAGCAGGGCGGTGGCGGTTAGCAGGCGCAAGCGGTTCATCGGGCGGTCCTGAGTGAAGGGAGTGCCATGGTGATTCCGCGCGCATCTGTGAACTAGACTGCGCATGGACAATCATCTGTGAACCGGATTCATCGCCATGGCGCGCCCCGACATCAACCGATCCGGCGAACTGGAAGTGTTCGTGCGGGTGATCGAGACCGGGGGCTTCTCCGCCGCCGCCCGCACGCTGGACATGACGCCGTCGGCGGTGAGCAAACTTGTGGCCCGCCTGGAGCAGCGGCTGGGTACGCGCCTGCTGCAGCGGTCCACCCGCCAGCTGCAGCTGACCCCGGAGGGCTGTGCCTTCTACGAGCGCGGCCTGCGCGTACTGGCCGATCTGGAGGAGGCCGAGCGCTGCGCCAGCGCTCATGCCGAGCCGCGCGGACGCCTGCGGGTCAATTCCAATGTCCCATTCGGCCAGCACTTCCTGTTGCCACTGCTGCCGGCGTTCCTCGAGCGCAATCCGCAGGTGGGTGTGGACCTGACTCTCAACGACGAGGTGATCGACCTGCTTGAGCAGCGCACCGACGTGGCGGTGCGCGCCGGTCCGCTGAAGAGCTCCAGCCTGGTGGCACGGCGGCTGGGCGCGACGCGGATGATGATCGTGGCCGCGCCGGCCTACGCGCAGCGGCATGGACTGCCGCGCAACGTTGAGGAGCTGCTGTCGCACAACCGGCTGGACATCGGCCATGCGCGCGCGATGCAGGGCTGGCCCTTGCTGCAGGACGGACGCGAGCGGATGGTGCTGCCCAGTGGCAATGCCCGCGCCAGCAATGGCGATGCGTTGCGGCAGCTGGTGCTGGGTGGGCTGGGCATGGCACGCCTGGCAGCGTTCCAGGTGCAGCAGGACATCGCCGCCGGGCGCTTGCTGCCGGTGCTGGAAGAGGCCAACCCAGGTGACCTGGAAGAGGTGCACGCGGTGTTCCTGGGGCAGGGCGGTTACCTGCCGCTGCGGGTGCGCGCGTTTCTTGATTTCCTGGTGGAGAACGTGGACCTGACGCGGCCGCTGGGATAGTGCCGGCCGCTGGCCGGCAATCTCACGATCCTCGTTCACCTGTGTTGGTTGCCGGCCAGCGGTCGGCACTACCGCGCGGAAGCCGGGCCTATGCCCGGCTCGGGCGGCGTCAGACCTGCAGCAGCTTCCGTGCGGCGGCGCGCGCTTCCTTGCTCACCTCCACGCCGCCCAGCATGCGCGCCAGCTCTTCCTCGCGCGCCTTGCTGTCCAGCTTTTCCACCGCGCTCTGGGTCATGCCTTCCACCGGGGCCTTGCTGACCCGGTAGTGGGCATGGCCCTTGGAAGCGACCTGCGGCAGGTGGGTCACGCACAGCACCTGGCGCTTCTCGCCGAGCGCGCGCAGCTTCTGGCCAACGATGTCGGCCACTGCACCACCGATGCCGGAGTCGACTTCGTCGAACACCATGGTCGGCACCGCATCCAGATCCAGTGCGGCCACTTCAATGGCCAGCGAAATACGTGACAGTTCACCGCCCGAGGCCACCTTGCGCAGGGCGCGCGGCGGCTGGCCGGCGTTGGCCGCCACCAGGAACTCCACGCGTTCGGCACCCTGCGGGTCGGGCTTGCCGGAATCCTGGGGCTCCAGCTCGATCAGGAACTGGCCGCCACCCATGCCCAGCTCGGCGATGATGCCGGTGGTGGTGGCCGACAGTTCGGCCGCAGCGCTGCGACGGCTGGCGGTCAGCACGTCGGCCTGTGCGCGCCAGGCGGCGGCGGCCTTGTCGATCTCGCCGGCCAGGCGCTGCAGGCGTTCGTCGGCGCCGCGCAGCTGCTCCACTTCGGCGTGCATGCGCTCGCGCTGCGCGCCCAGTTCGTCCATCGGCACGCGGTGCTTGCGGGCCAGGTCGTGCAGGCGGCCCAGGCGGCGCTCGTTCTCCTCGAACTGTTCCGGGTCGGCGTCGAGGTCGTCATGTACCCGGTCCAGCAGCGACAGGGCTTCGTGAAGCTGGATCGAGGCGTTCTCGATCAGGCCGTCCACCTCGCCCAGGCGCGGGTCGTGCTCGATCAGGCGCGACAGCTCGTGGCGCACCTGCTGCAGCAGGTCCAGCGCAGAGCTGCCGTCGTCGCCGTTGAGCTGGTTGCTGGCGGCCTGGCAGGCGCTCAGCAGGGCGCTGGCATGGGCCTGGCGACGGTGGCTGGCGCCGAGTGCGGCAATCGATTCGGGCTCCAGGTCCTCGCGGTCCAGCTCGCGCAGCTGGTGCTCCAGGAAGCCGATCCGGTCACTGACGTCGCCCTGTTGCGACAGGGCCAGCGATTCATCGACCAGCGCCTGCCATGCGCCAGCGGCGCGGCGGACCTGGCGGCGCTCGTTCTCGTTGCCGGCATAGGCATCCAGCAGGGCCAGCTGCGACGGGCGCGTCAGCAGGGCCTGCTGTTCGTGCTGGCCATGGATCTCCACCAGCAGCGAGGCCAGGTCGCCCAGCTGCGCCAGGGTCACCGGTCGGCCATTGATCCAGGCCCGCGAACCGCCATCGGCGCGGATCACCCGGCGCAGCTGGCACTGTTCCTCATCGTCCAGCTCGTTGTCGGCCAGCCACTGGCGTGCGGCCTGCAGCTGGTCCAGCGCGAACTCGGCCGAAAGCTCGGCGCGCGCGGCGCCGTGGCGGACCACGCCGCTGTCGGCGCGCAGGCCGGACAGGAAGCCCAGCGCGTCGACCATCAGCGACTTGCCGGCGCCGGTCTCGCCTGAAACCACGGTCATGCCTGGCCCGAACTCCAGTTCGGTGGCGCGGACGACGGCGAAATCCTTGATTGAAAGATGTCTGAGCATGGGTAAGGGGGTATAAGCAGCCGCGCAACGCTAGCACGCGCGCGAGGGAGGTCCAATGACTTGCCAAGGTGATGCGTCGCCATTATCTAGTGTCCGTGTCTCACAGGTTGATTCCATGCACGGTTCTCCCGACCAGCTTGCCCCACGTGCGCGCCATCTGCTGCGCACGCTGATCGCGCGGTACATCCAGGACGGCGAGCCGGTCGGCTCGCAGACACTGGCGCGCGTGGCCGGCCTGGAGGTCAGCCCGGCCACCATCCGCAACATCCTCGGCGACCTGGAGGACCTGGGGCTGCTGGCGTCGCCGCACACCTCGGCCGGCCGCATCCCGACCGCGCACGGTTACCGGGTGTTCGTCGACAGCCTGCTGCAGATGCAGCCGCCGGGCGAGGGCGAACTGGCCCGGCTGCGCCAGGAACTGGCCGGCGGTGGCAGCACCCAGGCCCTGCTTGGCAGCGCCTCGGAGCTGCTGTCGGCGATGAGCCACTTCGTCGGCGTGGTCAGCGCGCCGCGGCGCGAGCAGTTCGCCTTCCGCCAGATCGATTTCGTGGCGCTGGACGGGCGCCGGGTGCTGGCGATCCTGGTGTTTGCCGACAACGAGGTGCAGAACCGGGTCATCGAGACCCGCCAGGAGTTCGCGCCGGGCCAGCTGGAGCAGGTGGCCAACTACCTCAATGCCCATTTCGCTGGCCTGCCGATGGCCGAGATCCGCACCCGCCTGCTGCTGGAGCTGCGCGACGCCCGTTCCGAGCTGGAGCAGCTGCTGGCGCACAGCATCGAGCTGGCCGAGCAGGCCCTGCAGCCGGCTGCCGACGACATGCTGGTGGCCGGCCAGACCCGTCTGATGGGGGTGCAGGACCTGTCCGACCTGGAGCGCCTGCGCGAGCTGTTCGAGCTGTTCTCCAGCAAGCGCGAGATCCTGCAGCTGCTGGAGCGGACCATCCAGGCGCCGGGCGTGCGCATCTTCATCGGCGAGGAGACCGGGATGATGCCGCTGCAGGGCGTCTCGCTGGTCACCGCCCCGTACACCGCCAATGGCCAGGTGCTGGGCGTGCTGGGCGTGATCGGTCCCAAGCGGATGGCCTACGACCGCATGATCCCGCTGGTCCAGGCCACTGCCGATGTGCTCGGCGCGGCCTTTTCGCCGGCCGGGCGCACTCCCGGAACATCCGACGCTTGAAACGCAGCATCCCGCCCACACTAGGGTGGGTGGAGGCGGAGATTGACCGCCAGGGACCCAGACATGAACCACGAACATCCAGATATCGAATCCCAGCAGAGTGCCGCCGATGCGGCCGCCACCGCCGGCGTCAACGACGAAGTTGAGCGCCTGCGCGCCGAAGTTGAGCAGGTCAAGGCCGATGCGCTGCGTGAGCGCGCCGACCTGGAGAACCAGCGCAAGCGCGTTGCCCGTGACATCGATCAGGCCCGCAAGTTCGCCAACGAGAAGCTGCTGGGCGAGCTGCTGCCGGTATTCGACAGCCTGGATGCCGGCCTGAAGGCGGCTGGCGACGACCCGCATCCGCTGCGCGAAGGCCTGGAGCTGACCTACAAGCAGCTGCTGAAGGTCGCCGCCGACAACGGTCTGGTCCTGCTGGATCCGACCGGCCAGCCGTTCAATCCGGAACACCACCAGGCCATCAGCCAGGTGCCGGCCCCGGGCGCCGCCCCGGGCAGCGTGGTGACCGTGTTCCAGAAGGGCTACCTGCTCAACGAGCGCCTGCTGCGGCCGGCGCTGGTGGTGGTGGCCGCCGACTGATCGGCCGTGCCGGGTGATGCCCGGCCGCGGTCGCGCCAGGCAACGCCTGGCAAGCTTTTCCAAGCGCTGAACACAGCGTTCGGGAGGTGGCTTGAATGTTCCACGAGCCTCCCCCACATCGTATTCATCCACCGGCCGAGCGGCCGGACTGACACCAACAAGCATCCTCAGGAGTCTCCCCCATGGGCAAGATCATTGGTATCGACCTCGGCACCACCAACTCGTGCGTGGCGATCATGGACGGCGGCAAGGCCCGCGTCATCGAGAATTCGGAAGGCGATCGCACCACCCCGTCGATCGTCGCCTACACCAAGGACGGCGAAGTCCTGGTCGGCGCCTCGGCCAAGCGCCAGGCCGTCACCAACCCGAAGAACACCTTCTACGCGGTGAAGCGCCTGATCGGCCGCAAGTTCACCGACGCCGAAGTGCAGAAGGACATCGCCCACGTCCCGTACGGCATCCTGGCCCATGACAATGGCGATGCCTGGGTGTCGACCAGCGACGGCAAGAAGATGGCCCCGCAGGAAATCTCGGCCAAGGTGCTGGAGAAGATGAAGAAGACCGCCGAGGACTTCCTCGGTGAGAAGGTCACCGAAGCGGTCATCACCGTGCCGGCCTACTTCAACGACAGCCAGCGCCAGGCGACCAAGGACGCCGGCCGCATTGCCGGCCTGGACGTCAAGCGCATCATCAACGAGCCGACCGCGGCTGCGCTGGCCTATGGCCTGGACAAGGGCGACAACAAGGATCGCAAGATCGTGGTGTACGACCTGGGCGGCGGCACCTTCGACGTCTCGGTGATCGAGATCGCGAACGTGGACGGCGAGAAGCAGTTCGAAGTGCTGGCCACCAACGGCGACACCTTCCTGGGCGGCGAAGACTTCGACAACCGCGTCATCGAGTACCTGGTTGAAGAGTTCAACAAGGACCAGGGCATCGACCTGCGCAAGGATCCGCTGGCCCTGCAGCGCCTGAAGGATGCTGCCGAGCGCGCCAAGATCGAGCTGTCCAGCGCCCAGCAGACCGAAGTGAACCTGCCGTACGTCACCGCTGACGCGTCGGGTCCGAAGCACCTGAACATCAAGCTGACCCGCGCCAAGCTGGAAGCGCTGGTGGAAGACCTGATCAAGAAGTCGATCGAGCCGTGCCGCGTGGCCCTGAACGATGCCGGCCTGCGTTCGAGCGACATCAGCGAAGTGATCCTGGTCGGTGGCCAGACCCGCATGCCGAAGGTGCAGCAGGCGGTGACCGAGTTCTTCGGCAAGGAACCGCGCAAGGACGTCAACCCGGACGAAGCCGTGGCACTGGGTGCTGCGATCCAGGGCGGCGTGCTGGGCGGCGACGTCAAGGACGTGCTGCTGCTGGACGTGACTCCGCTGTCGCTGGGCATCGAAACCATGGGTGGCGTGTTCACCAAGATCATCGAGAAGAACACCACCATCCCGACCAAGGCCTCGCAGGTGTTCTCCACCGCCGAGGACAACCAGTCGGCCGTGACCGTGCACGTGCTGCAGGGTGAGCGCGAACAGGCCCGCTTCAACAAGTCGCTGGCCAAGTTCGACCTGTCCGGCATCGAGCCGGCGCCGCGTGGCCTGCCGCAGGTGGAAGTGTCCTTCGACATCGACGCCAACGGCATCCTGCACGTGTCGGCCAAGGACAAGAAGACCAACAAGGAACAGAAGGTCGAGATCAAGGCCGGTTCGGGTCTGTCCGAGGAAGAGATCGCGCGCATGGTCGCCGACGCGGAAGCCAACCGCGAAGAAGACAAGAAGTTCCAGGAACTGGTGCAGGCCCGCAACCAGGCCGACGCCCTGATCCACGGCACCCGCAGCGCGATCACCGAGCACGGCAGCAAGGTCGGTGGCGATGTGATCGGCAAGGTCGAGGCGGCCCTGGCCGACCTGGAAACCGCGATGAAGGGTGACGACAAGGCACAGATCGAAGCCAAGTCGAAGGCGCTGGAAGAAGCTGGCCAGTCGCTGTTCGCCGCTGCTTCGGCCGACCAGGGCGGTGCCCCGGGTGCCGACGCCGGCAATGCCGGCAAGGCGCAGGACGACGTGGTCGACGCCGAGTTCACCGAAGTCAAGGACGACAAGAAGTCCTGATCCGGACCGACACGGGACGCTGGCCATCAGCGTCCCGTTGTCGCATCAGGGTCCTGACCGCCCACCGGCGTGTCGGGGCGCCCGACGCAAGAGCGGACCTGGTTCCGCTCTTCCGCTTTGACGAATCCCGACTTTCCGGAACCCGATTCACGATATGAGCAAGCGCGATTACTACGAAGTGCTGGGCGTCGCCCGCACCGCCACCGACGAAGAGCTGAAGAAGGCCTACCGTCGCTGCGCGATGAAGTTCCACCCGGACCGCAACCCGGGTGATGCGGCGGCCGAAGCCTCCTTCAAGGAGTGCAAGGAAGCCTACGAAGTGCTGTCCGACGGCAACAAGCGCCGCATGTACGACAGCCACGGCCACGCCGCGTTCGAGCACGGCATGGGCGGTGGCGGCGGTCCGGGCGGCCCGGACATGAACGATATCTTCGGCGATATCTTCGGCAACATTTTTGGCGGTGGCGGCGGTGGTCCGCGCCAGGCCCGTCGCGGTGCCGACATCGGCTACGTGATGGAACTGGACCTGGAAGAAGCCGTGCGCGGCGTCGAGCGCCGGATCGAGATCCCGACCCTGGCCGAGTGCGGCGACTGCGATGGCAGTGGCTCCGAGGACGGCAAGGTCGAGACCTGCAACGTGTGCCATGGCCGCGGCCAGGTGCGCATCCAGCGCGGCATCTTCGCCATGCAGCAGGCCTGCCACAACTGCGGCGGCCGTGGCCAGATCATCGCCAAGCCCTGCAAGACCTGCCACGGCAACGGTCGTGTCGAGGAAGACAAAGTGCTGTCGGTGAAGGTGCCGGCGGGCGTGGATACCGGTGACCGCATCCGCCTGCAGGGCGAGGGCGAGGCCGGTCCGGCCGGTACGCCGCCGGGCGACCTGTACGTGGAAGTACGTGTGCGCGAGCATGCGATCTTCCAGCGCGATGGCGATGACCTGCACTGCGAAGTGCCGATCCGCATCTCGCAGGCGGCACTGGGCGACACCGTGCGCGTGGCCACCTTGGGCGGCGAGGCGGAGATCCGCATCCCGGCAGAGACCCAGACCGGCAAGCTGTTCCGCCTGCGTGGCAAGGGCGTGCGTTCGGTGCGCAGCCGCAGCGAGGGCGACCTGTACTGCCGCGTGGTGGTGGAGACTCCGGTCAACCTCACCAACGAGCAGCGCAAGCTGCTGGAACAGTTCGAAGCCACCTTTGTCGGCGAGGAGGCGCGCAAGCATTCGCCGAAGTCGGCCACCTTCATGGATGGCGTGAAGGGCTTCTGGGACCGGATGACGTCCTGAGTTTTCAACGCAATCGTTGAACGGTAGCGCCGGGCCATGCCCGGCGTTTTCGTTTGTGATGTCCGCCGGGTTCCGCCGGGCATGCGCCGCTGTAGTAGATCCAGGCCATGCGTGGATGCCGTTACCGGAAAAACGCCGCCGGTGTCTGCCCCAGCTGCCGCTTGAACATGCTGGTGAACGCGCTTGGGCTGTCGTAGCCCGTCGCCAGCGCGACATCGATGACCTTGTCACCGACCGCCAGCCGTTCCATCGCGGCCAGCAGCCGCGCCTGTTGTCGCCACTGTCCGAAGGTCATGCCCAGTTCGCTGGCGAAATGACGCTGGATGGTTTTCACGTCCACCTGCAGGGCCTGCGCCCAATCCTGCAGCGTGGCGTCGTCGCCGGGATGCTTCTGGATGTGCTGGCAGATCCGCTGCAGGCGCGGGTCGGTGGGTGAAGGCAGGTGCAGCGGCAGCGCGTCCATGCGGTGCAGCTCGTCCAGCAGCAGGCGCACCACGCGGCCGTCGCGGCTGTCGTCCACATGCGCGGTCTCGATCAGGCTGGCGGCCAGCAGCAGCTCGCGCAGCAGCGGCGCCACCTGTACCGCGAACGCTTCGTCCGGCAGCTGCGGCGCGAAGTCCGGCTCTACGTACAGGCTGCGCATGTGTACTTCGGCGATGCAGTCCACCGCATGGGCCATGCCGGCCGGGACCCAGATCGCGCGGGTTGAAGGCACTACCCAGCGGCCGCCGTCTGCACGCACCACCATCAGTCCGGACATGGCGAACACCAGCTGGTGACGCCGGTGCCGGTGGGGCGCGATGTGGGTCCCGGGCTTGTAATGGCGGGCGCGGCAGGTCACTGGGCGGTGCACCGGAACCTCGTTCCATGGCGCAGTCTCGCGAACCGGGCAAGAAGTGTCCTTTTTGCGATAGGCCATGACCCGAACGCGGCAGAAGGGAGGGGAGGGCAACCGTAGCATGCGTGGCTCGCCCCCAACCTGACTGTATCCATGTCGACCCTGGCTTCTCCCGCAACGACCTCACGCCCGGTGGCCCCCGGCGTGCTGGCCGCCATCTCCACCTCGCATGTCGTCAACGACATGATGCAGTCGCTGATCCTGGCCATCTATCCAGTGATCAAGGGCGGCTTCAACCTCAGCTTCACCCAGATCGGCCTGATCACGCTGACCTACCAGCTCACCGCCTCGATCTTCCAGCCGTTGATCGGCATGGCTACCGACCGCCGCCCGGCGCCGTACTCGCTGCCGATCGGCATGGCCTCGACCCTGTGCGGCATGCTGCTGCTGGGCTTCGCACCGAACTACGCGGTGGTGCTGATGGCGGCGGCGATGGTCGGCATTGGTTCGGCCATCTTCCATCCGGAAGCCTCGCGCATCGCGCGGCTGGCCTCGGGCGGTCGCCATGGCTTCGCGCAGTCGGTGTTCCAGGTCGGTGGCAACTTCGGTACCGCGCTGGGCCCGCTGATTGCCGCCGCCGTGATCGTGCCGTATGGCCAGCACGCCGCATCGTGGTTTGCCGGCGCGGCCCTGATCGGAATCGCTCTGCTGACCTATGTCGGCCGCTGGTACGCGTTGCATCTGGGCACGCCACGCCCAGTCAGCACGGCTGCGATGGCGCCGCGGCACCCGCCGCGCACCGTGGCCAAGGTGCTGGCGATCCTGCTGGTGCTGATCTTCAGCAAGTACTTCTACATGGCCAGCATCGGCAGCTACTTCACCTTCTACCTGATCCACCACTTCGGCATCCCGGTGGCACAGGCGCAGCTGCATCTGTTCGCGTTCCTGGTGGCGTCGGCCGCCGGTGGTTTCCTGGGCGGTCCGCTGGGCGATCGCATCGGCCGCAAGCCGATCATCTGGACCTCGATCCTTGGCGTGGCCCCGTTCGCGCTGATGCTGCCGCATGCCGATCTGTTCTGGACCACGGTGCTGGCGGTGCTGATTGGTTTCGTGTTGTCCTCGGCGTTCTCGGCGATTGTGGTGTACGCACAGGAAATGATGCCGCATCGCATCGGCATGGTGTCCGGCCTGTTCTTCGGCTTCGCCTTCGGAATGGGTGGACTCGGTGCTGCCGTGCTCGGCCTGCTGGCGGACAAGACCAGCATCGAGTACGTCTACCAGCTGACCGCGTTCCTGCCGCTGCTCGGTATCGTGGCGGCGTGGCTGCCGCCGTCCCGGCCTGCTGCTCACTGAGGGGGTTGGGTTTGCAGGGCTTGCAGCCCTGCACCTGCAGAGGCAACGTCAACAGCAGAAGCGGGCTATCCGTGGGTTGGCGGGGCGGGTCCGGTTGCAGGGGACGCCGTAAACCCATCCCTGGGGGCTTGGCCGCGGCATCCATGCCGCGGAC
>NZ_JAWJTI010000030.1:0-48580 GCF_032911525.1 Stenotrophomonas veracruzanensis
ACACGTCTTCCACCGGCATCAGGAACGGCTTGTCGATCGCGCGCTCCGGCTCCGGGATCCAGCTGTCCAGGGCATCGACCAGCTTCAGGATGGCCGGCACGCCGATGTCGCTCTGGTCGCCTTCCAGCGCCAGACGGGCCGAACCGGCGATGATCGGGGTGTCGTCGCCCGGGAAGTCGTACTTGCTCAGCAGCTCGCGCACTTCCATCTCGACCAGTTCGAGCAGCTCGGCGTCGTCAACCATGTCGGCCTTGTTCAGGAACACGACGATGTACGGCACGCCGACCTGACGCGACAGCAGGATGTGCTCGCGGGTCTGCGGCATCGGGCCGTCAGCGGCCGAGCACACCAGAATCGCGCCGTCCATCTGGGCGGCACCGGTGATCATGTTCTTGACGTAGTCAGCATGGCCCGGGCAATCGACGTGGGCGTAGTGACGGACCGGGGATTCGTATTCGACGTGCGCGGTCGAGATCGTGATACCACGAGCCTTTTCTTCCGGAGCGGCGTCGATCGAGGAGTAATCCTTGAACTCGCCACCGAAGCGCTCGGCACCGATCTTGGTCAGTGCGGCGGTCAGCGTGGTCTTGCCGTGATCGACGTGACCGATGGTGCCGACGTTGACGTGCGGCTTGGTGCGCTCGAACTTACCCTTGGCCATGGCTGCTTATCTCGAATTCGTCTGAGAGGTGATGCTTAAGATGGTGCTCACGAAAGGAATCGAACCTTCGACCTCTTCCTTACCAAGGAAGTGCTCTACCGACTGAGCTACGTGAGCCGAGTTTTGCATTATGACATGAACTCGATAATATTCAAAGTTCATTCAATGGAGCGGGAGACGGGAATCGAACCCGCACCATCAGCTTGGAAGGCTGAGGTTCTACCATTGAACTACTCCCGCGCCGGGAATGTCACAACGTGAAACTGGTGGAGGGAGGTGGATTCGAACCACCGAAGGCGTAAGCCAGCAGATTTACAGTCTGCCCCCGTTGGCCGCTTGGGTATCCCTCCTTACCACCCCATTCCGTTGCCGCCGAAGCGTTGCGGTGTGTGGTGGTGAGCCGCTTATTCTGCTGATGGGACGGGGGGCTGTCAACGCTTTTTTCCACTTTTTTCACACGCTGTCGCAAACCCATTGATACGCAAGGTTATTGCCCCGGGACCGGCAGGGTCTCGTTGGCGAAAATTGCGACATGAGGGACACCGTCGGCGCCAATCCAGCCCCGATACATGCCCTGGGTGTTGAACGGCGTGGCCATTTTGCCGTCTGCGCCGAGCACGATCGCACCGCCGTCGCCCCCCATCTGCGGAATCGCCTCGTTGATCACGCCCTTGCCTGCCTGTTCCGGGCTCTGTCCCTGGTAGCGCATGCGCGCGCAGATCTCGTGTGCGGCAGCAGTGCGGATGTAGTACTCGCCCCAGCCGGTGCCCGATACCGCACAACGCGCATCGGCCCATGTGCCTGCACCGATGATCGGCGAGTCACCCACCCGGCCATAGCGCTTGTTGGTCATGCCGCCGGTGGAGGTACCGGCGGCCAGGTGCCCCTGTGCATCCAAGGCGACCGCACCGACGGTCCCGAAATGCTTTGCGGTCTCCAGATCGGCGTGTGCCTGGCCACTGGCCTCTTCCTTCAGTGCACGCTGCAGCTGCTGCCAGCGCTTCTCCGTGCGGAAGTAGGAGGGATCGACCAGAGACATCCCCTGCTCGACCGCGAAGGCTTCGGCGCCCTGCCCGACCATCATCACGTGCCTGGATTTCTGCATCACGGTCTGCGCGAGCAGGATCGGGTTGCGCACGCGCTGGACGCCCGCCACCGCGCCCGCCGCTTGGCTTGCGCCATCCATGACAGCCGCATCCAGCTCGTTGTGGCCGTCGTGGGTGAACACTGCGCCCTTGCCGGCGTTGAAGGTGGGATCGTCCTCCAGCACGGTGATCGCCGCAGTGACCGCTGCAAGCGCCGGGCGACCGGCCGCCAGTTCGGCATGGCCCTTCAGCAGCGCAGCGCGCAACGCATCGCGTGCAGCCTTCTCTTCGGACGGCGACAGGTCCTTGCGCTCGACACCGGCGCCACCGTGGATGACCAGCAGCGGTGAGGTGGCCGGCGCGGCCTGGGCAAGCATGGGCAGGGACAACAGCGCGGACAGCGCCAGGCGCAGTTTCATCGGGTACGTCTCCAGCAGGACGAGGAAATGGATTGCAGGGTAGCGCCGGCCGCTGGCCGGCAAGGGGCGCGTCAGGGAAGGTGAGTTGCCGGCCAGCAGCCGACACTACCGAAGCGTGAACTCCATCTCGCCGTCGCTGATGTCTGCCACCGCCTGATAGTCGGCGTCGGCCTGGACGTCATCCAGGCGCATGCGGCTGCCACTGGCGACCACGGTTACCGGGACGGCACGGAAGCGCAGCGGCTCGCCTTCCACCAGACGGTCGGCATCACGACCGGGGCTGACCACCCAGACCTTGCCTTCGCCATCGGCGCTGTAGACCTGGGCCTGGCCATCGGGCTCCACGCACAGGGCGGTGTCCTCGTCAACGCCGATGCCGACGATGTCGGGATCACCGCTGTCCTGGGCGGCGCGCGCCACGAACACGATCAGGCGGCCGAGCCGATCGCGCTTGTCGAAATGGGTGTCGGTGACCACGCGCTGCAGGTAAGGCATCTGCAGGAAGCCACTGTCCATGGTCACCGCGCTGCCCATCGGGTCGGCCAGCGCACCCGCGGAGGTGATGCTGCCGCCGTCCATCGCGCCGTAGGCATAGCCACCGAGGATGGCGAGCCCGGCACTGGTGCCGGCTATCGGTTTGCCGGCGCGCACATGGGCGTTCAGCGCGCGGTTGAGCGCAGTGCCCTTCCAGAAGCGGATGTAGCGCGACTGGTCACCACCGGCAATGAAGATGGCATCAGCTGCGGCAACCACGCGCAGCACGGCCGGATCGTCGGCGCCGCGGCGGCTGTCGAAGACCAGCGTCTGCACTGCGGTGGTGCCGCCGATCTCGCGATACAGGCGGTCCTGCAGCTCGTCACTGCCAGAAGCGCGCAGGATCAGCACGCGGCCATTCCCGGCCTGCTTCAGCCACCACTGAAAGGCTTCCGGCACCCATTCGCCACCGCCCATCAGCATCATGGCTGGCACGCGCGGACCGGGCCGGGGTGCGTCGAGATCCCCGGTTTCGTAGTAGGCGAAGCCCGGACCCTGCAGGTCCTGCGCAAGGGCGGCCAACGGCATGGCCAACACCAGCAGCGCCAGCCAGGCAAAGGGGGTACGCAGGATCCGATGGAGGCGTCGCATCTTGATCTCCCTGAACAGAATCGACTTGCAAGCGTTTTCACTCTTTGCCAGATAGGGATCCAGTAGTCAAGGACATAAAAAAGGCGTTAAATGCGCGCGCCCATTCCGGATATCTGAATGGGGGACAGGGCCCCTCCTCTGCGGGCCGGCTTCATTTCCGAGAATTCCTCATGCGTAGAAAGGCGATGGCGTGGTCGATCCAGCTGGCGTTGATGGGCGTGGCTGCTTCTGCGGCGGCCCAGGCACCGGCTTCCTCCTCGGTTCGACAACTGGATGCGGTGCAGGTCACCGGTTCGCGCATTCCGCGCGCCCAGGTGGAAGGCCCCGCCCCGATCACGGTGATCAACGCCGAACAGATCCGCTCCAGCGGCTTCACCAGCGTGCCGGACGTGCTGCGTGCGATGACCCAGAACGGCGGTGAGACGCAGAGCCAGCAGTCCTCCAGTGGCGCCGATTTCTCGCCGGGCGCCCAGCAGGTGGACCTGCGCGGCCTGGGCCCGAACCACACGCTGGTGCTGGTCAATGGCCGCCGTATCGCCGACTTCCCGATGCCGTTCAAGGGCCGCAGCAACTTCACCGATGTCTCCAACATCCCGCTGGGGATGATCGAGCGCATCGAAGTGCTGACCGGCAGCGCCTCGGCCATCTACGGCTCGGACGCGATCGCCGGCGTGGTCAACTTCATCCTGAAGAAGAAGGCCGACGGCACCACCATCGACATGCGCATGGGCACCACCAGCGAAGGCGGTGGCGAGTCGTTCGACATGAGTCTCGCCAGCGGTTTCAGCCGCGGCAATTTCAACGCGGTGTACAGCGTTGAGCTGCAATCGCAGACCCCGCTGTGGGCGTACGAGCGCGACATCCAGGATTCGACCCAGGACGGCCCGACAGAGGGCTCGCGCATCGCCCGCCGCGCTTACCTGCGCACCGACTACAACGATGACTACCTGGACCCGGGCGCGGCCACCTGCGAAGCGCTGGCTGGGCAGAACCAAGGCAGCACCTACCGCGCCTACCGCCCGCGCTATGGCTATTACTGCGGAAGCGACAGCTCGATCGGTTACGGCACCATCCTCAGCAAGCGCCGTGGTGCCAATGGCTACGCCTCGCTGAGCTACGACTTCGACAATGGCCAGCAGTGGTTCGCCGATGTGCAGCTGGGCTACCACACGATGTCGCTGATGCGCGACGTCACCAAGTGGGGCCGCATGGACGCCAACGGCGATGAGTCGGGTTACTTCAACAACGAAGCCACCGGCGAGATCGAGTTCTGGCAGCGCCAGTTCTCACCCGAGGAAATGGGTGGCCTGCGCAATGCGATGGTGCGCAGCACGCAGAAGACCTTCAGCGTGACCACCGGCTTCAAGGGCAACCTGACCGGCAACTGGGATTACGAAGCGGCATTGAGCCATTCGCAGTACCAGTCGCGGATCAGCTGGGCACAGATCATTGCCGCCAAGGCCAACGACCTGTTCCTCGGCCCGCAGCTGGGCGTGGACGACGACGGTTTCCCGATCTACAACGCTGATCCGTCACGCCTGTACCGGCCGCTGACCCGCGCCGAGTACGACTCGATCGCGGCGCGCACCACCTACACCCCGAAGTCGCGCACCGAGACGGCTGCGTTCACGCTGACCAACTCCGCGCTGTTCGGCCTGCCGGGGGGCGATGCCGGTTTCGCCGCGACCGTGGAAGTGGGCCAGCAGGCGTATTCGCTCAATCCCGATCCGCTGGCGACCCAGTACTACTATTACAGCTGGAAGGATTCGGACGGCCAGGGCTCGCGCAACCGCTGGGCCACGGCGGCCGAGCTGCGCATGCCGCTGCACGAGACGGTCAACCTGAGCGTGGCCGGCCGCTATGACCAGTACCGCTATTCCGGCCACATCATCGGCAAGGCGACCTGGAGTGGCGGCCTGGAGTGGCGCCCGATCGACACCCTGCTGGTGCGTGGCTCGTACGGAACCGCGTTCCGCGCACCGGACCTGCACTATGTGTTCGCCGGACCGGGCAACGACGAGACCACCGCCGAAGACCTGTACAGCTGTCGCGCCGACGGTGCCACGGACTGCGCCGACTACGAACGCAACCTGATCCGCAGCCGCACCGGCAACCGCCAGCTCGATCCGGAAACCAGCACCTCGTGGAGTGCCGGCTTCGTCTGGTCGCCGGCGATCGGCCTGGACCTGTCGGTGGACTGGTTTGACATCGACATGCGCAAGCAGGTGCAGGACATGGACGTGCGCACGATCCTGGCCAGTGAAGCGAACTGCCGCCTGGGTACTGCCGACGTCAACTCGCCGACCTGCGTGGATGCGCTCGCACGCATCACCCGCAGCAACGACGGGCGCCTGTATGGCGTGCGCGTGGAGCCGATCAACGTTGCGCGCGAGTCCACCTCCGGCATCGACGTCGGCCTGCGCTACCGCCTGCAGACCGGCATCGGCGACTTCATCCTCAACGGCACCCACACCTGGGTGAAGAAGCACGACTTCCAGCGCTACCCCGGCGACCCGGTCGAAGATCAGTTCGCGGTCAACAGCGGCTTCGACATCCCGCGTACCAAGACCAGCCTGAGCGTGACCTGGGAGAAGGATGCGTGGTCTGCAACGGTCTATGGTTCGCGCCTGGGCAAGCTGCCGACCTCGGACAGCTACGACCAGCTCTTCGACTGGGACAGCGGTGACAGCCCGTACATCAAGGCGACGTACCGCTACAACGCTTCGCTGCAGTACCGCTTCGACGACCACTCGCGCCTGTCGCTGTCGGTGGTCAATGTGTTCAACAAGATGCCGCCGAAGGACCTGACCTATACGGCCTATCCGTACTACGACGTGTCCTGGTTCGACAGCGTCGGCCGCACCATCAACCTGCAGTACACCCACAAGTTCGGTGGCAGCGCGCTGTAAGGCACGCCGCATTGCAGAACGTGGACGACAAGGCCCGCCACTGGCGGGCCTTGTTGTTTGCGGCCCTGGTAGATGCCCACCTTGGTGGGCACTGTTTCGCCGCGCGCCCACCAAGGTGGGCGACTACCAGAGCGGGCTACCCGGGGTTTTCCACACCGCACGTGGAAAGCAATGGGAACTTGGTGTGGACAAGTGGGTTCGAGCGTTGCGGTGCAGGCGTTTCCGGACGTGGTGATTTTTTGTCCACGGCCCCGATTTTTTTCCACACGGTACGTGGAGAGCGATGGGAACTTGATGTGGACAAGTGGGTGCGAGCATTGCAGCGCAGGCGTTTCGAAGCGCGGTGAAAATTTGTCCAGGTCGCGCGGACGAGCCCCTTGTAGAGCCGAGCCCACGCTCGGCTCCGGCTGGCATCAGCCGAGCATGGGCTCGGCTCTACATCAGGTTCGTCGGTTTTCCACACATGGCGTGGAAAGCGATGGGAGTTTGCTGTGGACAAGTGCCGGCGAACGTCACGCCGCAAGCGTTTCGCAGCGTGGTGATTTTTTGTCCATCGCCAGAAACGCAAACGCCCCGCACAAGGCGGGGCGTCCGGGGTCGATCCGATGCCGCTGGATCAGACGTTGAAGCGGAAGTGCAGGATGTCGCCTTCCTGCACGCGGTATTCCTTGCCTTCCAGCCGCAGGCGACCGGCTTCCTTGGCGCCAGCTTCGCCCTTGTACTTGATGAAGTCGTCATACGCGATGGTTTCAGCGCGGATGAAGCCCTTCTCGAAGTCGGTGTGGATGACCGCGGCAGCCTGCGGGGCGGTGGCACCCTTGCGCACGGTCCACGCACGGACTTCCTTCACGCCAGCAGTGAAGTAGGTCTGCAGGCCGAGCAGGCTGTAGGCCGCGTTGATCACGCGGTTCAGGCCCGGCTCGCTCAGGCCCAGGTCGGCCAGGAAGGTATCGCGGTCTTCGTCATCGAGCTGGGAGAGCTCTTCTTCAATCGCGGCCGACACCGGCACCACCTGCGCGCCTTCGGCGGCGGCGTGCGCGCGCACGGCTTCCAGGTGCGGGTTGTTCTCGAAGCCGTCTTCGAGCACGTTGGCGATGTACATCACCGGCTTCAGGGTCAGCAGGAACAGGTCGCGCACCAGCGCCTTCTCTTCCTCGTCCAGGCCCACCGACCGGCCGGACTTGCCGTCGGACAGTGCCGCCTGCAGCTTGGCCAGCACCGGCTTGCGCGCCGCCGCGTCCTTGTCACCGCCCTTGGCCGCGCGTTCGGCACGGTTCAGCGCCTTCTCGACGCTGTCCAGGTCAGCCAGCGCCAGTTCGGTATCGATGGTTTCGATGTCCGAGATCGGGTCGACCTTGTTGTTGACGTGGATGACGTCGGCGTTCTCGAAGCAGCGCACCACATGGGTGATCGCATCGACTTCGCGGATGTGCGCCAGGAACTTGTTGCCCAGCCCTTCACCGCTGGCGGCACCGGCCACCAGGCCGGCGATGTCGACGAACTCGACCGCGGTCGGGATGACCTTCTGCGGGTTGATGATCGCTGCCAGCTCGTTCAGGCGCGGATCCGGCACCGGCACGATGCCGACGTTCGGCTCGATGGTGCAAAACGGGAAGTTCGCCGCGGCGATACCCGCCTTGGTCAGCGCATTGAACAGGGTCGACTTGCCGACGTTGGGCAGGCCGACGATGCCGCATTTGATACCCATGGGTGACAGCTCTCTGGGGTGAAAGTGATTGGTGAAACAGCGCGCGCGCTGCTTGGCCAATCCATCTCGGCGTTCAACATCTGCCAACCAAGGTTGGCAACTACCGGGCCGGTTGATGCCCGTTGCCGACCAACGGTCGGTACCTACCGGTTATTTCGGGGTGTGCAGCCGCTTCATCGCTTCGCTGAAATCGCCCTGCACTGCCAGCGGCATCACGTCGATCGCATCGTCGATGGCGCGCGCGATCAGCACGTCGTCGTCCTTGGAGGGGCGGCCGAGCACCCAACCCACCACGCGGTCCTTGTGGCCGGGATGGCCGATGCCCACGCGCAGGCGGTGGAACTTGCCGTGGCCGAGCAGGCGCATGGTGTCACGCAGGCCGTTCTGGCCGCCGTGGCCACCGTCGAACTTCAGCCGCGCCACGCCGGGCGTCAGGTCCAGTTCGTCGTGGGCCAGCAGGGTTTCTTCCGGCTCGATCTTCCAGAACCGCTGTGCGGCGGTGACCGACTTGCCGCTGAGATTCATGAAGGTGGCGGGCTTGAGCAGCCACACCGTCTGCCCGGCGATCTCGACCTTGGCGGTCTCACCGAACAGCTTGCTGTCCACATTCCATCGCGCACCGGCCTTTTCCGCCAGGGCCTCAACGAAATGAAACCCGGCATTGTGCCGGGTCCGGGCGTGTTCCGATCCGGGGTTGCCCAGACCGACGATCAGTCGCAGTCCTGCCATGGTTCCTTCCAGTACGGTGCCTGCCCGGAGGCAGGCACCGTAGCGGTATTACTCGGCGGCAGCCGCTTCTTCGTCAGCCGCGTCGACCTTGCCGGCCTTGGCGGTGACGATGGCGTCGTCGTGGTCCTTGCCCAGCGCCAGGGCCGGGATTTCCACGCCCTTCGGCAGCTTGATGTTGGACAGGTACACCACGTCACCGGCCTTCAGCTCGCCCAGGTCGACTTCGATCGACTCCGGCAGGTCCTTCGGCAGGCAGGTGATGGTCACTTCCTTCAGTTCGTGGGTGACCACGACGTCGGCAGCCTTGCCGGCCGGCGAGGTGTCTTCGTTGATGAAGTGCAGCGGGACCGAAGCGGTCAGGGCTTCGTTCTCGTTCACGCGCTGGAAGTCCAGGTGCATGATCAGCTGCTTGTACGGGTGGCGCTGCATGTCACGCAGCAGGACCTTCTGCACCTGGCCGTCCAGGTTCAGGTCCAGGATCGAGGCATAGAACCACTCGTTCTGCTGGGCCAGCCAGATTTCGTTGTGGTCCAGGCTGATGGCGACCGGCTCGGCGTTGCCGCCGTACACGATGGCCGGGATCACACCAGCGTGACGCAGGCGGCGGCTCGCACCCTTACGCTGCAGTTCACGTTTGGTGACCTTGATTTCATGGGTCTTCGACATTTTCGACTACTCAGGTTGTTGCCTCGCCCTGCGGCTTGGCGGTTGAAGATGCTTCCGCGACCAGAAGCACCCGGGGTATGCCCCCGCCGTTGCCGGCAGGGACGAAAAACTCAGTCGACGTACAGCGAGCTGACCGACTCGCCGAAGGCGATGCGGCGCATCGTTTCGGCCAGCATTTCCGCCACGCTCAGCTGGCGGATCTTGCTGCACACCCGCGCTGCGTCCTTCAGCGGGATGGTGTCGGTCACCACCAGCTCGTCGAGCTGGGAATTGGTGATGTTGTCCACCGCCGGGCCCGACAGCACCGCGTGGGTGCAGTAGGCGGCGACCTTGAGCGCACCGCGCGCCTTCAGGGCAGCGGCAGCGGCGCACAGGGTGCCGGCGGTATCGACGATGTCATCGACCATCACGCAGGTCTTGCCTTCGACGTCACCGATGATGTTCATCACGGTGGAGACGTTGGCGCGCGGGCGGCGCTTGTCGATGATCGCCAGGTCGGCGTCATCCAGGCGCTTGGCCACCGCACGGGCGCGGACCACGCCGCCCACGTCCGGCGACACGACGATCAGGTTCTCGGTGCCGTAGGCGCGCCAGATGTCGGCCAGCAGCAGCGGGGACGCATACACGTTGTCCACCGGAATATCGAAGAAGCCCTGGATCTGGTCGGCGTGCAGGTCGACGGTCAGCACGCGATCAGCGCCAGCGGTGCTGAACATCTTCGCCGCCAGCTTGGCGGTGATCGGCACGCGCGAGGAACGCATGCGGCGATCCTGGCGCGAGTAGCCGAAGTACGGCACCACGGCGGTCACGCTGGCCACCGATGCGCGCTTGAGCGCGTCGATCAACACCAGCAGTTCCATCAGGTTTTCCGCGCTCGGCGCGCAGGTCGGCTGGATCACGAAAACGTCCTGCTTGCGGACGTTCTCTTCGATTTCCACCTGCACTTCACCATCGGAGAAGTGCGAGACCAGCGCCTTGCCCGGGCGAACCCCCAGTTCCTTGCAGATGTTCTGCGCCAGACGTTTGTTGGCGTTGCCGGAAAAGACCAGCAGGTTCGGGGACTCTTGCATCATGATTGTCTCGGGCGGGGACGAGTGGCGGGGATCCGGGGTCGGCAAGGACCCGATGGACCCTTGCTGCTGACAACACCGCGGTTGTTTCCACGTCCCGCGCAGGTGATGCGCTGGAAGGCGCGGACACAGCCGCTATTGGCAGGGGCGGTAGGATTCGAACCTACGAATGCCAGGATCAAAACCTGGTGCCTTGGGCCTCTTGGCGACGCCCCTGCATTGATAAATCAGTGTTGCTCGAGTGCATCCAGCAGTGGCGAACGCGCAACGCCCGCTGCCACCCTTGCCCGCAACTCCTTCGGCAACTTCGACCGTCCCTGCTCTGCGGCAGACTGCGATGCGAACTCGACGAAACAACCACTTCCCGAACCGGTCAGCCGCGCCGTGCCGATGTCGCTCAACGCGGCGAACGCTGCCTCGACGGCAGGCTCACGGCGGCGCAGCACCGGTTCGAACGCGTTCCCGACCAGGGTCCCGGAAGCGAAGTCCTCTATTTTCGCCACTGGGCTGTCGCGCGTCAAATCCGGGTCTGCAAACAGGGCCGGGGTGGGAACATGAACGCCCGGCTCAACCACCACATACCAGGCCGGTGTCAGCACGATCGGCTGCAGGCGCTCGCCCACCCCTTCGGCCCAGGCGTTGCGCCCGCGCACGAACACCGGCACGTCCGCGCCCAGGCGCAGGCCAAGCGCGGCAAGCGCGTCCTCGTCCAGCCCTGCCCGCCACAACCGGTTCAGCACGACCAGCACGGTGGCCGCGTCGGAGGAACCGCCACCGAACCCCCCACCGGCAGAAACGTGCTTTTCAACGATGATGTCTGCGCCTTGCGCGATATTGGCCGCATCTTTCAGAAGCCGCGCGGCGCGGACCGCCAGATCATCGGCCTCGGCCACGCCGGCCAGGCCCTCGCCCTGCCGATGCACCAGGCCGTCTTCACGCAGGCGCAGGCCGATGCGGTCACCCCAGTCCAGCAGGCGGAATACGGTCTGCAGCTCGTGGTAACCGTCGGCCCGGCGGCCGGTGATGTGCAGGAACAGGTTCAGCTTGGCCGGGGCCGGCCACCAGGACCAGCCCGTGCCATCGGCTACCCCACTCATGGAGCGCCCTGCCCCCACTGGTCCACCAGCAGGCGCACCTTGGCATCACCATTGCTGGCCTCGATCCGGCGCGGCAGCGCTGGGCGCCCGGCCTCGGCGGGATACCAGTCCAGGTACTGCACCTGCCAGCCCATCTGCTGCATGCGGCGCGGCCGGCCTTCACCGTCGCGCTCGACCTTCTCCGGACCGGCAGCATCGCCAGCCACCAGGCCACGAATCCACTCCGGCAGCTGGTTGACCGGGATGTCCCAGCCAGTGGCTTCCAGCAGCAGCTGCTGGGCGTCCTCGCCGGCACGCGGCCCGCCAGCCAGCCCTTCCAGGCGGCCGGCTTCGGAATGGGTATCGCCGGTCAGCTTCCAGCTCTGCCGGGTCACCGGCGCGCTCAGCTCGACCACATAACGGCGCCCTTCCTGCTTCCAGTCGATGCGACCGCTGCCGCCGTCCTTGCCCTTGCTGACCGCGACCCGGCCCTGGAAGGCCCAGTCCGGCTGTGCCTGCAGCGCGGCCACGCGCGCCGCCTCGGCCTGCGCCGCTTCGGCAGACACGGTATCGACCACCGCTGGCGCCGGGGTCTTCTGCGTGCCCACGCTGGTGCAGGCGCTGACCATCAGGGTCGCGGCCGCCAACAGCAGCGGCCGGATCAGGGAAACACTCATGGATTGAACTTCTCGCGGGCGCGCAGCAGCGCGCGGTTTTCAGGGTCGAGCTTGGCCGCTTCCTCGAAGAAGTGGCGGGCCTCGTCATGCTTGCCCAGCACCCACAGCACTTCGCCGACGTGGGAAGCGATCTCCGGGTCCTTGGCCAGGGTCCAGGCCCGGCGCAGCTGCACCAGTGCCTCTTCCTTGCGGCCCAGGCGATACAGCACCCAGCCATAGCTGTCGACGATGGCGGCGTTGTCCGGTTCGGCCACGCGGGCGCGGTCGATCAGCTCCAGAGCCTCCTGCAGGCGACCGGTGCGATCGGCCAGGGTGTAACCCAGCGCGTTCAATGCCGGTACGTTCTCCGGCTCGGTCACCAGGATCTTGCGTAGATCGGCCTCGGCGCGTGGGATGTCGTCACGGCGTTCCCAGGTGAGCGCACGGGCGTACAGCAGGCCGTTGTCATCCGGGTAAGCGGCCAGCCCCCGGGCCAGCGCATCCAGTTCACCGGCGCTATCGTCTGCGCGCTGGCGCAGTTCGGCTTCCAGCAGGTAGGCGTCGCGGCGCACATCGTCGTCGACCACCGCATCGGACTGGATCGCGTGCACTTCATCCAGCGCCAGCTGCAGGCGCCCGGCCAGGGCCTGGGCGTTGGCCGCGCGCAGGCGCGCTTCGCTCAGCTCATCGCCACCGGGCACGCTGTGATACCACTGCACCGCCTCGGGGTAGCGCTTCAGATATTCGGCGATCTTGCCCAGCAGCAGGCGCTGCGCCGGGTCCGGCTTGGCCGCCTGCCGCGACAGTTCGTTGTAGAGGTTGGACAGCGCGGCCTTGTCGCCCTGCTTGGCCAGCAGCGAAGCGCGCATGCCCCAGGTCTGCACGTCCTGCGGGCCGAAGGCCAGCACGCGCTCGGCGGCGGACGGCTGGCCGAGGCTGTCGTAGGCGATGGCCACCGCATTGCGCAGTTCCGGGTCCTGGCGGGTCTTCGGCTCCACGTCGTGCAGCAACGACAATGCCTTGTCGGTCTCGCCCGCCTGCTGCAGCTGGCTGGCACGCAGCAACGCCACGCGCGGCTCCTCGGGGAAGCGCTTGACCACTTCATCGATCATGCGCCGCGCCAGCTCGGGCTTTTCCATGCGCAGGGCCAGGCGGCCGAATTCCTGCCAGGCTTCGATCTTCGGCGGAATGGCGTTGGCGTCGACCAGCTCACCCAGCACCTGTGCGGGCACCGCCGGATCACGGCCACCACCGATCAGCGCGGCCAGCGCGAACTTCCAGCCGCGCTCGTCGGGGTCGGCCAGAAGGGCCTGCAGCTCGGTGCGGGCGGCCTTCACATCGCCCTGTCGCATGGCCAGCGCACCGGCGGCGCTGCGCATGGTCAACGAGCGTGGGGCGCGCTGCTGCCACAGGGCCAGGCCCTTGGCGGCGCTGGCATCGTCGTTGGCGAGCATGGAAATGCGGGTCGCGCGCTCGGCCAGGCCGGCGTCGCCGTCGGTCTGCTGGGCTGCCTGCAGGTACCAGCGCGCGGCGTCGGCCAGCTTGCCGGCCTGCAGCGCGAACTCACCGGCCATCACCGGTTCCAGCGCCAGTTCCTCAGTGGCTGGGGCCCGTACGGGGGCCTTGGCCGGCACTGCCGCCAGGGCCTGGCAGCAGGCCAGAGACAGCAGCAGAACACTGGGGATGCGAATCAATGCGGGCATCGTCGGCATCGGGGCCTTAAAATGTCGTCCAATGGCCAGCAGCTTATCGCAAGCAACTGAACAATGACCCTGTGGGTGCTCGGACTGAATCACCAGACCGCACCGGTGGAGCTGCGCGAGCGCGCGGCCTTCGCCGGTGAGGCGTTGCCGCGCGCGCTCGGTTCGCTGCGCGATACCCCGCAGATCGCCGAGGCGGTGCTGCTGTCCACCTGCAACCGCACCGAACTGTACGCCGTGGCCGATTCGGCGCAGGCACTGGACCAGTGGCTGCACAGCCAGGCCGGCGACCTGCAGGGCTACCTGTACCAGCATGCCGATGCCGAGGCCGTGCGCCACCTGTTCCGCGTCGCCACCGGGCTGGACTCGATGGTGCTGGGTGAACCACAGATCCTCGGCCAGGTGAAGGATGCCTGGTCGACCGCGCGCGACCACGGTCTGCTTGGCCAGCGCCTGGACCGCCTGTTCCAGCAGACATTCTCAGTGGCCAAGCGTGCGCGCACCGATACCCAGGTCGGCGCCAACCCGGTGTCGGTCGCCTCGGCGGCGGTGCGCCTGGCGCAGAACGCGTTCGCCCGGCTGGACGATTCCACCGTGCTGCTGGTCGGTGCCGGCGAGACCATCGAACTGGCTGCACGGCACCTGAGCGAGGGCAAGGTCCGCCGGCTGCTGATCGCCAATCGCACCCTCGCCCACGCGCAGGAACTTGCCAGCCGCCATGGCGGCGTGGCCCTGCCGCTGACCGAACTGGACCGCCACCTGGGCGAGGCCGACGTGGTGTTCTCGGCCACCGCCGCGCGCGAGCCGGTGATCCATCGCGAGATGGTGGCCAAGGCCCTGCGTGCGCGCCGGCACAAGCCGATGCTGCTGTTCGACCTGGCCGTGCCGCGCGACATCGAGGCCGAGGTCGGGACGCTCAACGATGCCTTCCTCTACACCGTCGATGACCTGGAACGCGCGGTGGAAGACAACCGCCGTGGCCGTCGCGAGGCCGCCGCCGAAGCCGAGGCGATCATCGACCTGCAGGTGTCGCGCTTCGTCGAGACCCAGCAGGCCAGCGCCCACCAGGCGCCGCTGCGGCAGCTGCGTGCGTTCGGCGAGGCCACCCGCGCCGAGCTGCTGGAGCGCGCACGCCAGCAGCTGGCCAACGGCAAGCCGGCCGATGAAGTGCTGGAACTGCTGGCCCACGGCCTGACCAACCGCCTGCTGCATCCGCCGACCGCCGCCCTGCGCGCTGCCGCGCTGAGTGGCGATGCCGACCTGACCCGCGCCGCCGAGCGCCTGTTCCCGGCCACGCCGGGTTACCGCCACCCACCCGTGAGACCCGATGACGCCGACCCTGCGCCGTAAGCTGGAAGCGCTGGCCGAGCGCCGCGAAGAACTGGAACGCCTGCTCGCCGAACCCGATGTGGTCGCCGACAACACCCGTTTCCGCGACCTTTCGCGCGAATTCGCCCAACTTGAACCGATCGCCATCGCCCTCGCCGATGAAGCCCGTGCCAAGGCCGACCTGGCCGCCGCCGAAGGCATGCGCGCCGACCCCGACCTGCGCGAGCTGGCCGACGAGGAAATCGCTGCGGCACAGGCGCGCCTGCAGGAACTGGAGCAGGAGCTGGCGCTGCTGCTGGTGCCGCGCGACCCGCGCGATGAAGGCAACCTGTTCCTGGAAGTGCGCGCGGGTACCGGCGGCGATGAGGCCGCGATCTTTGCCGGCGACCTGTTCCGCATGTACGCCCGCTACGCCGAGCGCCAGGGCTGGAAAGTCGAAATCGAATCGGACAGCCCGGGCGAGCATGGCGGCTACAAGGAAGTGGTGGCGCGCGTGGTCGGCCGTGGCGCGTTCTCACGCCTGAAGTTCGAATCGGGTACGCATCGTGTGCAGCGCGTGCCAGCCACCGAATCGCAGGGCCGCATCCACACCTCGGCGGCCACCGTAGCGATCATTCCCGAGGCCGATGAGGTCGATGACATCGTCATCAACCCCGCCGACCTGAAGGTGGATACGTTCCGCTCGTCCGGCGCCGGTGGCCAGCACGTCAACAAGACCGAATCGGCCATCCGCATCACCCACGTGCCGACTGGCGTGGTGGTGGAATGCCAGACCGAGCGCAGCCAGCACGCCAACCGCGACAAGGCGATGAAGCGCCTGAAAGCACAGCTGCTGGACGCCGAGCGCCAGCGCCAGGACGCCGCGCAGGCCGAATCACGGCGCCTGCAGGTCGGCAGCGGCGACCGCAGCCAGCGCATCCGCACCTACAACTTCCCGCAGGGCCGGATCACCGACCACCGCGTGGAAGGCCTGACGCTGTACGACCTGCCCAACGTACTGGCCGGCGACCTCGACCCGCTGCTGCAGCGGCTCAGCCACGAACACCAGGTCGACGCCCTGGCCCAGTTGTCGGCGAGCTGAGTCGCATGTCGGCCTGGCAGCAGCGGCAGCACCTGCAACAGGCGATCACACGCCAGCCCGGCGACTTCGTCGCCTGGGTGATGCTGGCCGACCTGGAACTGGAGGCCGGCGACATCGCCGCCGGTGAGCAGGCCGCACGACGTGCGCTGCAGCTGCGCCCGAACCACCCCGAGGCACTGGCACGGCTGGGCCGCGTGGCCTGGATGGCCGGTGCGCATGCCGACGCGGCCAGGCTGCTCGGCCAGGCCTCGGCTTTGGCCCCGCAGCACCCGGGCATCGCGCTGTGGCTGGGCCATGCGCTGGAAGACGCCGATGATGCTGAAGGCGCAGCAGCGGCCTATCGCCGCGCGCATGCGCTGATGCCGGATGAACCCTATATCGCCGCGCAGCGCCTGGCCTGGCAGCGCCGCCTGTGCGACTGGCAGGACGTGGACGCGTTGGCTGCGCAGGTACGCGCCGCGCTCGCCGCCGGCCAGGGTGCGGTGGAGCCGTTCGCCTTCCTCAGTGAAGACGCCAGCGCGGCCGAGCAGTTGGTCTGCGCGCGTGCGCGCGCCGCAGTCGTGGCGTCGGCGGTGCGCCCCCTTCCTGCAGTGAAGGTTCGCGAGCATGGCCCGCTGCGCGTCGGCTTCCTGTCCAATGGCTTTGGTGCCCATCCCACCGGGTTGCTGACCGTGGCCCTGCTCGAACAGCTGCGCCATGATCCTGCTCTGCAACTGCACCTGTTCGCACTGAACCACGACGACGGCAGCCGCATCCGCAAGCGCCTGCAGGCGGCGACGCACCTGCACGACATGTCCGGCCTGCGTCATGCCGACATCGCCACCCGCATCCGCGCACAGGGCATTGACCTGCTGTTCGACCTGCGCGGCTGGGGCGGTGGCGGCACGCCGGAAGTCCTGGCGATGCGCCCAGCCCCGCTGCAGCTGAACTGGCTGGCCTATCCCGGCACGTCAGGCGCGCGATGGCTGGATGCCGTGGTCGCCGACGAATTCGTGCTGCCGGCATCACTGGAATCGCACTTCAGCGAACGTGTCCTGCGCCTGCCACGTGCCTTCCAGCCCTCGGACAGCACGCGTGTGCTTGAACCGGCACCGTCCCGCGCCGAGTGCGGCCTGCCCGAGCACGGCGTGGTGTTCTGCTGCTTCAACAACAGCTACAAGCTCAACCCGCGCAGCATGGGCCGCGCCTTCGCAGTGCTTCAGGCCGTGCCCGGCAGCGTGCTGTGGCTGCTGTCCGGCCCCGGCCAGGCCGACGCTCGCCTGCGCACTGCCGCGCAGACCGCCGGCCTGGATCCGGCACGCCTGGTGTTCATGGCCAAGCTGCCGCATCCGCAGTACCTGGCCCGCTATCAGCGGGCCGACCTGTTCCTCGACACGCATCCGTACAACGCGCACACCACCGCGTCGGACGCGCTGTGGGCCGGCTGCCCGGTGCTGACCTGCCCCGGCGACACCTTCGCCGCGCGCGTGGCCGGCAGCCTCAATCACCATCTGGGGCTGGCGCGAATGAATGTCGCTGACGATGCGGCGTTCATCGCCACCGCCAGCGCGCTGGGCAATGACCCCGCGGCACTGGCCGCGCTGCGTGCCGATCTGGCGCAGGCGCGCGAGCGCAGTGGATTGTTCGACATGGACGGGTTCGCCCGCGACCTGTCGGCGCTGCTGCAGCGGCTGGCGCGCGAACACGGCTGGCTGGGAACAACCGAACCGACCGGGTAATGTCGATTGGATGATGTCGACTGGGTAGAGTCGACTGTTAGTTGTGTAAACCCACCACGTTGTTCAGCAGGACTCTGGAAATAGGTGGTTGGCCACCGATCCCCATGTGAGGGCGGTGCCAGTTGTAGTGGTGCAGCCATTGGGTCAGCACGGAATTGCGCTGGTCCGAGGAGGCGTATTCGCGGGCGTAGGCCCATTCGCGCAGGCTGGTTTGGATGAAGCGCTCCGCTTTGCCGTTGGTGCGCGGCGTGTAAGGTTTAGTGCGCATGTGCTTGATCCCAAGGGACTTAAGTAGCTTTGCGAATGCAGCGGAGCGATAGCACGCCCCGTTGTCGGTCAGAATTCGTTTGAAGGTGATTCCCAGGCTGGCGTAGTACTCCAAGGCACCCAGCAGTGCCTGGCAGGCCGTTTCCTTTTGTTCGTTGGGGTGGACGCTGCTGTAGGCGACACGGGAGTGATCGTCAATAGCCACGTGCACGTAGCCCCAGCCGCCGCCACCGGCATTTCCTCGGCGCTTGGCGTCGGTTCTATGGCCCGGCCGCTGGAAGTTGCCCAGCTTCTTGATGTCCAGGTGTAGCAGCCCTCCGGGCTGATCGTATTCGTATCGGATGACCTCCTTAGGCAGATCCAGCCGACACAAACGATTGAGGCCGTGGGCGCGCATCAGCCTGGAAATGGTGTTGTGGCCGATCCCCAAGGTCTTTGAGATGGTCAGATAGGTCTGCCGTTTACGGCGACACTCCTTGATCTGCTCCACCACCGGTGCAGATGTCGCATGTGGTGTCCGGTGAGGACGTGAGCTGCGGTTTTCCAGCCCCGACACCCCGAACTCCCGGAATCGGGCCAGCCATTTGTAGGCCGTACGCACACTTACGCCGCATGCTTGGGCTGCTTCCTCTGGGCGCAGGCCCTCGTGGAGGATGCGGCGAACAAGAAGTGCTCGACTATGGACGGTCAAACGGGCATTTTTATGGTGGTTCATCCGGGCTCTTTGGGGTCTGGAGAGGTGTGGTAACCACCATTTTCCAAAGATGTCCCGGATGAACAACCTACAGAGAGATCACAGTTAGTCGACTGCCTTCGGCAGGAAGCCTGAAACCCCGCGCTGCGCGCGATAGTCGACTGACAGTCGACTCTACCAGGCGTCGACATCGCCTGAGCCATCCCTGCGCTACGCTCGGGCTTCCTCTCCGCGTGGTGTGACGATGGCCAAGCTCAAGCGCAAGGACTACGACGAACTGCTGCTGCCGCTGCAGCTGGAACTGACCGCCATGGCGCGCTGGGTGCAGCACAGCGGGCAGCGCCTGCTGGTGCTGTTCGAAGGCCGTGATACCGCAGGCAAAGGCGGCGCGATCCAGGCCATCAGCCAGCACCTCAACCCGCGCCAGTGCCGGGTGGTGGCGCTGCCCAAGCCCACCGACCGCGAAGCCACGCAGTGGTATTTCCAGCGCTACGCCTCGCATCTTCCCGCCGCCGGCGAGATCGTGCTGATGGACCGCAGCTGGTACAACCGCGCCGGCGTCGAGCGGGTGATGGGCTACTGCAGCGAAACCGAGTACCAGCAGTTCCTGCGCCAGGCGCCGGTGTTCGAGCAGCTGCTGGTGGATGACGGCATCCTGCTGTTCAAGTACTGGCTGTGCGTCGACCAGGAGCAGCAGGAGAAGCGTTTCGCCGAACGCCACCTCGATCCGCTGAAGGGCTGGAAGCTGTCCCCGGTCGACCTGAAATCGCGCAGCAAGTACAGCGCCTATACCGAAGCCCGTGAGGCGATGCTGCGCGCGACGCATCGCGAGGCGGCGCCTTGGACGCTGGTGGATTTCAACGACCAGCGGCTGGGGCGACTGACCCTGGTGCGCAACCTGCTGGACCGGTTGCCGGACACGCGGGTGGATGCGCCGTTGCCGGAGCTGCCGAAGCTGAAGGGCAAGCTGCATCGCGAGCACTACGATGTACTGAAGCCGATCGAGGACTTCCCGGTCGAGGAATAGGGTGGGTCGGCAGGGTTGCACCCTGCACCTGCCGAAGCCAGAGCAACGGCAACAGCAACAGCGGGTATTCCGTGGGATGGTGGGGCGGTGCCGGAGTGCAGGGACGCCGCAAGTACGTCCTTGTAGGCTTGGCAGCCGCATCCATGCGGCTGACACCCCGCACTCCGGCACCGCCCCACCTCTGACAGATCTCCGCGATCTGATGGATCCACGCCATGCGTGGATGACTCTCAATCGAAATCGAATATTTCGATATCTGTGAGATTTGAGCCGAGCATGGCTCGGCTCTACAGAAAGCAATACCGACAGCTCGCAGAAAACTGTCGAAGGCGGGGTGGGTCCGGTTGCGGGGGCGTGAGCCGCATGGATGCGGCGACCGAGCTTACATGGACGTACTTGCAGCGGCCCCCGCAACCGGCCCCACCCCGCCATCCCTCAGGAGACCCGCCTTTGCTCCGGCTGTTGCCGTTGCTGTTGCTCTGGCCTCCACGGGTGCAGGGCCGCAGGCCCTGCCGACCAACCCACTACTTGGCAGCAGCGATCTGCTTTTCGATGTCGGCGGCCGTCACCGGGCCAAGGAACGTGTGCGCCAGCTTGCCCTGCGGATCCAGCAGGTGCGTCAGCGGCAAACCGCGCGGTGTGGCGAAGTCCGCCGGCGGATCGAACGGGTCCACGATCACGATCGGATAGGTCACCGGATGCTTGGTCAGGAACGACTGCATCTCCGGCACTTCGATGTCCTCATAGGCCAGACCGACCACCTCGATGTTGCTGCGCATCGCATGCAGCGCCGACAGCTCGGGCATCTCCTTGCGGCACGGTGCGCACCAGGTGGCCCAGAAGTTCACCACCACCCACTTGCCACGATGCGCGGCCAGATCGTAATCACTGCCATCCACCGCCTTCATCTTCAGCGTCGGGAACTCGGCGGTGGTGCGCTCGGCCGGGGTTTCATCGACCGGCACCGGTGCGGCCGGCGTCGGTGCCTGTGCCGGCGGCTGGCTGCTGGCCGGGGTCGGCTCCTGGGCCGGCTTGCAGGCCGACAGGGCCAGCAGCAGGGTCAACGGGAGCAGCAGCGGCAACGTCGTCTTGCGGGTCATGGCATGTCTCCGGAATCGGTATAGATATCACTGACCTTGCGCTTCAGGCGTTCACGCAGGGGCAGTCGCAGATCGTCCAGCGCCGCCAATGCGGCACGGCCCAGGCTGTCGTCGCGGTACGGCAGGTGCTGCTCGGCTACCGGGATGCGCAGCTGGGTGCATTCGTACAGATCGGCCAGGCTCACCTGGTTCAGGTCACGCGACAGCAGCCACTCGCCGCGCTCGTCACGGCGCAGCAGGTCGATCTCCTGCAGGTTGCAGACCAGGTCATGCAGCAGGGAGTCGGTCAGCATCGGCTCCAGCCGCAGGATTTCATCATCGGCCAGGCCCCTGCCCTTGGCGCGTGCATGGTGGAAGCGGCCGAGCAGGCGCAGCAGGCCGTAGAACTCGTAGCCCTGGGGCAAGCGCAGTTCCACTGGCTGGTAGCGGAAGGCGGCCATCGACGAGGACAGCGACGCGCCCAGCAGCACCGCCACCCAGCATAGGTAGATCCACAGCAGCAGGATCGGCACGAAGGCGACCGTGCCATAGAGCTTCTGGTAGGACTGGAAGCTGCCCAGGTAGGCGCCGATGCCCCACTTCACCAGCTCCAGGATCACCGCGGCCAGGATTGCGCCGGGAACTGCGTGCCGCCATTTCACCGTGTGATGCGGCACCACCCGGAACATCAGCGTGATGCACACGAACTCGATCAAGATCGGCGCCACCCGCAGCGCAAGCTCGGCCAGCCAGCGGCCCTCCTGCGTGCCGAACAATGGCATTGCGAACACCCGCGCCGATACTGCCAGCGAAGCAGCGGCGAGCATCGCGCCCAGGGTCAGCACGGTCCAATAGACCAGGAAGCGGGTCAGCTTGGGCCGGGTCGAGCCGACCCGCCAGATCTGGTTGAAGGTCTCTTCAACACTGTTGAGCGTGATCAGCAGCGAGACCACCAGCGCGATGAAGCCGGCGGCGGTGAGCTGGCCGGCACTGGCCGAGAACTGCCGCAGGTAGCCCTCCGCGGCGCGCGCAGCGTTGGGCACGAAGTTGGAAAAGACGTAATCGCTGAGCTGGTCGCTCCAGCGGTCGAAGACGGGGAAGGCCGAGAGCACGCCGAACACCACGATGGCCAGCGGCACCAGCGCGAACACCGTGGTGTAGGCCAGCGCCGCCGCTGCCTGGAACAGGCGGTCGTCGAGGAAGCGATGCCACAGGAAGCGGCCGAAACTGATGGCCCGTGCGCGATCCCGCGCGCGCTCCATCCACAGGTTGAGCGTATCCAAAGGTTCCATCGGTGGAAGGGTACCCGATGCGGAATGCTGGCAGGATAGCCATACTGGCGACCACACGACGAGGAGAAGCGGGCACGATGGGCGAGATTCTGGTGCTGTACTACAGCCGGGGCGGTTCGGTGGCACGGCTGGCGCGCCAGATCGCGCGGGGCATTGGCGAAGTGCCGGGCATGACCGCGCGCCTGCGCACGGTGCCGCCGGTGGCCGCCGTGACCCAGACCGCACAGCCGCCGGTGCCCGACGATGGCGCGCCCTACGTGAGCGTGCAGGACCTGGTGGAATGCCAGGGCCTGCTGCTCGGCAGCCCTACCCGCTTCGGCAACATGGCCGCGCCGGTCAAGCATTTCCTGGACGGGCTCGGCGCCGAATGGGTCAACGGCACCCTGTCAGGCAAGCCGGCCGGCGTATTCACCTCCACCGCCTCGATGCACGGCGGGCAGGAATCGACCCTGCTGTCGATGCAGGTGCCGCTGCTGCACCACGGCTGCGTGATCGTCGGCATCCCGTTCACCGAACCGGCGTTGAGCCACACCACCAGTGGCGGCACGCCCTATGGCGCCAGCCACGTGGCCGGCGCCGCCGATGACCCGCAGCCGACCGATGACGAGGCCGTGCTGGCCCGCGCGCTGGGCCGCCGGGTGGCCGACATCGCGCAACGGTTGGCCCGATGAGCCGCCCGGCTCGCACGGTCCTGCTGCTGGCCCTGATGGGGCTGGCCGCGCTGTTCGCCGGCTGGTTCATCAATGACAAGCACTGGCTGGCCACCCAGCTGGTGTTCACCGCGCCGCCACTGGCGTTGGCTGTTGCCCTGCAACTGGGTTGGCGCAAGGCCGGCTTCTGGGCTTCGGTGCTGGCGCTGGGCTGGTTCAGCCATGGCGTGATGAGCGCCTGGAGCCACCCGGAGACGCGCTGGCTGGCGTTGATCGAGATTGCATTGGCCCTGCTGGTGATCTTCAGCGCCAGCCTGCCGGGGCTGCGCGCCCGCTTCGGCAAGCGACGCTGACGCTGCGGCCGCCGGGCCGTATCATCTGTGTTCCTGGCCCCGCGCCGCTGCACCTGTCCTGGTTTCGCGCATGCACATGATGGAAGAGCTCCTGGTCGTCACCACCGGTGGCACGATCGACAAGATCTACTTCGACGACAAGTCGGACTACCAGATCGGCGACCCCCAGATCGGCATGATCCTGCGCGAGCTGGGCGTGACGTTCCGCTTCAACGTGATTCCGATCCTGCGCAAGGATTCGCTGCACATCAACGATGAGGACCGCGAACTGATCCGCGCCACCATCGCCGCGCAGCCGACCCGGCACGTGCTGGTGACCCACGGCACCGATTCGATGGTGCAGACCGGCCAGGTGCTTGCGACGATTCCAGAAAAGACCATCGTGATGACCGGCGCGCTGAGCCCGGCACGCTTCCGCGGCTCGGATGCCGAGTTCAACATCGGCTGCGCGATCGGTGCGGTGCAGTCGTTGCCGAGCGGCGTGTACATCGCCATGAACGGCCGGATATTCGATCCGCAGCACGTGCGCAAGAACGTGGCCGCGAACCGCTTCGAGTCGGTCTGAGGAACAGCGTGCCGACCAAGGTCGGCACCTACCCAAAGAGAAAACGCCCCGGCCTGGGCCGGGGCGTGCCCATGGAGAGGGACTTGGGCTCAGTACTGGGCGCTGAGGGTCAGGCCCGAGAAGGTGCTGTACGCCTTCACCCGCACATACCAGGTGCCGGCGGTGGGACTGTTGATGGTGCAGGTCTCGCTGTTTCCGCTCAGGTACGGACGGCAGGTGTAGGTGGTATCGGTCGGGGCACTGCCCTGGCGCACGTACAGGTCGGCATCACCGCTGCCGCCACTGATCGCAACGCGCAGCTGGGTGCTGCCGGCCGGAACGGCGACGGTGTAGTTCAGCTCGGCACCGGTCGCGGCGCCCAGGCCGGTCACCGGCACGTTGTTCTGCAGCACGTTGCCGCCCGGGTTCGGATTGCCGCCACCGTTGATCGCTGCAGCCACAGCGGCATTGGCGTCGATGATGCCGGCGCCGCAACCACCCGAGCAGGCACCCGGCAGCGGACGTGCCGTGCTCTTGATGATGCTCTCGACCTGCGCCGGGCTCAGCGCGCTCGGCGCCACCGACTGCATCAGTGCGACCACACCGGCCACATGCGGCGCCGCCATCGAGGTGCCGTTGTAGGACGCGTAGGTGGCGCTGCCCGGCGTGGTGGTGCCGGTGTTGAGGGTGGACAGGATGCTCTGGCCCGGGCCGGAAATGTCGATGCCGGCGCCATAGTTGGAGAAGCTGGCACGCGCACCGGCCGAGGTCGTGGCCGCCACCGCGATCACGTTCGCGCAGTTGGCCGGCACCGACGAGGACACGTTGGTGTTGCTGTTGCCGGCGGCAACCACCACGGTGGTACCACGGCTGACCGCGCCATTGATCGCGTTCTGGTAGGTAGCCGAGCAGGTGCCGCCACCGCCCAGGGACATGTTGATGACTTCGGCCGGGTTGGCATTGGCCGGCACGCCACTGACGGTGCCGCCGGATGCCCACACGATCGCATCGGCGATGTCGGAGGTATAACCACCGCACTTGCCGAGCACGCGCACGGGGACGACCTTCGCATTGAACGCCGTGCCAGCCACGCCGGTGCTGTTGTTGGTCACGGCCGCCACGGTGCCAGCAACGTGGGTGCCGTGCCAGCTGGAATTGGAGGCCGGGATGCCCGAGCCACACTCGTTGGCGCCGTACCAGTCGCCTTCGTCGTTCGGATTGTTGTCGCGGCCACCGCCATCACGGGCCATCGCGGCGTCGCTGATGAAGTCGTAGCCGGGCAGGATGTTGGCGTTGAGGTCGGGATGGTTGGTGATGCCCGTGTCGATCACGGCCACCACCACGCCGGTGCCGGTGGACTTGTCCCAGGCCGGCTGGATGTTGATGCCGGCACTGGAGGTGCCAAAGCCCCACTGCTCGCTGAAACGAGTGTCGTTCGGGGTCAGCGTCGCGCGCATGATCTGGTCGACTTCGACGTATTCCACGTTCGGATCGGCGGCGAGCTTGCGCATCAGCAGCTCGGATTCGGCCTGGTCGAGCGGACGGTCGGTCTTGACCAGGGTCGGGCCCACGGCCAGCTTGCGGACCTGCTGCAGGCCCAGCGCGCGGCCCTGGCTCGTGGCCATGCCAGCGGCGGCGCTCTTCAGCGAAGAGGCCAATGCGGTGGTGTTGGCCACCGGGGCACTGCCGTCGCGGTACTTCACGATGAAACGCTGGTGGGTCGGCGCGGACTGCAGGCCGCTGAGCTGGACATCACCGGCCAGCGCAGGCGTGGCCAGCAGCAGCGATGACAGAACGGACGCACCAAGGACCACCCACACTCGACGCACACGCGGTTGCGTTACCTGGGACATCGTATTTCCCTTTCTAGTGGTGTGAATGCCGGAATCGGCAGAAGCACCGGCCGAACCATGGGCTGGCTTTCGTTGGCGAGGTTCGAAGTCCGGCGAGTCAGCGGATTCCCCTATCAATCCGCCGTGCAGATGACGCTAATGACCAAAACCGGACACCACAAGATTTTCAGCGTCTTTTCAGCAAGATGAAATGTCTGATCTGAGACTTTACGGGTCGAGGGTTTGTGAAGGTGAAGGAACTTTCTCGTGCCCTGCACAGACCTGACTGGGTCGTCACGTGTCCTGGAATGACTTTGCCGACATCGGCGTCCTCCGTCGGCGCGCACGGACCGTCCGGTAGCGCCGGGTCATGCCCGGCGGCCTGACCAGAACGCAGAAAGCCCGTCACGGGGACGGGCTTTCCAGAAGAGCAGCCGAGCGTCGGCTCGGCTCTACAGTTCAGCGTGGGCGATCCTCAGCCCAGCTTGACCAGCCAGTGGTGGCGGTCCGGCAGGCGGCCGTACTGGATGTCGGTCAGTTCCTTGCGCAGCGACATGGTCACTTCGCCGGCCGGCGCGTTGATGTCGCCGACCGAGAAGCCCTCGCCCTTCAGCTGGCCGATCGGGGTGACCACCGCGGCGGTGCCACAGGCAAACACTTCGCTGATCGCACCGGAGGCCACGCCGTCCTTCCACTCGTCGATGCTGACCTTGCGCTCTTCGACCTTCATGCCACGGTCGCGCGCCAGCTGCAGGATGCTCTCGCGGGTGATGCCCTCGAGGATGCTGCCGGACAGTTCCGGGGTGACCAGCGTGCCGTCCTTGTAGACCAGGAACACATTCATGCCACCCAGTTCTTCCAGGTACTTGCCCTCGACCGGGTCGAGGAACAGCACCTGCGAGCAGCCCTGTGCCTGTGCCTTCTGCTGCGGCAGCAGCGAGGCGGCGTAGTTGCCACCGCACTTGGCGGCACCGGTGCCGCCCTTGGCCGCACGCGCGTACTCCGTCGACAGCCAGATCGACACCGGAGCGACACCCTTGGCGAAGTACGGGCCGGCCGGGCTGGCGATGACGTAGTAGCCGGCCTTGTGCGCGCCACGCACGCCGAGGAAGGCTTCGTCGCCGATCATGAACGGACGGAAGTACAGGCTCGACTCATCGGCCGACGGCACCCAGGCGCTGTCGACGGCAATCAGTTGCTTCAGCGATTCGACGAAGATCTCCACCGGCAGTTCCGGCAGCGCCAGGCGCTGCGCCGAACGCTGCAGGCGACGGCCGTTGGCGTCGGGGCGGAAGGTCCAGATCGAACCGTCGGCGTGGCGGTAGGCCTTGATGCCTTCGAAGATTTCCTGGCCGTAGTGCAGGACTGCTGCGGCCGGGTCCAGCTGCAGCGGGCCGTAGGCACGCACATTGGCGTTGTGCCAGCCGGTGTCCTTGTCCCAGCGCACTTCCACCATGTGGTCGGTGAAGTGCAGGCCGAAGCCCGGCTTCTCCAGGATCTGGGCGCGCTCTTCAGCGCTGCGCGGGTGGTCCGAACGGGTGACGGCGAAGCTGGGAATGGACTGGGACACCGGAGATTTCCTGTTCTGGTTGCGGGTAATGCCGGGCCCGCGTCACTGCGGGCCGTGGGTCAAAGCATGCCGGTCTCGAGCCGGGCCGCCTCGGACATCATGTGCTGGTTCCACGGCGGGTCGAACACCAGGTCGACGTCGGCCTCGGCCACCGTCGGGATCATTTCGAGCTTGCTGCGCACGTCGTCGACGAGGATGTCGCCCATGCCGCAGCCGGGTGCGGTCAGGGTCATCTTCACGTCGATCTCGCGCTTGCCTTCGTCCAGGTGCTTGATCTCGACTTCATAGACCAGGCCCAGTTCGACGATGTTCACCGGAATTTCCGGATCGAAGCAGGTGCGCAGCTGCTGCCATACCAGCTGTTCCACCTGTTCATCGGTGGCATCGGCCGGCAGTTCCAGCGGTGCCGGCGCCTCCTTGCCGATGGCGTCGCCGTCTTTGCCGGCGATGCGGAACAGGTTGCCCTCGACAAACACCGAATAACTGCCGCCCAGCGCCTGGGTGATGTACCCATAGCTGCCGGCGGGCAGGGTCACGGTATCGCCCTGCGGGACCATCACGGCCTCGCAATCGCGTTCGAAGTGGACAGGTTCGCTGCTACGGGAATACATGGGGACCGATATGGGGCCGTGGCCGCGGCCACGCAAGACGGCATTCTAGCCCAGCCGCCCTGCTGCCGCCGGTGCACTGCGGCAAACCACAGTATCCTGTGGGTGATCTTCAGGGAGCTTCGATGTCCTTCAATGCCGCGCGTGCCAGGACCGTGACCTGGCTCTGGCCCATCATGCTGTTGCTGGGCCTGTTTGTTGCTCCCCTCGCCTGGACGGTGCTGGCGCTGATGACCGGCCGGCAGGTCGGCTGGATGGCGGTACTGACCGCCCTGGAACTGGTGTTCATGCTGCGCATGGGTACGCTGGGCCCGGGCCGGCTGCGCATCGCTCTGGTCGTGCTGGGCACCCTGCTGGTGGCCGCCGTGGCCAACTGGACCATCGCCAGCGCCTGGATGGGCGGTTCGATCGGGCTGGACCTGTGGGACGCCACGATGCGGATGGGTCCGCACCTGGCCTGGACCCTGATTACCCTGGCCAACGGCGCGGTGGAATGGCTGTGGCTGGCCTTCGCCGTGGTCGTAGGCGCCTGGCTGGCGCGCTGACCGCGTAGATCCACGCGTGGATTCGGTAGTGCCGGCCGCTGGCCGGCAGAGCGTGCGGATCAAGGTCCGCACCTACCAGATCCAGCCGCAGCCTAATGCCCGCCGTAGATCCACGCCATGCGTGGATTCGGTAGTGCCGGCCGCTGGCCGGCAAGAGCGTGCGGACCAAGGTCCGCACCTACCAGATCCAGCCGCGGCCTAATGCCCGCCGTAGATCCACGCCACGCGTGGAAGGGGTCGTTCCGGCCGCTGGCCGGGAAAAAGCGTGCGGACCAAGGTCCGCACCCACCGGATGCAGCCGGATCTCAATGCCCGCCGTCGAGCGCTTTCAGTTCGCTCACCAGCGAGGCTGCCGCTTCCGCACCATCGCCGTACAGCATGCGCGTGTTGTCGGCATAGAACAGCGCATTCTCGATGCCGGCAAAACCGGTGCCCTTGCCGCGCTTGATCACCACCACGTTGCGCGCGTTGACCACGTCCAGCACCGGCATGCCGTAGATCGGGCTGGCCGGGTCGGTGCGTGCCACCGGATTGACCACGTCGTTGGCACCGATCACCAGCACCACGTCGGTGTTGGCGAACTCCGGGTTGATGTCGTCCATGTCGGCGATCAGATCGTACGGCACGCCCGCTTCGGCCAGCAGCACGTTCATGTGCCCGGGCATGCGCCCGGCCACCGGATGGATGGCGAACTTCACCTTCACCCCGCGCTGGCCCAGCCGCTGTGCCAGCTCCCAGATCTTGTGCTGGGCCTGCGCCACGGCCATGCCGTATCCCGGCACGATCACCACGCGTTCGGCGTAGGCCATCATCGCCGCAACGTCCGACGCTTCAATCGGCTTCTGCGCACCGGTGATCGCCTGCGCTTCGCCCCCGGCACCGCCGCCGAAGTTGGAGAACAGCACGTTGCGGATCGGCCGGTTCATCGCCTTGGCCATCAGCCGGGTCAGCAGGATGCCGGCCGCGCCGACCATCATGCCGGCGATGATCAATGCCTCGTTGCCCAGCACGTAGCCTTCGAACGACACCGCCAGGCCGGTGAACGCGTTGTACAGCGAGATCACCACCGGCATGTCGGCGCCACCGATCGGCAACGTCATCAGCACGCCCAGCGCCAGCGCCAGCACGAAGAACGCGACGATCGCCCAGGTATTGAGGGTGCTGGCCGCGATGATCGCCAGCACCACCACCGCCAGTGCCACCAGCAGGTTCATCACCTGCTGGCCGGGCCAGGTCACGCGCTTGTCCAGGCGCCCGTCCAGCTTGGCCCAGGCGATCACCGAACCGGACAGCGACACCGCACCGATCGCCGCGCCGACCACCGCCAGCAGCAGCACCATGCCCGATGGCTGGCGCCCGGCCAGGTCGGCCAGTGCCTGTGCACTCCAGTGGCTGGTATCGCGGTTGGCGAGGAAGGCGTAGCGCAGCAGTTCCACCGCGCCGATGGCCGCCGCCGAGCCACCGCCCATGCCGTTGTACAGCGCCACCATCTGCGGCATGTCGGTGATGGCAACCTTCCCGGCCGACCACCAGGCCAGGCCCGCGCCCAGCAGCAGCGCCACCAGGATCAGCGGCACGTTGTGCAGTTCGGGAAGGAAGAACGTCGCCACCGTGGCCAGCAGCATGCCCAGCCCGGCCCAGCGGATGCCGCTGCGCGCGGTCAGCGGCGAGGCCATGCGCTGCAGGCCCAGCAGGAACAGCGTGGCGGCGACGAGGTAGCTGGCCTTGACCAGCCAATCGAGCAGTTCGACGGTGCTGATGTTCAAGCCTGCGGCTCCTTCGGCTCATCCTTGCCGCCCTTGGGCGCACTCGGCTTGAACATTTCCAGCATGCGCGCGGTGACCACGTAGCCACCGGCGGCGTTGCCGGCACCGAGCACCACGGCGAGGAAACCCAGGGCTTTCTCCAGCGGTGTCTGCGCGTGCCCCAGCACCACCATCGCGCCGATCAGCACGATGCCGTGGATGAAGTTGGAGCCCGACATCAGCGGGGTATGAAGGATCACCGGCACCCGCGAAATGATCACGTGGCCGGCGATGGCCGCCAGCATGAAGATGTACAGCGCTACGAACCCGTCACTCACTGGCAACGCTCCTGCTCTGTCTTCGTCGTCCCATCATAACCATGGGCTGAACCCGGTGCGCGCCCGGCGTCAACCGAAGCCGCGCTCACGCGTTGTCGATGGTGACCCCAAGCGAGGAACCGTACCCTGTGCTGGTGAGCAGCCCCGTCCCCCCGAGCGCCGAGACCGATGCCCTGCCGGCATCGCTGGAGGCGTTCCTGGCCAGCGTCGGCCCGCGTGCGTTCCGCTTCGCCGAGGCCGGGTTGCGCCAGCGCGAAGACGCCATGGACGCGGTGCAGGACGCGCTGTTGCGCATGCTGGACTACGCCGACAAGCCGGCCGCCGAATGGGCGCCGCTGTTCTGGAGCATCCTGCGCCGGCGCGTGATCGACGTGCAGCGCCGGCGCCGCTTCCGCCTGCCGTTCTGGCGCGACAACCAGGACGCGGACGGCGGCGGGATCGACTGGGCCGACCCCGGCCCGGACCCGGCACAGGCGCATGAACAGCGCCAGCAGTACCAGCAGCTGGTGGACGCGTTGCGCCGCCTGCCCGCCCGCCAGCGCGAGGCGTTCACCCTGCGCGTGCTGCAGGATCTGGACGGGGCCACCACCGCCCGCGCCATGGGCTGCAGCGAAGGCGCGGTAAAAACCCATCTGGCACGCGCCCGCCAGGCGCTGCAGGATTACCTGGAGATCCACCCGTGAACCGCTCCCTGCCTTCCGATGACTCCCTGCGCGGCCTGCACGCGCAGTCGCTGCGCGCGCTGTCGCCGGCAACGCTGGCCCGGCTGCGGCAGGCTCGCCACGGCGCCACGGCCACCCATCGCGGGCGCTGGCGCTGGTGGCTGGCCAGTGCCTGTTCGCTGGTGGTGGCGCTGGGCATCGGCCTGCAGTTCACTGGCCATGGCACGCTGACGGGCCCTGCGCCGGCACCTGTGCTTGCCTCGGTGGAAGACAACAGCGCGCTCTACGACGAAAATCCCGATCTGTACCTGTGGCTGGGCGATACCGACCTGGCGATGGAGTGAATGATGTCCCGACTGCACGCCCTGCCCCTGCTGATGACCCTGTTGCTGCTGCCGGCCCTCCCGGCACTGGCGCAGAGCGCCGCGCCCGCCCCTGCCGCGCGCCCCGCGCCGGCCGGACCGCTGCCGGCCTGGGAACAGCTGAGTGAAGCACAGCGGGAATCCCTGCTGGCGCCGCTGCGCGACCGCTGGAACAGCGCCGATGCCGGCCAGCGCCAGCGCATGCTCTCCCATGGCCAGCGCTGGCAGTCGATGAGCCCTGAGGAACGCGACAAGGCCCGACGTGGCCTGCGCCGCTTCGAGCACATGAGCCCGGAACAGCGTGAGCAGGCCCGGGCCCTGTTCGGCCAGATGCGGGATCTGCCGCCCGCGCAGCGCGACGCACTGCGCGAGCGCTGGTCGCAGATGACGCCGGAGCAGCGCAAGGACTGGGTGCGCGAGAACCCGCCGCCGGCGAAGCCGCGGTAAGACCAGATTCAATCCTCTGTAGAGCCGAGCCCACGCTCGGCTGCTTCATCGCGTCTGCGCAAGCCGAGCATGGGCTCGGCTCTACAGCATGCGGGTCAGGTCACGCCTGCCAGCGCGTCTTGGCCAGCAACTCGTCTTCCCAGTCGAAACCGAGCTGCCCTTCGCGCACGAACAGCGCGACGAAGTTGAGCAGGTTGCGCGCATACATCTCGCTGGCCTGGGTCGCGCCGCGGCTGGCCAGGCCCAGCGGGCCATCGATGGTCACACCCTGATGTTCGATGCACTGCCCCGGCTGGGTCAGTGCGCAGTTGCCGCCGCTCTCCGCCGCCAGGTCCACGATCACGCTGCCGGTGGCCATGCCCTCCACCATCGCGGCAGTCACGATCGTCGGCGCCGGTCGCCCCGGCACCGCTGCAGTACAGATCACCACATCCACGCTGCGCAGGTGGTCAGCCAGCCGGCGCTGCTGCTCGGCACGTTCCTCATCGGTCAACGCACGCGCATAGCCGCCTTCACCGGCCGCACTCACGCCAAGATCGAGGAAGCGCGCACCCAGTGACTGGATCTGCTCGCGGGTTTCCGGGCGCACGTCGAAACCTTCCACCTGTGCACCCAACCGGCGCGCGGTGGCAATGGCCTGCAGCCCGGCCACACCGGCGCCGATCACCAGCACCTTGGCCGGCCGCACGGTACCGGCAGCGGTGGTCAGCATCGGGAAGAAACGCGGCGCCCGCTCGGCTGCGATCAGCGCGGCCTTGTAGCCGGCCATGCCCGCCTGCGAACTGAGCACATCCATCGCCTGCGCGCGGGTGGTGCGCGGCAGCTGCTGCAGCGGGAACAGCTGCAGGCGGTCGCCAGCGGCCAATGCCGCAAGCGCCGGATCACTGGCCGGGGCCAGCAGGCCGACCACGCTGGCAGCGGGCTTGAGCTGTTCCAGGACCGACGCCGGCGGCGCCTGCACGCACAGCAGGATGTCGATCTCGCCCCAACGGCCCGCGTCGAACACACGTGCGCCGGCATCGTCATAGGCCGCATCGGTGAAGCCTGCCGCCAAGCCGGCGCCGGCCTCGTACCAGACGGTAATGCCGAGGGCACCGAGCTTGCGCGCGGTTTCCGGCGTCAACGCCACGCGCCGTTCGCCCGGCGCGGTCTCCTTGATCCCCAGCAACGCCACGGCCATGCAGGTCCCCGCTGATCGGTGAGTTTTCCCGATCCTAGCAGGCGGCCACGGCTCAGTGCAGTGTTGCGCTGCCCGGGTCCAGCCGATCGATCACACCCTGCATCGCGCTGTCGAAGGCGCCATCGTCGACGTGGGCGCGCAGGCGGCCCAGCCGCACCATCACCGCCAGTTCTTCCGGCGAGGCCACGCAGAAGCGCACGCCACGACGATTGACGAACAGCAGGCGCGAGGAAATCGGGCTGACCCAGGACAGCTTGCCGGCCTGCACCTTGCCGTCCTTGTCGACGAAGTCCAGCCAGTTGCCGATTTCCATGCGGCGGAAGCGGTCGGCGTCGGCGTTGTCGAAGTCGTCGGCGTCGATCTGCCCGCCCAACTCGACCGCTGGCGATTCAGCCACCGGCGGCGCCGGCAAGGCGACCTGCGGCAGCTCCGGCAGCGCGCGCTGCAGTTCCGGCCGCGATTCGGCAATGCCCTGCAGGGTGTCATGCAGGGCATCGATGGCGCCGGTGGCGGCATCACCATGCACACCCACGCTGGCGAACACCTTGGCCAGCACCGGCTGCCAGGCCTGCAGCCACGGTTTGCCGACGATCTGGCGGCGGGCCTCGGCCACTTCCTCCAGCAGGCCGTCAGCCAGGCTCAGTGCCTCGGCCACCGACGCGCCCTCCTCGCCCTCGCGCAACAGCGCCAGGGTCAGGTGGTGCTGCCACGGCTGGCGCAGGAACTCGGCAATGGCCGGCGGCAGGGTGGCATCGCCGATGCGGCGGTCCAGTTCGGCACCGGCACGGCTGCGGGCCATTTCCAGCTTTTCCTGGCCGCGCTGCGTTTCGGCGGCGCGACGCTCGGCGATTTCCACGCGGCGGCGATGCTGTACGAGGAACTCGCGGAATTCTTCTTCCAGCGTCAGGAAGATCGCCAGATTCTCGTTGAACTCGGCCACCAGGCGTTCGATGATCTCCTCGACCTTGGCCATCAGCATGCGCTCGGCCTGGCTTTCGCCGGTATTGCCCTCGCAGGCTTCGGCCAGCGAGTTGAGCAGCTTGCGGGCCGGGTGGGTCTTCTGCACGAACATACGGCGGTCGAGCATGGCGACCTTGACGAACGGCACCACCAGGCGGCCGATCAGCTCGCGCGAGCGACCTTCCAGCTCGCGCTCGTCCAGCATCACGTCGAACAGCATGCCGACCAGATCGATCGCGTCCTCGTCCTGTGGGTCCAGGCGGGTCTGGCCGGGATCGACGCCGAGGCGGGTGGCGCTGGACAGCACTTCACTCTTCAACCGCTGCGCCAGCGATTCGCCATCCTCGCCGATGGCCGCACGCAGCGTCGCACTGGGCGTGGCCTGCAGCAGCGACAGCACCGACATCATCTCGCGCTGGCTCAACGGGCGGTGCTGGCCGACCGCGACCTGCGCGGCCGAGGTGGCGTCCTCGCGAACGTGGCGGGTCTGCTGCAGCAGCTCGTGCAGGGCCTCCAGCAACATGCCCTGCTGGCCGGCATACGCCTCGCCATTGCCGGCGTCCTCGCCCCCGAGATGCTGCTGCATGTGGCCACGGCGCTCGGACCAGCGCGCGGCGAAACGTTGCGCCCAGGCCGGCGCGGCCTGTTCATCATCACCGAATTCGGATTCGAAGCCCGCCGCGTGGCGCGGCTCGACCAGATCGTCCACCCCCGGCGCCATGCGCGGGTCGGGCGCGGTCGACAACGGACGCCGCGGCGCCCCCATCTGCGACATCACGCCAGCGGCGGCCAACTGCTCGTCCAGCTTCTCGTAGATGCGGCCCACCGGCGCGCGCAGGTCGCGCTCGCACAGTTTGATCAGCACCAGGTGCACTTCCGGCGCCAGCTCACAGCCGGCAAAAGCCTCATGGATGGCCACGCCCAGGTGTTCGGGGCTGACCGGGTTGTGGTCGGCATCCAGCTCGGCGCCGCCGATCAAGCGGCCCAGGCGACGGTCCAGCCGCGCCAGCACCGGCTTGAAGTCGCGCAGCAGCACGGTGGCGAAATTGCGCACCGCCAGCCGCGACTCCAGTACATGTTCAGCCAAAAGGCTCAGGCCATCCTCGGCCGGCCCGGACAGGGTGGTTTCGGCCGACAGCGGCTCGCCACCGGCCAGTGCATCCCAGGCCCGCTGCAGGTGGCCGGCGAAAGCGGCGGCGATGTCCTCGCGGCGGCGGCGCAGCTCGCGCATCGCATCCAGGAACAGCAGCTGCGACGAGCCTGCATTGCCGGCCCGGTCGAACAGTGCATCGTCGAAACGCGCCAATGCGGCCCCGAAAGCCTGGCACAGCGCCGGCAGGACCATGTCCCGGGCACGCTGAAGCTGGACCGGGTCACGGCCCGGCGATCCCATCGGTGTGGGCGCGCTCATCATTCGGGAAGGCTCCCCACCTTCTCTGGTACGACAGACAGCATGGACATCGCGACGACCGGCACACCCCATGTGCCGGTACGTCGATGGTAGGCCGGCCAGCCCGTCACGGACAGTGAAACAGTCCTCACTTCAAACCTCATGACCGGCGGCCCGGCAAGATGGATATCGTAAGCCGTGCGAGGCCCACGAGGCGAGAGGAAGCGGTCGTCCCTTTCCCGCCAGTGGCATGATGTTCATCACAGTTTGTTATTCAGGGGCCGGACGCGACACAGACGGCGTCATTGACCACCCCGACTATAATCAAGCACCCGTGATGACCGGTTCAGACTCCATGCCCGACCGCGCTGCCCTGCTTGCCCTGGATGCCCGCCGCTCGGTGCCCTCGCGGCAACTGGGCGAGCCCGGACCGGATGCGGCCACCCTGCACCGCATGCTGACCTCGGCCGTGCGCGTGCCCGACCACGGCAAGCGCGTGCCGTTCCGCTTCCTGAAGATCGCCGGCGATGCACGTCACACTCTGGGCGACTTCCTGGCCGAGCGCAGCCGCCAGCGCGACCCACATGCCGGCGAGGCGGTTTTCGAAAAGGACCGCCAGCGTTTCAGCCATGCGCCGCTGGTGATCGTGGTGGTGGTCAGCCCGCGCCCGGACCCGAAGGTGCCCGAACAGGAACAGCTGATGACCGCCGGCTGCGTCTGCTTTGCCCTGCTGCAGGCCGCGCAGGCGCTGGGCTTCGGTGCACAGTGGCTGACCGCATGGATGGCCTTCGATCCAGTCGTGCAGGCACACCTTGGCCTGACTGAGGGCGAGGGCATCGCCGGCTTCATCCATATCGGGACACCCAAGGCGGAGGTGCCTGAGCGCGAGCGGCCAAGCGTCGCGACCCTGCTGCAGGACTGGACCGGCCAGTGAGCGTGGTGAATGCCATGCCGCTGCCGCCGCCGCTGTATCTGGTGGATGCCAGCATCTACGTGTTCCGCGCCTGGCATTCGCTGCCGGACGAATTCCAGGACAGCCAGGGCTGGCCGACCAACGCAGTACACGGATTTGCCCGCTTCCTGCTGGACCTGCTGGAGCGCGAGCGCCCCCGGCACATCGCCATCGCCTTCGACGAGGCGTTGGACAGTGGCTTCCGCCACCGCCTGTACGCGGCCTACAAGGCCAACCGCGACCCGGCGCCGGAAGCGCTGAAGCGCCAGTTCGTGCACTGCAAGGCGCTGTGTGCAGCGCTGGGCCTGGTGGTATTGGCCCACCATGACTACGAGGCCGACGACCTGATCGGCAGTGCCCTGCACCAGCACCGGCACAGCCATCGCGGCCTGATCATTTCCGCCGACAAGGACCTGTCGCAGCTGCTGCTGGACCACGACGAACAGTGGGACTACGCACGCAACCAGCGCTGGGACGTGACCGGGGTGAAGGCGCGGCACGGCGTACACGCGCACCAGATCGCCGATTACCTGGCGCTGTGCGGCGATGCGGTGGACAACATCCCCGGCATCAGTGGCGTCGGCAGCAAGTCCGCCGCCGTGCTGCTGGCCCATTTCGGCAGCATGGATGCACTGTACGAACGCCTGGACGAAGTGCCGTTCCTGCGCCTGCGCGGCGCCGCACAGATGGCGGTGCGCCTGCGCGAGCAGCGCGAGCACGCCAAGCTCTGGCGCCAGCTGACCACCATCGCGCTGGACGCGCCGCTGGAAGGCAGCCAGCCCGGCCTGCTGCGCCAGGCCGCAGACCCGGAGCTGCTCGGTGGCTTGTGCCAGACCCTGCGCTTCGGCCCGATGACCCGCCGCCGGCTGTTCGAAGCCGCTGGCGTGGCCGACCCTCTTCCCACCCACAGCGAGCCCGCATGAGCCAGCGCAACACCGAAGCCCCGCGTGTCGTCTATGAAGGCAAGTACCAGCGCATGCTGGTGCGCGGCACCTGGGAATACAGCGAACGTACCCATGCCGGTGGCCTGGCGGCGATCATCATTGCCGTCACCCCGGAGGACAAGGTGCTGTTCGTCGAGCAGTTCCGCGTGCCGCTGCAGGCACCCACCATCGAGATGCCGGCCGGCCTGGTCGGCGACATCCACGCCGGCGAATCGATCGAAGTCTCGGCGGTGCGCGAGCTGGAAGAAGAAACCGGCTGGACCGCCGATCACGCCGAAGTGCTGATGATTGGCCCCACCTCCTCCGGCGCCAGCAGCGAAAAAATCGCCTTCGTGCGAGCTACCGGCCTGCGCCGGATCGGCGAAGGTGGCGGCGATGACAGCGAGGACATCACCGTGCATGAGATTCCGCGCAGTGAGGCTGCGGCCTGGCTGGTGCAGAAGATGGGCGAAGGCTACGAGCTGGACGCCAAGCTCTGGGCCGGGCTGTGGATGATCGAGCATCACCTGGACGGACGCCCGCGTGGCTGACGCCGACCTGCATGCACTGCCGGCGCTGCTGGGCGCCGATGATCCGGCAATCTACGCGATCCACCGGGCGCAGGGCGCGTCGCCGTACCTGCTGCTGGCCGACCACGCCGGCCAGCAGGTGCCGCGTGCATTGGCGGGCCTTGGCCTGGCCCAGGCGGAGCTGGACCGCCATATCGGTTGGGACATCGGCATTGCCGGCACCACCCGGGCACTGGCCGAGCGGCTGGATGCCTGGGCGATCGAACAGACCTATTCGCGGCTGCTGATCGACTGCAACCGTCCGCTGGCCTCGCCGACGCTGATTCCGGAAGTGAGTGACCACACCGTGGTGCCGGGCAATGCCGGGTTGTCGGCGGCACATCGCCAGCAGCGCATCGATGCGATCCACGCGCCCTACCACGCGCGCATCGACGCAGAACTGGATGCGCGCGGAGGTGCCGGCCGCCCCACCCTGTTGGTGATGATGCACAGCTTCACCCCGGCGATGAACGGCACGCAGCGACCGTGGCATGCCGGCGTGCTGTACCACCAGGACACGCGCTTCGCGCATGCCTTGCTGCAGGCACTGCGCGAGGAAGGCGATCTGACGGTGGGTGACAACGAACCGTATTCGGTCAGCAGCACCAGCGACTACGCGGTGCCGGTGCATGGCGAAGGCCGCGGGCTGGTGCATGTGGAACTGGAGATCCGCCAGGACCTGATTGCCGATGTGGCTGGGCAGCAGGCGTGGGCGGAGCGGCTGGCGCGGATCTTCAGCGCATTGCAGCCGCAGTTGCTGGCGTTCGGTTGAACGCGCGTGGATCCAGTCCGGATCGGTAGTGCCGGCCGCTGGCCGGCAACCTCAGGGTAGTTGGATCAATGTGTTTGCCGGCCAGCGGCCGGCACTACCGCAGGCATGGCACATCCCCCCACGGCAGCGCCTTCAATCATGCCTCGCTGACCGGGCAGACGGCGGCGGCCGATTCGACCGGCGCCGGGCGCAGGCCCAGCGCGATCACCACGCCGAGCGCGGCGAACATCGCGGCGCCGTACTGTGCATTGACCATGCCCTGCAGGGCGTCGGCACTGGTTGCTGCCTGCGTGCCGCGCGCGGCGTTGGCCACCATCACCAGCACCGCCAGTCCCAACGCGCCGCCGATCTGCTGTGCGGTGGCCGCCATGCCGGACGCGACACCCTGCTGCGGCCCCGGCACGCCCTGCCCGGCCACGATCCACATCGCCGTCCAGCTCATGCCCTGGCCGACGCTGAGCACCACGATGCCCGGCAGCAGCGGCCAGTAACCGGCGCCATGCGGCATCGCCAGCGCCACCGCAGCGATGCCGATGGCACCCGCAGCGAAGCCCCAGGCCAGCACCTGCCGTGGCGAACGGCGCCGCAGCATGCGTTCGGCAATACGGATGCCGAAGGTGCACACCAATGTCGGCAGCAGGAAGGCCATGCCGGCCTGCAGCGGGCTCCAGCCATAGCCATCCTGGAAGTAGAGCGCCAGGAAGTAGTACTGCACGCCATAGCTGCTCATGAAGGCGAAGGTCAGGCCAAGTGCCGCGCGCAGGCCGGGCAGGCGCAACAGCGAAAACTGCATCAGCGGGTCACGGCTGCGCTTTTCGATCTGTACGAACACCGTCAACAGTACGACTGAAAGCAGCAGGCAGATCAGCGTGGCCGGCGCCGTCCAGCCCCACTCCGGCCCTTGCACCAGGGTAGTGACCAGCAGGCTGCCACCGGCCGTGACAGTGACGCAACCGGCCAGATCGAAGGAGCGGCCGCGCACCCGGGGACCATCGGCCGGCAGCCATGTACCGGCGGCTACTGCGCAGGCGGTGGCCAGCGGCACGATCACCGCCAGCACCGCCGGCCAGCCGAACGCCTGGGTCAGTACGCCCCCGAGCAGCGTGCCCAGCGCCAGGCCGACCGCGCTGGCCATGCTCCAGATCGCCAGCGCGCGGTTGCGCACCGGGCCTTCGGCGTACAGCGTGTTGATCAGCGCCAGCGTGGCCGGGAACAGCAGCGCCGCACCGACGCCCTGTGCGGCACGCGCGACGATCAGCAGGGTGGCATTCGGCGCCAGCGCACCGAGCAGCGACGCCAGTGCGAACAGCAGCATGCCCAGCCGGTAGAAGCGGCGGCGGCCGATCAGGTCGGCGGCGCGGCCACCCAGCAGCAGGCTGCCGCCGAAGGCGACGGTGTAGGCACTGACCACCCATTGCAGCTGCTGCGCATTGATCTGCAGCGCGCGCCCCATGTCGTGCAGGGCGACGAAGATGATGGTGGCGTCCAGGGCGATGATCAGCTGAGCGGTGGCCAGCAGGGTCAGCGCCCAGCGCGGGTATTTGAGGGGAGGCATCGGCGGTCTGGATCAGTGGGGAGCGCAGTCTCATTGATGCGACCGAATCAATAAACCCCCTACCCGCCATTTCTGTCATGATTTTCCGCATGAATGCAGCCTCGATGGACCTCAATGCGGTGCGCATGCTGGTGCAGGTGGCCGAAGCGCGCAGTTTCACCGTGGCTGCCGGCCAGCTGGGCCTGAGCCAGTCCGGCCTGTCCCGCGCGATCGGGCGGCTGGAAGTATCGCTGGGGGTGAAGCTGCTGCAGCGGAACACCCGCAACGTGGCGCTGACCCCGGATGGCCGCCAGTTCGTGGAGCAGGTGGCACCACTGCTGGCCGGCCTGGACGATGCCGAGCGGCAACTGGCCGACCGCCCGTGCACGCCCTCGGGCACGTTGAAGATCAGCGCGCCGTCGATGTTCGGGCGCAAGGTGCTGGTGCCAATGCTGGCGCCGTTGCTGGAACGGCATCCGCAACTGCAGGTGGAAGCCGTGCTCAGCGACCGTCTGGTCGATCTGGTCGAGGAAGGTTTCGATGCCGCGCTGCGCACCGGCGTCATCGCCGACCAGCGCATCGTCGCGCGGCCATTGCGGCCGCTGCGCTGGGTGACGGTGGCCAGCCCGGGCTATCTGGGCCGCTGTAGCGCACCGGACAATGTGGCCGCGCTGCAGGATCACGCGTGCCTGGCGGTGCGCAACCTGCGCAGTGGCCGGCTGGTGGACTGGCAGTTCCTGCAGGACGGGCAACTGCGGGAGTTCACGCCACCGACGCGGATGGTGTTCGACAGCGGCGATCCACTGGTCGAAGCGGCCATCGCCGGCATCGGCATCGTGCAGGTGATGGATTTCGCGGTGGCCGATGCGTTGGCTGACGGCCGCCTGCAGCGCGTTCTACAGCCGTTTGAAGGCCGCAGCCGCGAACTGTCGTTGATCTACCCACCGTCGCGCCAGCATTCGCCGAAGCTGCAGGTGCTGGCCGACGCGTTGCTGGCTGGGGATTGGTAGCGCTGGCCGCTGGCCGGCGCTACCGGTAAGGCGTTGCCGGCCAGCGGCCGGCACTACCGATCAGGCGAAGCTATCGGTGGCACGCACCAGCGCGTCCACGTTCTCGGCTTCGAACGCCGAATGGCCTGAAGCCGGGGTGATTTCCAGCTTTGCCTTCGGCCACACCTTGGTGAGGTCCCAGGCATTGGCCAGCGGGCAGACCACGTCGTAGCGGCCGTGCACGATCACGCCGGGAATGTCGGCGATGCGGTGCGCGTCGCGCAGCAGCTGGTCTTCCACTTCGAAGAAGCCGCCGTTGACGAAGTAGTGGTTCTCGATGCGCGCGAACGCCAAAGCGAAATGCGGGTCTTCGTGGCTGTTGATGAAGTCGTCATCGACATGCAGGAAGCTGGTCGCACCTTCCCACACCGCCCACGCCTTGGCCGCTTCCAGGCGGGTGGTTTCGTCGTCGCTGGTCAGGCGGCGGTGGAAGGCGGAGATCAGGTCATGACGCTCCACCGACGGAATCGGCTTCAGGTAATGCTCCCACGCGTCCGGGAACAGGCGGTTGGCGCCTTCCTGGTAGAACCATTCCAGCTCCCAGCGACGCAGCATGAAGATGCCGCGCAGGACCAGTTCGGTCACGCGCTGCGGGTGGGTTTCGGCGTAGGCCAGCGCCAGGGTCGAACCCCAGCTGCCGCCGAACACCTGCCAGCGATCGACCTTCAGGTGCTCGCGCAGCTTCTCGATATCGGCAACGAGGTCCCAGGTCGTGTTGTCCACCAGGTCGGCGTGCGGGGTGGAACGCCCAGCACCGCGCTGGTCGAACAGGATGATGCGGTACTTGGACGGGTCGTGGAACTGGCGCATCTTGTCGCTGCAGCCGCCGCCCGGGCCACCGTGCAGCATCACCACCGGCTTGCCGTCCGGATTGCCGCACTGTTCGAAGTACAGCGTGTGGCGGTCGTCGACCTTCAGGGTGCCGACGTCGTAGGGGGTGATGGCGGGGTACAGCGTACGCATGCTTGCAGCTCCAGGGTGATGCCCTGCCGGGGCAGGAGAACCTCCATTCTAGGCCGGACGCCGGCCCTGGGTGATGCGGTCGCGCTGCTCCAGATCCTGCACGGTCTGCACCTCGGCAAAACCCGCTGCGTCGAACAGCGCGCGGATCGCCTCGCCCTGGTCCCAACCGTGCTCGATCAGCAGCCAGCCGCCGGGCAGCAGGTGGGCCTGACCGCCGCCGATGATGCGGCGGATGTCATCCAGGCCATCAACGCCGGAGGCCAGCGCAGTAGCCGGTTCAAAACGCAGGTCGCCCTGTTCCAGATGCGGATCGTCGCTGGCGATATAGGGTGGGTTGCTGGCGATCAGATCGAAGCGCGCGCCCTGCAGCGGCGCATACCAGTCGTGCCCGCCCTCGGCGAAGCGGACGTTGCGCAGCTCATGGCGGGCCGCGTTGCGGGCAGCCACCGCCAACGCGCCCGGGCTGGCATCGGTGGCCAGCACCTGCGCCTGCGGCCGTTCGCTGGCCAGTGCCAGGGCGATCGCACCGCTGCCGGTGCCCAGGTCGGCCAGCTGCAGCGCGCGGCCCGGCGGCACTCGCTCCAGCGCCAGTTCGACCAGCAGCTCGGTTTCCGGACGCGGGATCAGCGTGGCCGGGTCGACTTCCAGGTCCAGCGTCCAGAATCCGCGGCGGCCGGTCAGGTAGGCCACCGGCTCACCGGCCACGCGACGGGCCAGCAACGCCTCGAAGGCGGCCTGGTCATTGGCGGCCAGCGGATCGGTGGCGTGCGCGAACAACCAACTGCGCGGGCGGTCCAGTACGTGCAGCAGCAGCAGTTCCGCCTCGTGGCGGGCGTCGCTGCCGCCCAGGCGGGCGCTGGCATCGGCCACCACCTGGCGCAGGGAGGGTTCGGTTTGGGAAGACATTCCGCAATTGTAGATTCGAGCTTGCTCGACTGCTTTTGATTGAGATGACGGGCGGGTCCGGAAAAGCCGTCGAGCAAGCTCGACGCTACAAAAGCCGAGATCCGTTCAGGTTCTGGCGAACGGAATAAGGAGGGGCTATCGGCCCCATTCAGTGGCCCCGCAAGATTTTCCTTGTCACACAAAGAGTTGCAGGATGGACACCGCGAGGTTCAGTGCCGGCTCATGGCATTACGATAGACTCCATCTATCAAATAGATGCAATCAATGGATTGTTCTTATCGCGAGCGAATCGGTAACCTAGCTCCTGTCGATTCACCCACTCCCCTTCACCAGAGGAAAAACGATGTCCCTGATCAATACCCAGATCCAGCCGTTCGAAGCCAACGCTTACCACAATGGCGAGTTCATCAAGGTTTCCGACGCCAGCCTGAAGGGCCAGTGGTCCGTCCTGATCTTCATGCCGGCTGCCTTCACCTTCAACTGCCCGACCGAGATCGAAGACGCGGCTGACCATTACGCCGAGTTCAAGAAGGCCGGCGCCGAGGTCTACATCGTCACCACCGATACCCACTTCTCGCACAAGGTGTGGCACGAAACCTCGCCGGCCGTCGGCAAGGCCCAGTTCCCGCTGGTCGGCGACCCGACCCACAAGCTGACCCGTGCCTTCGGTGTGCACATTGAAGAAGAAGGCCTGGCCCTGCGCGGCACCTTCATCATCAACCCGGAAGGCGTGATCAAGACCCTGGAGATCCACTCCAACGAGATCGCCCGTGACGTCGCCGAGACCCTGCGCAAGCTGAAGGCTGCCCAGTTCACCGCCGCCAACCCGAACCAGGTCTGCCCGGCCAAGTGGAAGGAAGGCGAGAAGACCCTGACCCCGTCGCTGGACCTGGTCGGCAAGATCTAACGCAGTACCGGCCTGCCGTGGCCCCACGCCACGGCGCGCCTTTCATCCCCGTGCCGGTCCCCCCGCCGGCGTGGGGGTGAACCCAAGACAGCCAACGCTCGCCCGCCTTGGCCAGCCAGCCCCTTCCACGGTCGCTGTCTTGGGTTCACCCCTACCCCCTGCTGGTCCGCTACCTTCTACAGCGGTGCCACGCCCCCTGTTTGCCTGAAGCCAGGAGATGACCCGATGTTGGACGCCAACCTGCAGTCGCAGCTGAAGACCTATCTGGAGCGCGTGACCCGCCCGATCCAGATCACCGCGCACGCCGACGACGGCGCCAAGTCGCAGGAAATGCTGGACCTGCTGCAGACCCTGGAAAGCCTGTCGGACAAGATCACGCTGCAGGTCCTGCGCGATGGCCAGGGCCGCGTGCCGTCCTTCGACCTGGGCACCCCGGGCCAGGACATCCATCTGACCTTCGCCGGCCTGCCGATGGGCCATGAGTTCACCTCGCTGGTGCTGGCGCTGCTGCAGGTGGGCGGTCATCCGTCCAAGGCCACCGCCGAGCTGATCGAGCAGGTGCAGAACCTGGAAGGCGAGTACACGTTCGAAACCTACTTCTCGCTGTCCTGCCAGAATTGCCCGGATGTGGTGCAGGCGCTGAACCTGGCCGCGGTGCTCAACCCGCGCATCCAGCACGTGGCCATCGACGGTGCCCTGTTCCAGGACGAAGTCGAGAAGCGCGAGATCATGTCGGTGCCGACCGTGTACCTCAACGGTGAAGTCTTCGACCAGGGCCGCATGACCCTCGAACAGATCGTGGCCAAACTGGATACCAATGCCAGCAAGCGCGATGCCGAGAAGATCGCCGCCAAGGACGCCTTCGACGTGCTGGTGGTGGGCGGTGGCCCGGCCGGCGCAGCAGCGGCGATCTACGCCGCACGCAAGGGCATCCGCACCGGCATCGCCGCCGAGCGTTTTGGTGGCCAGGTGCTGGACACCATGGCGATCGAGAACTTCATTTCGGTGAAGGAGACCGAAGGCCCGAAGCTGGCCACGGCGTTGGAACAGCACGTGCGCGAGTACGAGGTGGACATCATGAACCTGCAGCGCGCCAGTGCGCTGGTGCCGGCCGGTGAAGACGGCCTGGTGCAGGTGCAGCTGGAGAACGGCGCGGTGCTGAAGTCGCGTTCGGTGATCCTGTCCACCGGCGCGCGCTGGCGGCAGATGAACGTGCCGGGCGAAGACCAGTACCGCAACAAGGGCGTGGCCTACTGCCCGCATTGCGATGGTCCGCTGTTCAAGGGCAAGCGCGTGGCGGTGATCGGCGGCGGCAACTCCGGCGTGGAAGCGGCCATCGATCTGGCCGGCATCGTGTCGCATGTAACCCTGCTGGAGTTCGATTCCAGCCTGCGCGCCGATGAAGTGCTGCAGAAGAAGCTGCGCAGCTTGGCCAACGTCACCGTGTTGACAAGCGCGCAGACCACCGAAGTGCTGGGCGACGGCAGCCGTGTCACCGGCCTGGTCTACAAGGACCGCGTCGGCGGCGACGCCCACCGCGTCGAGCTGGAAGGCATCTTCGTGCAGATCGGCCTGCTGCCCAACACCGAGTGGCTGAAGGACACCGTGGCGCTGTCGCCGCGTGGCGAGATCGTCATCGACGACCGCGGCCAGACCAACCTGCCGGGCGTGTTCGCTGCTGGCGATTGCACGACGGTACCCTACAAGCAGATCATCATCGCCATGGGCGCCGGTTCGACCGCCGCACTGAGCGCGTTCGACCACCTGATCCGCTCGTCGGTAAGCAACAGCAGCGGTGCCGTTGCTGAAGCTGCCTGATCCACCGTTCCCAGATCACCGGGAGCATTGTCTGCCTGTCGGGTAACCACGCCGTCAGCCGGTCCGTTACCCATGGGGTGTAAGGATGAACCTACGTGATCTGAAGTACCTGGTAGCCCTGGCCGACCACAAGCATTTCGGCCGGGCTGCCGCCTCCTGCTTCGTCAGCCAGCCCACGCTGTCCACGCAGATCCGCAAGCTGGAGGAAGAGCTGGGCCTGCCGCTGGTGGAACGCGCACCGCGCAAGGTGATGCTGACCCCGGCCGGCCAGGAAGCGGCGGCACGGGCGCGGGTGATCGTGTCCGAAGTGGAACAGCTGAAGGAAGCGGCGCGACGCAGCCGCGATCCGGAAGCCGGTACGGTGCGCCTGGGGATCTTCCCGACCCTGGGCCCGTACCTGCTGCCGCATGTGATCCCGCGCATCCGCGATCGCTTCCCGGAGCTGGAACTGCTGCTGGTCGAGGAAAAGAGCGATGTGCTGCTGGACCGCCTGCGCGAAGGCAAGCTCGACGCAGCACTGCTGGCACTGCCGGTGATCGACGACCAGCTGCATGCCGAGTTCCTGTTCGAGGAACCGTTCCTGCTGGCTGTTTCCGGACGCCACCCGCTGGCCCGTCGCGAACACCTGGACGTGCAGGAGCTGGCCACGCAGAAGCTGCTGCTGCTGGAAGACGGGCATTGCCTGCGCGACCAGGCACTGGAAGTCTGCCGCCTGTTCGGTGCCAACGAGAAATCCGAGTTCCGCGCCACCAGCCTGGAAACCCTGCGGCAGATGGTCGCCGCCGACGTCGGCATCACCCTGCTGCCGAGCCTGTCGGTGCAGCCGCCGGTGCCGCGTTCGAACAACATCCGCCTGCTCGACTTCACCGGCGAGGGCCGTCCCAGCCGCCGCATCGCCATGATCTGGCGCCGCAGCTCGGCCATGAACGATTTCCTGATGGAGCTGGCCGACCAGTTCAAGCGCCTGCCGCAGACACTGTTCACCCTGGAGGCGGTCAACGCCGCCGACGACACGGCCGCCCTGCCCGGCCCCGCGCTGAACGGCTGAACCCCCGCAGCACCGGCCTGGAATCGGCAGGAGTCGATTCCGGCCGCATTTGTCCCCACAATACAGACAGGCGGCGCCAGCAGGTGCCGCCTTTTGCATGGCTTTCAACCAAGGAGCTTCACCATGAACACCGCCAGCGGCCTGCCGCCGTCGATCACCGTTTCTACCTTCGACATGGACCGCCTGGACGCCATGCTCGAATCCCCTGCGCTGAGCCAGACGCCTGCCGCGCTCGCGCTTGCTGAAGAACTCAACCGTGCCACCGTGCTGGCAGCGGACCAGATTCCCGAAGGCATCGTCATGATGCATTCGCGCGTGGAGTGCGAAGATGAAGTGTCGGGCGAAAAGCACGTCCTGACCCTGGTCTTCCCCCGCGAAGCCAACGTCGATGAAGGCAAGGTCTCCGTACTGGCCCCGGTCGGCACCGCCCTGCTGGGCCTGGCCATCGGCCAGAGCATCGACTGGAACGCGCCTGGCGGCCGCAAGCTGCGCCTGCGCGTGACCGCGGTCCACAACGACCGCCCCTGATTACCGCTGCGCACCGCGCGCGATTCGATCCCCCTGCACCAGGAGCCGTAATGAGTACCCCGTCCAAACTGTCCCAGCTGCGCGAACTGTCCGTGGTCGTTGCCGATACCGGTGACTACGACGCGATCAAGCGCCTGCAGCCGGTGGATTGCACCACCAACCCGACCCTGGTGAAGAAGGCGCTGGACCTGCCGGTCTACGCCGAGCTGATCGAACGCGAACTGGCCTGGGGCCGCCAGCAGGGTGGCGACCGCGAAGCCGTGGTGCACGCCGTGGCCGACCGCCTGACCATCGGCGTCGGCGCGCTGCTGAGCACGCTGGTGCCCGGCCGCGTGTCCACCGAAGTGGATGCCGACCAGGCCCACGACACCGCTGCCACCGTGGCCAAGGCCCGCCAGTTCATCCAGATGTACGCCGATGCCGGCGTGCCGCGCGAGAAGATCCTGATCAAGATCGCCGCGACCTGGGAAGGCGTGGAAGCCGCGCGCATCCTGCAGGCCGAAGGCATCGACTGCAACCTGACCCTGATCTTCAACCCGACCCAGGCGCTGGCCTGCAGCGAAGCCGGCGCGTTCCTGATCTCGCCGTTCGTCGGCCGCATCCTGGACTGGTACGTGGCCAACGGCCAGGCCCCGGCCAGCATCGACGAAGACCCGGGCGTGAAGTTCGTGCGTGGCGTGTATGCCGAATTCAAGCGTCGCGGTTCGCCGACGGTGGTGATGGGCGCCTCGTTCCGTTCGACCGCGCAGATCGAAGCGCTGGCCGGTTGCGACCGCCTGACGATTTCGCCGGACCTGCTGGAGAAGCTGGACGCCGACCACGGCGAACTGCCGCGCAAGCTGGTGGCCGGTGTGGCCGATGGCGTGGCGGTGACGCCGATCGATGCGGCGAAGTTCGCGGCGGATCTGGCGGCCGACCCGATGGCGACCGAGAAGCTGGCGACCGGTATCGATGCGTTTGCCAAGGATCTGCAGGCGCTGCGCGAGCGCATTCGTTCGGAACTGTGAGGATTTCGGCCAACGGCTGAGCCCGTCGTGGCGGATCGATTTGTAGAGTCGAGCTTGCTCGACTGACTGCTAAAGCAAAAGCCGCGCTGGGTCGGGCGGGTTGGGTTCGCGGGAGACGCCGTGAATC
>NZ_JAWJTI010000031.1:0-48410 GCF_032911525.1 Stenotrophomonas veracruzanensis
GTCAGCCGCATGGATGCGGCTGCCAAGCTTACAGGGACGTACTTGCAGCGTCCCCGCACTCCGACACCGCCCCGCCATCCCACGGAATGCCGCTTTGGCTTTGGCCGTTGCCGTTGCTTCTGCAGGTGCAGGGCTGCAAGCCCTGCAAAAGAACACCCTTTACAGCGGCAGGGGCGCCTGCGCCGGATCGATCCGGCCTTCGCCGCGGGTGATCTTCTTGAACTCCGCGCGGCTGACCGACACGTAGCGGTCGTTGCCACCGATCTCCACCTGCGGGCCGTCCTGCACCGCGTGGCCATGCTCGTCCACGCGTACCGTCATCGTCGCCTTCTTGCCGCTGTGGCAGATGGTCTTGATCTCCTGCATCTCGTCGGCCCAGGCCAGCAGGTACTGGCTGCCTTCGAACAGCTCACCGCGGAAGTCGGTGCGCAGGCCGTAACACAGCACCGGAATGCGCAGCTGGTCGACCACCTCGCTGAGCTGCCAGACCTGGGCGCGGGTCAGGAACTGCGCCTCGTCCACCAGCACGCAGCCCATCGGCCCGTTCGTCGCCAGGTCCTGCTCGACCCAGCGTTGCAGGTCGGTGTCGCGGTCGAAGGCCATGCCCTCGGCACGCAGGCCGATCCGCGAAGCGACCACGCCGGCGCCGGCACGATCATCCAGGCGCGGGGTCAGGATCGCCACCCGCATGCCGCGTTCGCGGTAGTTGTGGGCGCTCTGCAGCAGGGTGGTGGTCTTGCCGGCGTTCATCGCCGAATAGTAGAAGTAGAGCTTGGCCATCGACGGATTGTACGCCGCAGCCCCGTTCCACCGAAGCCGTTCAGCAACCCCACCGGCGGCCGGCTGTGGTCGTCACCCGGCCCCGCTACAATCCCCATCCCATGCACGGTCTCAATCCCCCCCAAGCCGCCGCCGTCCTGCACATCGAAGGTCCGTTGCTGGTGCTCGCCGGCGCGGGCAGCGGCAAGACGCGCGTGATCGTGGAAAAGATCGCCCACCTGATCAGCTGCGGCCGCTACCCGGCGCGCCGCATCGCGGCGATCACCTTCACCAACAAGTCGGCCAAGGAAATGCGCGAGCGTGTGGCCAAGCGCCTGCGCGAGCAGGATGCCGACGAGGTGACGATCTGCACCTTCCATGCGCTGGGCCTGAAGTTCCTGCAGATCGAGCATGCCGCGGTGGGCCTGAAGCGGGGCTTCTCGATCTTTGATGCCGACGATGCCGCCGCGCAGATCAAGGATCTGATGTACGGCGCCAAGCCCGATGACATCGAGGACATGAAGAACCTGGTGTCGCGCGCGAAGAACGCCGGCCTGTCGCCCGAGCAGGCGATGGCCGCCGCGCGCAGCAACCGCGAGAAGGAAGCGGCCAGCGTCTATGAGCGCTACCAGTTGCGCCTGACGGCGTTCAACGCAGTCGACTTCGACGACCTGATCCGTTTGCCGGTGCAGATCCTGGAAGAAAATCCGGAGATCGCGCTGGCCTGGCGCGAGCGCATCGGCTATCTGCTGGTGGATGAGTGCCAGGACACCAACGACGCGCAGTACCGCCTGCTCAAGCAGCTGGCCGGTGAGAAGGGCAACTTCACCTGCGTGGGTGACGATGACCAGTCGATCTACGCCTGGCGCGGTGCCAACCCGGAAAACCTGCAGCAGATGGGGCGCGACTACCCTGCGCTGGAAATCATCAAGCTGGAGCAGAACTACCGCTGCTCCAACCGCGTGCTTCGCGCCGCCAATGCGCTGATCGCCAACAACCCGCATGAGCACCTGAAGAAGCTCTGGAGTGACCAGGCCGACGGCGAACGCATCCGCGTGTGGGAATGCCGCAACAGCGAGCACGAGGCGGAAAAGGTCGCGGCCGAGATCGCCTTCGTGGCGCAGTCGCGCAACGTGCCATGGAGTGATTTCTGCATCCTGTTCCGCGGCAACTTCCAGTCGCGCCCGCTGGAAAAGGCGATGCAGCTGCTGCGCATTCCCTACCACCTGACCGGCGGCACGATGTTCCTGGAGCGCCAGGAAGTGAAGGACACGCTGGCATGGCTGCGGTTGCTGGTAAACCCGGACGACGACACCGCGTTCATGCGGGCGGTGCAGTCGCCCAAGCGTGACGTCGGTGCCGGCACGCTGGCCAGGCTGGCCGAACTGGCGCAGGAAAAGGACATGCCGATGGCGCAGGCCGCCGAGGCGATCGGTGCCCTGCAGCAACTGCCGCCGCGCGCAGCCAACAGCCTGGCGCGCTTCACCGACATCCTGCGCGACCTGCGCGCGCAGATGCGGCAGATCAGTTCCGGCGACATGATCCGCAAGGTCGCCAAGGAATCCGGCCTGCTCAGTGAACTGCGCCAGCAGGCCAAGGAAGAAGCCAGCTACCAGCGCCGTGCCAACAACATCGAGGAACTGGCACAGTGGTTCGAGGGCGGCCCGCGCGGTGCCACCGCCGCCGACCTGGCCGGTCAGCTGGCGCTGCTGTCACGCAGCGACAAGGACGAGGGCGGCAACCAGGTGCGCATGATGACCATGCACGCCTCCAAGGGCCTGGAATTCCCGTACGTGTTCATCGTCGGCTGCGAGGACGGCGTGCTGCCGCACCAGGTCAGCCTGGACGAGGGCAATCTGCAGGAAGAGCGGCGCCTGCTGTACGTGGGCATCACTCGCGCCAAGATCCAGCTGTGGATGAGTTACAGCAAGCTGACGCGCAAGTTCGGTGAGCATGTGCGGCTGAAGCCGAGCCGGTTCTTCGAGGAGATTCCGGCCGAGGAGATCCAGCGCGACGGTGCTGATCCGGTGGCTGATGCGGTGCGCAAGAAGGAACGGGCGAGTGCGGGGTTGGCGGCGATCGAGGCGTTGTTCGACTAGGGTGCTCCAACGGCGCCGCCCCTCCGTGATGGAGCACGCGTTGGTTCCGCAGTGTGGCCGATCGGGGTGGGTTCGCGGGGGACGCCGTGAACCCGTCCCTGGGGGCTTAGCCGCGCCATCCATGGCGCGGATACCCCCGCGAATCCACCCCGACCGGCCTCTGACAGTTTCCGTGCATGCCAGCCACGGAAAAGAAAAAAGAAAATCAAAAGCAGCAGCCGGGAGTTGAGGCAGAATCGGGGTTTCGGCTGGAGGTCTGCCTGTGCAACCGATCGAGAGTGAACGCCTGCGCCTGCGTGCGATTGAACCGGATCGCGATGCGGCGCCGATGCTGGCGCTGTTGAACGATCCGGGCTTCGTGCGCTTCATCGGTGACCGCAATGTGCGCAGTGAGGAGCAGGCGCGGGAATACATCGTGCTGCGTGTGCTGCACAGCTATGCGTTGAATGGCTTTGGCATGTATGCCATCGAGCGGTTGTCCGATGGTGCCTGGCTGGGCAATGCCGGGCTGGTGCGGCGCGATGGCTTGCCGGGGCCGGACATCGGCTATGCGGTGCTGTCGCAATTCGCCGGGCAGGGCTACGCCGGTGAGGCGGCGCGGGCGGTGTTCGCGCATGCGCGCGCTGGGCTGGGCCTGCACGATCTGTATGGCATTACCGATCTGGACAACGTGGTGTCCGGGAAGATCCTGCTGGGGTTGGGGATGCAGGAGCGCGGGGTGATCCAGCTGCCGGGCGTGGACAGCCCGAGCCGGTTGTATGCCACCCCGGGTGCGGCGCAGGTCTGACCCCTGATGTTGGCAGGTGCCGGCCACTGGCCGGCACAGTAGCGGCTGATGGTGGGCGCCGACCGTTGGTCGGCACTATTCAGATGCAGTGCCGACCAACGGTCGGCACCCACCCCTTCAACCGCGCAGTTCGGCCAGCTGTGCCTGCAGTTCGGCCACGGCCGCTTCCAGCTGCGCCACGCGCTCGGCCAGGCCCGGGTCGGCCGCATCGCTGCTGCCACCGCCGCTGTTGGCGTACCTGGCCGCCAGCGCCGCGCCGTCCACTTCGCCGCACAGCAGGTGCATGTAGCGGTCTTCGCGCTGGCCACTGGCGCGCGGCAGCACCACCAGCAGCGCGCGCTGCTGCAGGCGCTCGATGGCGTGGCGGGCTTCGTCGGTGTCGGCGAAGCGGTGCAGGCGATCGCTGCGCGTGATCAGTTCGCCCAGCGTCTGCGGCCCACGCAGCAGCAGCAGCGCCAGCAGCACGGTCTGCTGCCGGGTCAGGTCCAGCGCGGCCTGCAGGCGGTGCTCGTAACGGTCCGCGCGCGAGGAGAAGTGCTGGCGGGCCAGGCCCAGTGCCTCCAGCTGGCGCAGCGCATGCTGCACGCTGCCGGCGTCCACGTTCATCACCGGTTCGCGGGCGGTCTTCTGGTTGGCGGCTGATTGGGCGGCATTGACCGTCAGTGGGTAGGTATCCGGAGTGGTCGCCTCCTTCTCCACCAGGCAGCCCAGCAGGCGGGCCTGCACGGCGTCGAGCAGGGGAACGTCGGGGGTCTGGGCAGGGTCGGTCATGGCGGCTTCCGGAAGACAACGGGTCAACCGCCAAGCATAGCCGTCCCGGCGGTGCCTTTGCCGGTAAAATGCGCCGGTATATCTGATTGCCGGTGAATCCATGCGTCGTCCCGTTTCCCTGTCCCTGACCCTGCTCGCCACTGCGGCGCTGGGCCTGTCCGCCTGCAAGCGCGTGGATGCGCCTGCCGCCGAAGCCGCTGCACCGGAGGCCCCGGCCGCCGCTGCCAAGGCCGATGGCGCGCTCGATGCCACTGCAAACGACAATCTCAATGCAGTGTTGTGGATGCAGCGCGCGCAGGAGTACAAGGCGATCACCGAGCAGACCTACCGTGCCGCCGCCGATCACCTGGATGCCGCGCTGAAGGAAGCCCACTGGGATGCGCTGGTGCCCGAAGAACGCGGCAACGAGGCCAAGGGCCTGAAGCCGGCCGTGGTGTTGGACGTGGACGAGACCGTGCTGGACAACTCGCCCTACCAGGCGCGTCTGGTCCGCGACGGCAAGGAATACGATGAAATGACCTGGGACCAGTGGGTGGCCGAAAAGAAGGCCAAGGCCATTCCGGGCGTGGTCGATTTCGCCAAGGCCGCCAATGCCAAGGGCGTGACCCTGCTGTACATCTCCAACCGCGCCGTGCACCTGAAGGACGCGACCCTGGCCAACCTGCGCGAGCAGGGCCTGCCGGTGGCCGATGACAGCGTGTTCCTGGGCCTGGGCACCGTGGTCGAAGGCTGCGAGCAGGCCGGCAGCGAGAAGAACTGCCGCCGTCGCCTCGCCGGGCAGAAGTACCGTGTGCTGATGCAGTTCGGCGACCAGCTGGGCGATTTCGTCGAAGTGACCGCCAACACCAACGAGGGTCGTGACGCGCTGCTGCAGCAGTACCACGACTGGTTCGGCGAGCGCTGGTGGATGCTGCCGAACCCGACTTACGGCGGCTTCGAGCCGGCGCAGTTCAACAACGACTACAGCCAGTCGCGCCAGTCCCGTCACGACGCCAAGCGCGCTGCCCTGGACTACGCACCGTGAGCCGCGCACCGCTGCCGCTGCGCGACGACGAGCGCCTGATCTTCGCGCTGGACGTGCCTGACCGCGTGCAGGCGCTGGAGTGGGTCGACCGCCTCGGCGACAGCGTGGCGTTCTACAAGATCGGCATGGAACTGCTCGCCTCCGGCGAGTACTTCCAGGTGCTGGACGAGCTGGCCCGCCGCGACAAGCGCGTGTTCGTCGACCTGAAGTTCTTCGACATCCCGGCCACCGCCGCAGCGGTCATCAAGCGCCTGTCGCAGTGGCCGGTCAGCTACGCCACCATCCACGGCTGGCACCCGGCGATGATGGAAGCCTGCGCGGCCGCCAACAGCAGCGACATGCGCCTGCTGGCGGTGACCGTGCTGACCTCGATGGGTCGCCTGGACCTGGCGCAGATGGGCATCGACCGCGAGCCAGTGGACGTGGTGGTCGAGCGCGCGCTGGCCGCCCAGGCGGCTGGCATTGATGGCGTGATCGCCTCGGGCCAGGAAGCCGGCCCGATCCGGGCCGCCACCGGCGCCGGGTTCTCGATCGTCTGCCCGGGCATCCGCCCCGGCGGCCCGGTCGGTGATGACCAGAAGCGTACCGTTGGCGTGGCCCAGGCCTTTGCCGATGGCGCCGATGCCATCGTGGTCGGCCGTCCGATCCGCCTGGCCGCCGATCCGCAGGCCGCGGCGCGGGCCATCCAGCAGGAAATCGCGTCGGCGCTGGCTGCGCGCTGAGATTCCGCTGCCAAGGCTGCAGGATCGAGCGCCATCCCGACACGCGCGGGATGGCGTTTTTGCATCCGCCCGGGGAGCGGTTGTGCCCGAATCGCCGCAAAACCTGCCGTAGATTTACTGAGCCCGGTCCCAGGTACCAGGTCGTTCAATAAAATCAACAATTTATACGGCACTACGTGAAGTGTTGCCTTAACTTGAGCGGCAGCGTAGGATCGCCGCCATCCGGTCCTCGGACCGGACATGCGCCACACCACTGTCCACCGGCCCTGCGCCGGCTTGAAGAGCCTGTGATCCCCGTGATCCCGGCTCTTTTTTTATTCCGGTCAGTGACTTGCACGGGCAACAGCGGAAACCGTGACGCCCCGGCTTGCCGCTGTCACGTCGCAGGCCGCAAGATGCGGACCGGTCCGGGGAGTCCGAGTGCATGAGCGTGGCAGTGCGAGGAAGGTCTGCGCGTGGATGGGGGTTGGCAGCCATGCTGCTGCTGGCCGTGGCCGCGTGTCGTGAATCGGCCAACGATCCGGCCAAGCCGGCGGCCGAACCGGTTGCGGCGGTGCAGGCCATGGCCCTGCGCCTGGCCGAGGACGATCTGGTCGGCTACGCGAAGCTGTCGGTACCGCCGAGCCGGTACCAGCGCCTGCAGCAGGCGTGGGACGAGGGCCACAGCCAGTGGCCGCTGACCGAGCTCCCGCTGGGCGACCAGCTGCTGCCGATGCTGGCCGCCCTGCGTGCGCCCAATGCCAGCGTCGAACTGCAGCGCAGCTTCGACCGCCAGCTGGCCGGCCAGGCCGGTGCCGTGCGCCAGGCCGCGCAGTCGATGGGCAACTTCGGTGTGCAGTACCTGCGCCATCAGAAGGGCTATACGCCCGGCCAACAGGCCCACTACATCGCCCTGGTGGAAACCCTCGCCAGCTGGGCGCAGGGGGCACCGATCAGTGACCGTGCCCGCGCGCGCAGCACCATCGCCGCGCTGGTCGGCGCGGCCGACAAGGTCGGCTTCGACGATGAGGCCGGCCTGCAGGCCGCCGGCATGGAAGGCAGCCTGCAGCAGCTGGCACCGTTCATCCACACCCTCAAGGCGGTGCTGGGCAGCTACGGGCTGGGCGTGGACGACGCGCTGCGCAGCGTGCGTGGTGAGCTGCTCTCGGTGGAGGGCGACAATGCCCTGGTACGCCTGCACTACGACCTGGCTGGCCGCGAAATGACCCTGCAGCTGCCGCTGAGCCGGCGCGAAGGCCACTGGTACCTGACCCGAACGCTGGCCGACACCGACGCCCTGCTGCGCAAGGCCGACGCGGCCCGCGCTGCTGCGTCGCCGTCACCGGCCGAAGCCCCCGCCGACGGTGGGGAAGCGGCAACGCCGCCGCCTAAGCCATAATGGCGCCGATGTCGAAACAGAACCCGCTGCCGTTCCCCGGCGAAGAATCCCAGTCGACGCCCGCCGATACGGTGCCGGCGTCCCCCTCGACCGGTACCGGCCCGAACCCGGTACCGCCGCCCGCGCACGCGCGTCCGGCTGGCCGCCGCCCGCTGTGGGCACGGTTGCTGGGCCGCCTGGTCGAGCCGTGGCTGTCGCTGAAGATCGAGCCGGAAGACCCGGGCCAGTACAACGATGGCCGCCCGGTCATGTACGTGCTGGAAGACTACGGCCTGTCCAACGCGCTGATCCTGGACAAGGCCTGCCGCCAGGCCGGCCTGCCGTCGCCGCTGGTGCCGCTGGCCGGTGACCCGACCGGCCGCAAGCGCGCTTACCTGGCACTGTCGCGCCGCAGCTCCAGCAACTCGCTGATCCCCGAGCAGCGCGGCGCCAAGACCCATTCCGATTCGCTGGCCAAGGTCCTGCAGGCGCATCGCGTGCGCGACGACCTGGACGTGCACCTGGTGCCGGTGTCGATCTTCGTCGGCCGCGCGCCGGACAAGCAGAGCGGCTGGTTCGCTGTGCTGTTCTCGGAAAACTGGGCGCTGGTCGGCCGCTTCCGCCGCCTGCTGGCGGTACTGCTCAACGGCCGCAGTACCATCGTTCGCTTCGCCCCGCCGATCTCGCTGCGCAGCACCGTGGACGAAGGCCTGGAGCCGGAGCGCACGGTACGCAAGCTGCAGCGCGTGCTGCGTACGCACTTCCGCCGCATCCGTGAATCGGTGATCGGCCCCGACCTGTCGACCCGGCGCCTGCTGGTGGACCAGGTGCTGGCCGCCGAACCGGTGCGCGAAGCGATCGCCGCGCAGGCCAAGCGCGACAACTCCAAGCCGGCCGATGCCTGGAAGAAGGCGCATGCCTACGCCTGGGAAATCGCCGCGGACTACTCCAGCCCGGTGGTGCGCTCGGCCAGCTTCATGCTCAGCCACGTGTGGAACCGCATCTATGCGGGCGTACTGGTGCACCACCTGGACAAGTTCAAGGCCGCCGCGCCGGGCCACGAAGTGGTCTACGTGCCCAGCCACCGCAGCCACATGGACTACCTGCTGCTGTCCTACCTGCTGTACGACCGCGGCATCGTGCCGCCACACATCGTGGCCGGCATCAACCTGAACCTGCCGGTGGTCGGCACCCTGCTGCGCAAGGGCGGTGCGTTCTTCATCCGCCGTTCGATCCGCGGCAACGCGCTGTATTCGGCGGTGCTCAGTGAGTACGTCGCGCAGCTGGTGGCCGGTGGCTACTCGCTGGAGTACTTCGTCGAAGGTGGCCGCTCGCGTACCGGCCGACTGCTGCAGCCCAAGGGCGGCATGATCTCGATGACCCTGCGCGCGTTCCTGCGCCAGCCGCGCAAGCCGGTGCTGTTCCAGCCCATCTACATCGGCTACGAGAAGCTGATGGAAGGCGGCAGCTACCTGGACGAACTGTCCGGGCGGCCGAAGGAAAAGGAATCAATCTGGTCGTTGCTGTGGGGCATCCCCAAGGTGCTCAAACAGAACTACGGCCAGGTGGTGGTGAACTTCGGCGAACCGATCGCACTGAACGACGTGCTGGCCGAGAAGGCGCCGGAGTGGAAGGGCGAGGCGGTATCCGAGGACGAGAAGCCGGCCTGGCTGTCGACCACGGTGGACACGCTGGCCGAACGCATCCAGGTGCGCATCAACGGCGCTGCCGACGTCAACCCGATCAACCTGCTGGCGCTGGCGCTGCTGTCCACGCCGAAGCATGCGATGGGCGAGGCCGACCTGATCGCGCAGATCGAGCTGTGCAAGACCCTGCTGGTCGAGATGCCGTACTCGGACCGGGTGACGGTGACCCCGCACTCGCCGGAGCGGATCATCGCCCATGCCGAGGAAATCAACGTCCTCACCCGCATCAAGCACCCGCTGGGCGATGTGCTCAGCGTCAGTGGCGACACCGCGGTGCTGCTCAGCTACTTCCGCAACAACGTGGTGCATCTGTTCACCGCCTCGTCGTGGGTGGCCTGCTGCTTCCAGAACAACCGCCGCATGAGCCGTACCGGGCTGGTCCAGCTGGGGCGCACGGTGTACCCGTTCCTGCAGGCCGAACTGTTCCTGCCGTGGAGCGAGGACGAGTTCGCCCACCGCATCGACCGGACCATCGATGTGTTCGTGCGCGAGGGCCTGCTGCAGAACGTCAACGATGACGACGGCGGCATCCTGGCGCGTAATACCGGGCAGACCGACGAGGTGTTCCGCCTGCGTGCGATCGGCCATTCGCTGCAGCAGGCGTTCGAGCGCTACTACATCGCCATCTCGGTGCTGGTGAAGAACGGCCCCGGCGTGCTCGGCGCCGCCGAGCTGGAAAGCCTGTGCCAGCAGGCGGCGCAGCGGCTGAGCCTGCTCTATGCACCGGCGGCGCCGGAGTTCTTCGACAAGTCCCTGTTCCGCGGCTTCATCCAGAAGCTGCGCGAACTGCGCCTGGTGTGGCCGGACGAAAACAGCAAGCTGCTGTTCGACGAGCGGCTGGATGCCTGGGCCAAGGATGCCAAGTTCATCCTCGGCCGCGAGCTGCGCCACACCATCGAACGGGTCAGCCCGGAAGCGGCGCGCCCGGACGAGCCCGCGCCGCAGGATTGAACGTAGCGCCGGGCGATGCCCGGCGAACGGCATGCCAACCAAGGTTGGCATCTACCGGGGCGAAGCAGTAGATCCACGCCATGCGTGGATGGGCCACCGCTCAGGCCGGTTCGTCGGGAATCTGCAGGCTTTCCAGCTTGGCGATGCAGTCCTTCAGCTGAAGCTTGCGCCGCTTCAGGCGCTTGGCTTCCAGCTCGTCCTCGCCATTGGCGGCCATGCGGGTGATCTGTTCATCCAGCAGGCGGTGCTCGGCGCGCAGGGCGGCGAGGTGCTCGACGATCTCGGCGGGGCTGTAGGTGTCCACAGCCTCCGAGCATACACAGCGATGATGACTGCCGGGAGAGGGGAATTCCGACCCCCGGCCGTGGCCGCTCCGAGCCGTTAGAATGGAACCCATGAGTGCCGTGATTTCCCTTCCCGATCCCCAGCCGCGCGTCGCCCGTGATCCGCGCGTGGCCGAGCGCGAGCAGCACAAGCTGGCCAAGCGCCTGCGCCGCCAGGTCGGCGAGGCGATTGCCGACTTCGGCATGATCGAGGCCGGCGACAAGGTGATGGTCTGCCTGTCCGGCGGCAAGGACAGCTACACCCTGCTGGACGTGCTGCTGCAGCTGCAGAAAAAGGCGCCGGTGCCGTTCGAGCTGGTGGCGGTGAACCTGGACCAGAAGCAGCCGGGCTTCCCCGAGCACATCCTGCCGGAGTACCTGGCCGGGCTGGGCGTGCCGTACCACATCATCGAGCAGGACACCTATTCGGTGGTCAGCCGGGTCATTCCGGAAGGCAAGACGATGTGCTCGCTGTGCTCGCGGCTGCGTCGTGGTGCGCTGTACAACTACGCCGAAATCCATGGCTTCACCAAGATCGCGCTGGGCCACCACCGCGACGACATGGTGGCCACGTTCTTCATGAACCTGTTCCACCACGCCAAGCTGTCGGGCATGCCGCCGAAGCTGCGCAGCGACGACGGCAAGCACGTGGTGATCCGGCCGCTGGCCTACGTGCGCGAGAGCGACATCGTCGACTACGCGCAGACACGCCAGTTCCCGATCATTCCCTGCAACCTGTGCGGCAGCCAGGAGAACCTGCAGCGCCGCCAGGTTGGCCTGATGTTGAAGCAGTGGGAGAAGGACCACCCGGGCCGCATCGAGCAGATCGCGCGCGCCATGGGTGAAGTCCGGCCCTCGCAGCTGGCCGACACCACCCTGTTCGACTTCATGGCGCTGGGCCGTCGCGACGATGCGCCGCTGCCCGACGCCCATGCCTGGCTGGCCGGTTCACCGGCCGATGCCGACGCAGATCCCGAGACGCCCACCGTTTAAGGTCGGTCGCCCTTCCTCTTTGCCATCCGGAATTCCATGTTCTTTCGCAACCTGACGTTCTTCCGTTTCCCGACCACCACCGATTTTTCCGAAGTCGACACCCTGCTGCCGCACGCCCTGCTCAAGCCGGTCGGCGCACTGGAAATGAACTCGCGCGGCTTCATCTCGCCGTTCGGCCGCGAGGAGAAGGAACTGCTCTCCCACCGCATCGCCGAACACCTGTGGCTGACTGTGGGCGGCGAGGACAAGATCCTGCCGGCGGCGGTGGTCAACGACCTGCTTGAGCGCAAGCTGGAGGAGATCGAGGAGAAGGAAGGCCGCCGCCCGGGTGGCCGCGAGCGCAAGCGCATGAAGGACGACCTGCTGCATGAACTGCTGCCGCGCGCCTTCGTGAAGTCCTCGCGCAACGACGCCTTCATCGACCTGCAGCACGGCTACGTGGCGGTGGATACCTCCAGCCGCAAGACTGGCGAGTACTTCATGTCCGACATCCGTGGCCTGCTCGGCAGCTTCCCGGCGATGCCGCTGAACGCCGAAGTCGCGCCGCGCTCGATCCTGACCGGCTGGATCGCCGGCGAGCCGCTGCCGACCGGATTCGCGCTGGGCGAAGAGTGCGAGATGAAGGACCCGGTGGAAGGTGGTGCAGTGGTCAAGTGCCAGCACCAGGAACTGCGCTGCGACGAGATCGACAAGCACCTGGACGCCGGCAAGCAGGTGACCAAGCTGGCACTGATCTTCGAAGACAACCTGTCCTTCGTCATCGGCGACGACCTGATCGTGCGCAAGCTGAAGTTCCTCGACGGCGCGCTGGACCAGCTGGAGCATGCCGACGAAGACGGCCGCCGCGCCGAGTTCGATGCCCGCTTCGCCCTGCAGAGTGCCGAGATCCGCCGCCTGTTCCTGTTGCTGGAAGAAGCCTTCAAGCTCAGCAAGGCTGACTGAACAGGCAGCCCGACGGCCGCCGGTCATCCGGCGGCCCGAAGCAGCGCTATGCTGGGCGCATGAGCCGTCTGCTGCGCCGCCTGATCAGCCCGACCCCGCCTGCCACCGTACAGCGCGACACCGTTCGCCTGCGCCTGGAGGATGCCGAGATCGAGGTACTGCGCGTGCGTGATCCGCGTGCGCGCCGCATCAAACTGAGCGTGGACGAACGCGGCGCACGCTTGACCCTGCCGCCGCGCGCAAGCCTGGTGATGGGCGAACGCTTCCTGGAACAGCACCGCGACTGGCTGGCACTGCAGCTGCGCCAGTACCAGGGCCAGGGTCTGCCGGCACCGCTGCAGCCGGGCGAAGACGGTGTGCTGCCCCTGCGCGGCGAACTGCTGCCGCTGCGCTGGCAGGAAGGCCGCTACGCGCGCCTGGAGATCGACGCGCACGGCGCCTGCGTGCAGTGGCCGACCCGCGGCGGTGACGCCACCCTGCGCCGTCTGCTGCGCGAGTTCTACGAAGCCCAGACCCGCGCCGACGTCGGTCGCTGGCTGCCGAAGTACCTGCCCACCCTGCCGCGCGCACCCAGCCGCCTGCGGCTGAAGGTGATGTCCTCGCAGTGGGGTTCGCTGGCGCCTGACGGCAGCATGGCGCTGGACCTGGCCCTGGTGTTGGGCCGCTCGGAAGCGTTCGAGTACGTGCTGGTGCACGAACTCTGCCACCTGATCCAGCCCAACCACTCGCCCGCGTTCTGGCATGAAGTGGAACAGCGCTTCCCCGCCTGGCGCGAACAGCGCGACTACTTCCAGCTGGAAGGGCGACGCCTGAAGGCCATGTTGCGGCAACTGCTGTAGCGCCAGCGCTACAGCAGTTGCCCACGCATTCTTCCTCTACCCCCGCCTTCGGCGCGCCCCTTCAACAGAAGGGGCTTTCCTCCAGCCCGCCCTGGCAACGCGCCATGGAGCGCGCGCAGCGCGCGACCCGCTCCTGCTCTTCCTTCCTTCTTCCGTGGTGGACACACCGGAAAGTGTCCGTGGCCGGGTGGGGTGGGTTGCGCAGGGGCGTGAGCCGCATGGATGCGGCGACCGAGCTTACAAGGACGTACTTGCAGCGCCCCCTGCGTAATCCACCCCGCCCGGCCAAGCACGGCTTTGCCTTCGGATACCACCCACCACGAGGGGCTCAGCCGTTGGCCGAAACCCTCACCCCGCCCGCAACGCCGCTGCCGTGGCCCAACGTGCCGCCACCCGCGGCGCCGTAATGCACACCGCCTGATCGGTCACCGTCGTCACCGCACGCTCCAGCAGCTGGATATCCGCCTCATGCTGGCGCGCCACATGCGGGTCCTCGAAGAAGATCGCACGCTGGCAACGCCCTTCCAGCACCCGGTCGGCAATCTGCGCATCACCGCCCATCGGGCCACTCTGGTAGCGCGTCACCCAGGGCGTATCGCTGGGCCAGCCCCGGCTCCAGGCCAGCTCGTTCAAGCGCTGACCGGTGGTGCCGGTCGCCACGCGTTCACCGAACCGGGCCAGCACATCGAAGTGTTCATCGGCGAAGGCCAGCATCGCCGGCTTCATCGCATCGTGCGCGATCAGCGCCAGTGTCTGTCCTTCGAACGCATGCAGGTCGTCGGCGCCGGCATCGGCCGCCAGCCCGGCGTGGATGCGTTCCACCTCGACCCAGTCGCGTGCGGTGGCCACGGTCGAAATGAACGGCTTGCCGTGGATCACGCACTGTCGCTTCAGGGCCGTGGCCTCCGGAAACACCGAGGACGGATCGACCGGATCAATCAGATAGATCGCACCATCCAGTGTCCGATCCGGGCCCATCCCGACCACCTCGGCGACCAGCTTCATCAGGCCACCCTCGCGCCCGTAGGGATAGCGGTGCAGTCCCCCATATCCAGCGAGGAAGCCCTGTCGTCCGATCGCGTCATGGGTGCGGCCGACCGCGTGCAGCGACACGCCCAGTTCGCGCAGGCCGGGTTCGCTGACACGCAGCCAGCGGAACAGGGCGGCGCGCGCGTCGTGGTGGTGGAGACGGTTGGCAGCCAAGCCGATGCGCATCGAAAACTCCGCAGGTACGGGTGAAGGCGGCAGTGTATGTCGGCATTCCCCTCTCTGGATGTTTTTACAACTTTCTTCATTGCGGCCTGTCCGCACGTCGCTAGCGTGGCAGACAGCGGTACCGCTGCGCGGCCGTGCACTTCAGTCCGCGAAATGAGGATGCCCATCGTGAACGTCGCTGGCCTGCCTGCCGCCGCCGTGGTCCTGGCCTGCCTGCTGCTGCCCACCACAGCCGCCGCCGCTGGCTGCGAGTCGCCGCTGCACATCGCCTGGCCCGCCGACCGCGCACCGTTGTCCTCCAGCGAACAAGGCCAGGCGCGCGGGCTCGGCGCGCAGTACCTGGCGCTGCTGGAAGCACAGCGCCCGCTGCAGATGCAGCCACTGCGGGGCGTTGCCGTGGCCGAGGGGGCGTTGCCCCACGACACCCAGGCACTGCTGGGGTGGCCACGTTCGCAGGTGCCCATCGGCTGGGTGGCCAGCGCGCCCTACCTGCAGCTGCCGCAGGTGATCGTGCGGCGCCGGGATGCGCCGCCGGTCATGGGGCTTGAGGCCCTGCGCGGGCGCACCGTGGCCAGTCCCGATCCATTGCCGCTGACTGCGCTGCTGGCCGAGCAGGCGCCCGGTGCGCAGCTGCTGCCACCGGCACCGATCGACGACGCGCTGTCGCTGCTGGGTACCGGCCTGATCGATGCCGTGATCGCCAATCTCGGCGAGGTCGAGGCCGCGTTACGCCGCTATCGTGGAGATTCGCTGGTGGTGGCAGCACCGGCAGGAATCGAGGATGCGCTGGTGCTGGCCGTCGTGCCCGCCTGTGCCGATGTCATCAGCGAGTTCGAGCACGCCGTGTCGCAGCTGACGGACGCGCAGCACGAGGCGATCCGCGCAGCCTGGCAGCCGGCCGGGCCACGCAGCCAGTCGTCACCGTCGCCCTTGCGTTGGCTGGTAACCGCCTCGCTGATCGTGCTGGCGCTCGCGCTGGTATACGCCTTCGGCTATTGGCGCGTGCACCGTGAAAGCGCGCGCCGCCGCGTAGCCGCGCAACGCCTGCAGGAGGTGACCTCGAATCTGCCGGCTGTGGTCTATCAGGCACGACGCTCCGCCGCGGGCTATTACAGTTTTCCTCAGATTGCAGGTGACGTGCAGACGTTGTTCGGGATCAGCGTGGAAACCGCGCTGATCGACCAGCAGCGCCTGCTCGCAGCGGTCCACCCTGAGGATCGCAATCGGCTGATGGACGCTGTCGATGCCGCTGCGCTGGCGCGTGGCCCGATCGACGTCACCTTCCGCACGCGATCGCCACAGGGCTGGCGTTGGGTACGCTCTCATGGTCGACCGCTGTCCTGCGATGACGGCGATGTCGAGTGGAGTGGCTACTGGATCGATGTCAGCGAGGCGCAGTCGCGCACCCGGGCGCTGGCCGAAGCGCGCCGGGAGGCCGAGCAGGTGGCGCAGGACAAGACCCACTTCCTGGCAACGATGAGCCACGAGATCCGCACGCCGATGAGCACCCTGCTGGGCATGCTCGAACGACTGGCTGGCAGCGACTTGGATCCGGGCCAGCAGCAGGTGCTGGCGACAGTCGGTGATGCCGCGCGGATGCTGCGGCAGATCCTCGACGATGTGCTGCACAGCCAGCGATTCCAGGCTGCGCCGCTGCAGCTGCGGCCCACGGATCTGGGCGCTCTGGTACGCGCGGTGCAGCAGCTGCTGATGCCGGTCGCAGCCAGCCGCGGCCTGTACCTGCGCGCCGAGCTGGATCCGGCACTGCAGGCTGGATCGCTCGCCGACGGTCTGCGCGTGCGCCAGATCCTGTTCAACCTTGCCGGCAACGCGCTCAAGTTCACCGAGCAAGGGGGCGTGGAACTGCGAGTGCAGGTGCTGCAGCAATTCGATGGTGGCCAGCGCCTGCGCCTGCAGGTGAGCGACAGCGGCGTAGGCATCAGTCCGGAGCGGCAACAGGCGGTGTTTGCCGCTTACACCCAGGCCGAAGCATCCACAACACGCCGCTTCGGTGGCAGCGGCCTGGGCCTGGCGATCTGCCGCGAGCTGGCCGAGTCGATGGGCGCGCAGCTGCAGCTGCGCAGCGCGCCAGGCGAGGGCACCACGGTAAGGATGGAGCTTGAGCTGGCTGGCTGTGCGTTGCCCGCAGAGCCGCGACCTCTGCCGTTGTCGGCAATGCGGCCACTGTCGCCGGCCCGGGTGCTGGCAGCCGATGATCATCCCACCAACCTGCTTCTGCTGGAGCAGCGCCTGTGCGAGCTGGGACTGCAGGTGCACGCCTGCGGGGACGGCCGGCAGGCCTTCGAGGCCTGGCAGACGAAACCCTTCGACCTGGTCATCACCGACTGCCACATGCCGCACATGGACGGCTTCGCGCTGGCGCGGGCGATCCGTGCCGACCCTTGCCCGGCGCGTGCGCAGGTGCCGATCATCGCGCTGACCGCCAGCGTGCTGGATCGCACCCGCGAGGCCTGCCGCGTGGCCGGCATCGACCACTTCCTAGCCAAGCCAGTGGAAACCCGCGAACTGCACGCGCTGTTGGCCGTGCTGCTGGCGCCGCTGTCAGCGGGTCAGTAGCCGCACGATGCTGGCGGCGGCATCGCGACCCTCGGCCACGGCGGTTACCACGAGGTCAGCGCCGCGCACCGCATCGCCACCGGCGAACAGACGCGGATGTGCGGTCTGGAATGGCAGGCGATCCTTGCCACCGGCCACGATGCGACCGTTGGACTGGCCTTCCACGCCGTGTTCGGTGAGCCACGCCGGCACGGTTGGTGAGAAGCCGAAGGCGATGATCACCACGTCCGCCTCCAGCAGCGATTCGCTGCCGTCGATCGGCACCGCATTCTGGCGGCCATTGGCATCGGGCTCGCCAAGTCGGGTCTCGACCACGGTCACGCCGATCACTTCGTCGTCGGCGCCGGCTTCGATCGACAGCGGCTGGCGGTTGAACAGGAAGCGCACGCCTTCTTCGCGAGCATTGGCCACTTCGCGCGCGCTGCCGGGCATGTTGGCTTCGTCGCGACGATAGGCACAGGTGACCTTGGCTGCGCCCAGCCGCACGGCACTGCGCACGCAGTCCATGCCGGTATCGCCGCCACCGAGCACCACCACGCGCTTGCCGTTGAGATCGGGCAGGGCGATGGTGTCCTCCCAGCCGGCGATCGGCCGGCCCTTCGGATCATCGCCGCCGACGATGCGGCTGTTCTGCACCAGGAACGGCAGCGCCGGCAGCACGCCCTTCAGGTCCTGGCCGTCGAGGCCGCCGTCGGTGTAGCGATAGGCGCCGGTACCAACGAACACCGCGTCGTGGGAGTCCAGCAGCTGCTGCACGCTCAGGTCGCGACCGATCTCCACGCCGAGGCGGAACTGCACGCCCATGCCTTCCAGCACTTCGCGGCGGCGATGGATCACGTCCTTGTCCAGCTTGAAGCTGGGAATACCGAACTGCAGCAGGCCGCCGATCTGCTCGTAGCGGTCGTAGACCACGGCGGTGATGCCGGCGCGGGCCAGGCGGTCGGCGCAGGCCAGGCCGGCCGGGCCTGCACCGATCACCGCCACGCTGTGGCCGGTCGGCTGCACCGCACCTAGATCCGGGCGCCAGCCGCTGGCCAGCGCGGTATCGACGATGTACTTCTCCACCGCACCGATGGTGACCGCGCCGAATTCCTCCAGCGTGCAGCTGCCTTCGCACAGGCGGTCCTGCGGGCAGACCCGGCCGCACACTTCCGGCAGCGGGTTGGTGCTGTGGCACAGCGTGGCCGCTTCATGGATGCGGTTCTCCTGCACCAGCTGCAGCCACTGCGGAATCGCGTTGTGTACCGGACACTTCCAGCTGCAGTACGGGTTGCCGCAATCCAGGCAGCGCCCGGCCTGGTACTGGGCGTCCTCCTTGCCGAACTTGCCGTACAACTCGCCCCAGTCGCCGGAGGTGCGCAGTTCCACCGGGATGCGTTGCGGCATGGTGCGGGGCAGGTCGAGGAACTGGAAGGCGTGCTTGCGGCTCATGGCGGGCTCTGTGGTGTTTTGCGGTTGCCGGCCAGCGGCCGGCACTACGTGATCCTGGGTTGCCGGCCAGCGGCCGGCACTACCGTTACGCGGCGCGGCGGAGGGTTTCGGTCAGCGACTCGATGCTGGCGGCCTTCGGTTTGACCAGCCAGAACTTGCCGATGTAATCGCGGAACTCGTCCAGGATCTGCTGTGCCCAGATGCTGCCGGTCAGTTCGCGATGGCGGCCGATCAGGCGGTGCAGGTGCTGGCGATAGTTCTCGAAGCCCTCGGCCGACACGCGATGGATGTCGATCAACTCGTGGTTGTAGCGGTCGACGAAATCGCGGTCCACGTCCAGCACGTAGGCCAGGCCGCCGGTGAAGCCGGCGCCGAAGTTCAGGCCGACCTTGCCCAGCACCAGTACCACGCCGTCGGTCATGTACTCGCAGCAGTGGTCACCGGCGCCTTCCACCACCGCCAGCGCGCCGGAGTTGCGTACCGCGAAGCGCTCGCCGGCACGACCGGCAGCGAACAGTTCGCCGCCGGTGGCGCCATACAGGCAGGTGTTGCCGATGATCGCAGTGCTGCGTGCCTCGAAGCGCGCACCACGCGGGGGGCGCACCACCAGGCGGCCGCCGGCCATACCCTTGCCGACGTAGTCGTTGGCTTCACCCTCCACTTCCAGGTGCAGGCCACCCACGTTGAATGCGCCGAAGCTCTGCCCGGCACTGCCGCGGAAGCGCAGTTCCAGCGGTGCCTCGGCCATGCCCTGATTGCCGTGCGCGCGGGCGACCGCGCCGGCCAGGCGGGTGCCGATGCTGCGGTCGGTGTTGTGGATCAGGAAGCGATGCTCGCCGCCGCGCTTGTGTTCGATGGCGGAGGACAGCAGGCCGTCCATCTGCGTGGCCAGGCTGTCCGGCGATTCGTACAGGCGCTGCGCGGCGCAGTGGCTGCCTTCGTAGCGGCTGTCGGCCAGCAGGCGCGACAGGTCCACGCGCACGCCCTCGCGCGGCGCCGTTTCGACCTGCCGCAGCAGGTCGGTACGGCCGACGATCTCGTCCAGCGAACGCGCCCCCAGGTAGGACAGCCAGCCGCGCACTTCCTCGGCCAGCAGGTGGAAGAAGTTCTCCACGCGCTCCGGCTGGCCGGTGAAGTGGTTCTCGCGCAGGCGTTCGTCCTGGGTGGCCACGCCAGTGGCGCAGTTGTTGAGGTGGCAGATGCGCAGGTACTTGCAGCCCAGCACGATCATCGGCGCGGTGCCGAAGCCGAAGCTGTCCGCACCCAGCAGCGCGGCCTTGACCACGTCCAGGCCGGTCTTCAGGCCACCATCGGTCTGCAGCAGGGTGCGCCCGCGCAGGTCGTTGGCCAGCAGCGCCTGGTGCGCTTCGGCCACGCCCAGTTCCCACGGCACGCCGGCATAGCGGATGGAGCTGACCGGCGAAGCGCCGGTGCCGCCGTCATGGCCGGAAATGGTGATCAGGTCCGCACCGGCCTTGACCACGCCCGCGGCAATCGTGCCGACGCCGGCATGGCTGACCAGCTTCACCGACACCAGCGCGGTCGGGTTGACCTGCTTGAGGTCGTAGATCAGCTGCGCCAGGTCTTCGATCGAATAGATGTCGTGGTGCGGCGGCGGCGAGATCAGGCCGATCCCGGGGCGGGCATAGCGCAGGCGCGCGATCAGTTCGTTCACCTTGTGGCCCGGCAGCTGGCCGCCCTCGCCGGGCTTGGCGCCCTGCGCGACCTTGATCTGCAGCACCTCGGCATTGACCAGGTATTCGGCGGTGACGCCGAAGCGGCCCGAGGCGACCTGCTTGATCTTGCTGCGCTTTGGGGTGCCGTAGCGTGCCGGATCCTCACCGCCTTCGCCGGAATTGCTGCGGCCGCCGAGGCGGTTCATGGCAATGGCCAATGCTTCATGTGCTTCCGGCGACAGTGCGCCCAGGCTGATCGCCGCAGTATCGAAGCGCGGGAACAGGGTACTGGCTGGAGCCACCTCGTCCAGCGGTACCGGGGTGGCCGCCGGCACCAGTTCCAGCAGGTCGCGCAGCGCCGACGGCGGCCGTGCATGCACCGCATCGCAGTACTGCTGCCAGGCACGCGGATCGCCGCTGCGCGCCGCGCGCTGCAGGGTGGTGACCACATCCGGGTTGTACATGTGGTACTCGCCGCCGTGCACGTACTTCAGCAGGCCGCCGACATCCACGTCCTGCTGCGCATCCCAGGCCTGCGCGCACAGCTCGCGTGCGTCGGCATCCAGGCGCGCGAAACCGGCACCACCGATGCGCGAGGCGGTATCCGGGAAGCACAGATCCACGACCTCCGGTTCCAGGCCGATGATCTCGAACAGCTGCGCGCCGCGGTAGCTGGCCACGGTACAGATGCCCATCTTCGAAATGATCTTCGACAGGCCCTTGTAGACGCCCTTGCGGTAGCGGCGGCCGATCTGCGACTGCTCACCGCCCTTGCTGAGCTTGAGGATGCCGCGGCGGCCCAGGTCGAACAGGGTCTGGTAGGCCAGGTACGGATACACCGCCGTGGCGCCGAAGCCGAGCAGGCAGGCCATGTGATGCGGATCGCGCGCGGTGCCGGTCTCGACGATGAGATTCACGTCGCAGCGCAGGCCCAGCCGCGAGAGGTGATGGTGGATGGCGCTGGTGGCCAGCAGCGCATGCACCATCGGCCGCCCGGCCACCGGGTAGCGGTCGGACAGCAGCAGCATCACCATGCCGTCGCGCGCGGCCTGTTCGGCTTCGCTGCAGATGCGTTCGATGCCGGCGCGCAGGCCCTCGTCTTCGCTGTAGGACAGGTCGAGCAGGCGGTTGGCCTGCACGTACTGGTCCATCTTCAGCAGCTGGCGCAGCTTGCGCTGGCTCAGTACCGGCGAATTGAGGATGACGTGGTTCACCGTCTCCGGGCCGGCATGGAAGATGTTGGTCTCCTTGCCAAGCTGGGTGGACAGCGACATCGCGCAGTCTTCGCGCAGCGGGTCGATCGGCGGGTTGGTGACCTGCGCGAAGGCCTGGCGGAAATAGTCGTACAGCGGGCGGCTGCGCTGGCTCAGCACCGCCATCGGCGTGTCATCGCCCATCGAGCCGGTGGCTTCCTGCTCGGTCTCGGCCAGCGGCCGCAGCACCTGCTCCACTTCCTCGCTGCTGAGCTGGTAGAGCTTGTGGTAGCTGCGCAGGGTGCCTTCGTCAAAGGGTTCTTCCACCAGCGACGGGTCGATCAGTTCGGTCTGCAGGTAGGTCACGCCCTGCTGCAGCCACTGCTTGTACGGCGCGCGACCACGGTTGATGCGGTCGATGGCTTCGGAGTCGAGCAGGTCGCCGCGCTTGAGGTCGATGGCGATCATCTCGCCGGGGCCGAGCTTGCCCTTGCGCACCACGCGCTCGGTCGGCACTTCCCACACGCCCGCTTCGGAGGCGACCAGGAAATGACGGTCGGCGGTCAGCATCCAGCGCGCCGGGCGCAGGCCGTTGCGGTCGAGGGTGCAGACGGCGTAGCGGCTGTCGCAGGCAACGATGCCGGCCGGGCCGTCCCACGGCTCGCTGTTCAGGCCGTGGAACTCGTAGAACGCGGCCAGGTCCGGATCCTTGAACTCCAGCGACTGGGTAGCCGGCGGCACCAGGATGCGCAGCGCCTGGATCAGCTCCATGCCACCGGCGACCATCAGCTCCAGCATGTTGTCCAGGCTCTGCGAATCCGAACCGTGCATGGAAATAACCGGGTCAAACTCGCCGATATCAAAGCGCGGCGTCTTCCACACCTTGCTGCGTGCCTGCGCCCAGCGCCGGTTGCCTTCGATGGTGTTGATCTCGCCGTTGTGGGCGAGCATGCGGAACGGGTGGGCCAGCGGCCAGCGCGGCAGCGTGTTGGTCGAGAAGCGCTGGTGGAACACGATGGCGCTGGAGGCCAGTTCGCGGCGCTGCAGGTCGGGGAAGAAGCGGCTGAGCTTGTCCGGCAGCACCATGCCCTTGTAGCTGATCGCATCCGGGGTGAGCGTGGTGACGTAGAAGTCGGCGTGATCGCGCAGCTCCTGCTCGCTGCGGCGGCGTGCCAGGAACAACGCCAGCGCGAAGCCGGCATCATCCTGGCCAACGCCGGCATCGACGAACACCTGTTCGATGCGCGGCAGCGTGTCGCGCGCCAGTTGGCCGCAAACGCTGTCGTCGGTCGGTACCTCGCGCCAGCCGGCAACCTTGCAGCCCACCGCTTCCACCTGCGCCTGCAGCTGGGCGCGGCAGGCCTGCGACGCGTCGGCGTCGTGCGGCAGGAACACCAGGCCGGCGGCGAAGCGTGCGGCGACGGCGATGCCGGCCTCATTCGCCAGCAGTTTCAGGAACGCATCGGGGCGGCGCAGCAGCAGGCCGCAGCCATCGCCGGTCAGGCCATCGGCGGCGACACCGCCACGGTGGGTCATGCGCGAAAGCGCGGCGATGGCGGTATCAACCAACAGGCGCGATGGTTGATCGTCGAGCTGGGCGACCATGCCAAATCCACAGGCATCGCGCTCGGAGCGCGGGTCGTAAAGCCCTTGGCGGTTGCGGGGGGCCATCTCTACCTCGATGCGTATAGGGTTGGCGGCGACACTCGTCCCCGCTCATTCCCTGGAGCGCATCGTGAGGCCACCGGATGCCTCGACTAGATCACAGGTTGCTGCAACGCCGCAATACACGGTTGCAGGTGCAACGGAACGCGCCGGCAACCCAGTGCCGGCGCGGGGCGGGACTCAGCCGCAGCGCACGCCGCTGACGGCGCCCTTGTCGTCCACTTCGATGTTCAGGCGGTCGCCGAGGAACTCCATCGTGGCCACGTCGTTGGGCTTGAGCACGCGCAGCTGGCTGGCGCCGGCATCTTCCTGCGCCTGCTTGCCCAGGGCGTCGGTGTAGGCCTGGCCGACCAGGCTCTGCACCTGGCTGGCGTCGCAGGTGCCGACCGGCGGTGCCTCGATGGCCTTGCCGGCGTCGTCGGCCGGCGCCTTGGCTGCTTCGGCGGCCTGCTGGGCGTGGGCGGTGGCCGAATCCTGTTCATCCAGCGCCGGTGCCTGGCAGGCGGTCAGGGCCAGCACGGCCGGCAGCAACAGGGCGGAGAGCGAACGGGCGCGAATCGGGAACGACATCATGACTCCGGAAGGGGTTGTGAAGACCCGAGCATAGCGGCGAACCGGCCCTCACGTGTTTGTCTTGCGTTATCGACAGGATCACCGCGCCGCACCCGCGACACTCAGCGCATGCCAACGCCCTCCACCCCGGAACAACAGGCCGCGCGCGCCGCCGGCCTGCGCTATGTCGATGACACCCAACCCGGCTTCAGCCGCCGCCGCGCGGGCAAGGGGTTTGCCTACCGCGATGCCGAGGGGCATGCCGTGCGCGAGGCGGCAACGCTGCAGCGCATCCGCGCCCTGGCGATTCCGCCGGCGTATACCGCGGTGTGGATCTGCGCCCACGCCAACGGCCATTTGCAGGCCACCGGCCGCGATGCACGCGGGCGCAAGCAGTACCGCTACCACCCCGACTGGGCCGCAGTGCGCGACGCCGGCAAGTTCGACCGGGTGATCGCCTTTGGCGAAGCACTGCCTGCGCTGCGGCGCCGGCTCAGCCGCGATCTCAAGCGCAGTGGCTTCCCCCGTGAGAAGGTGCTGGCGGTCGTGGTCGCGCTGCTGGCCGACACCCTGGTGCGGGTAGGCAACGAAACCTATGCCAAGGAAAACAAATCCTTTGGCCTGACCACGCTGCGCAACCGGCATCTGGATCTGCTGCGCGGCGGGCGCGTACGGATGCGCTTCCGCGGCAAATCCGGGCAGCTGCATGAAGTGACGGTAGGTGACCGCCGGCTGGGCACGCTGGTGCGCGGTGTGCAGCAGTTGCCGGGCCAGGCGTTGTTCCAGTACCGCGACGACGACGGTGTCGTCCAACCGGTCGACTCCGGTGCGGTCAACGATTACCTGCGCGAGGTGATGGGCGAGGATTTCACTGCCAAGGATTTCCGCACCTGGGGCGGCACCCTGGCCGCAGTGCAGGCGTTCGCCGCCACTGAGCTGCCCGAACCGGCCAGCCAGCGCGCGATGGCCAAGGTACAGCGCGAGGTGGTGTGCAAGGTGGCGACCCAGTTGGGCAATACGCCTGCGGTATGCCGCAAGGCCTATATCGACCCCTGCGTGTTCGCCGGCTGGGAGCGCGGCGAACTGGCGAAACTGGCCGGCCTGCGTGGGCCGCGCCAGTGGGAACAGGCCACGCTGAAGGTACTGCGCCGGGCGCGGCGGCTGGCCAAGCGCAGCGCCTGAGATGACGTCGGGCGCGCCTGCCCTGCCCGGCGGCACCCTGCAGCGTGGGGCTTGCTCGATGGCGGTTATCCGCAGTAGATCGCGGTGATGTTGTTGGTGCGTCCCTTTTCGATGGTCAGGCGGTCACCGCCTTCGCTGGCCGGTGGCACCCGCGGACCGTCATGGCGCAGCACCCTTACATGCAGGCTGTCGCTGTCCACCCGGGCGCGTGCGACGGTGGCATCCGAAGCGGCCAGGCCAAGTGCGCCGCGCACCATGTCGCTGTGGCACTGGCCGGAAATCACACCGTCGATCGGCTGTACCTGGGCCACCGGCGTGCTGCTGCAGGCGGCGAGGGCAACGCTGAGAGCGGCGGCGGCGATCGCATGTTTCATGGAGGCATTCCTCGTGTGGTTGCCTGCAGGGTGCGACGGCGCACGTGGTGGCGGAATGAATGCCGTGCACGCGGTGGGCACGGAGTGCTCACTGTCCCCGACAGCCCGGGCGGAGAGACTGCAGGTGCGGCGGATGCCGCCCCCGGTAGTGCCGGCCGCTTGCCGGCAACCCCAACCCTCCCGAGGAGACCTGCATGGCCACCACCAAGAAGACCCCCACCCGCCGCAAGGCATCGCCGAAGGTGCGCAAAGGCACCCAGGCCGCGCCAGCCGCCACCGAGACCACCGCATCCCAGCGCCCGCGCGTGGTGAAGACCGCCACCCGCAAGGCTGCCGCTTCCGATCCGCGCGCGGCCCGTGTGGCAGCGCGGCAGCGGCGCCTGCAGGACCAGGAGAAGGCCAAGGACGTGCGCGCGGCAAAAAAAGCAACGAAGACAACGAAGAAAACCGCAACCCAGGCCGGCACGCGCCGACAGCCGGAGGCGATGCCGGCGCAGCAGCTGGCCAAGCCGGGCCATGAGCACGCACTGGAACTGGCACCGCGCTTCCTGGCACCGGACTACGTCGGCAGCGGCAAGCTGCAGGGCATGCGCGCGATCGTCACCGGTGGTGATTCCGGCATCGGTCGCGCGGTAGCGGTGCTGTTCGCGCGCGAAGGCGCCGATGTGGCGGTACTCCACCTGGACGAAGCCGAGGATGCCGATATCACCCGCCAGCACGTGGAGCGCGAAGGCGGTCGCTGCGTGGTGATCGCCGGTGACGTGCGCGATCCGCGCTTCTGCAACAGGGCGGTGAAGCAAGTGGCCAAGGCGTTCGGCGGCATCGACATCCTGGTCAACAACGCCGCGTTCCAGCTGCATTGCGAGCGCCTGGAGGACCTGGAGGACGCGCACCTTCAGGAGACCCTTCAGACCAACATCGGCGGTTACATCCAGATGGCGCGCGCGGTGCTGCCGCATCTGGGCGAGGGCGCCAGCATCATAAACACCGGTTCGGAAACGGGAATCTTCGGCAGCAAGGCGCTGATCGACTACTCGGCCACCAAGGGCGCAATCCATGCGTTCACCAAGTCGCTCGCCAGCCAGCTGCTGCCACGTGGCATCCGGGTCAACTGCGTGGCGCCGGGACCGGTGTGGACGCCGCTGAACCCGGCCGACAAGAAGGCGGAGGACGTCGCTGAGTTCGGCAAGGACAGTGACATGGGCCGGCCCGCGCAGCCGGAAGAGCTCTCGCCCGCCTATGTATTCCTGGCCTCGCCGGCGTGTGCCAGTTACATCAGCGGGGTGATCCTGCCGGTGATGGGTGGGCCGCGGGGCTGAGCCGACGGTAGTGCCGGCCGCTGGCCGGCAGCCTCAGGGCACGGTCACCGCAGGCGCATAGAGATCGGCAATGCGCGGAATGAACTGCTGCGGATTGGCACCGACAAGATTGGTCAGCACCACCACCGCCACGCCGCGCTCGGGATAGACCACGAAGGCCGAGCGCGCACCGCCGATACCGGCCACCTGAAGGTCGGGCGATGCGCGCAGCACCGGCCAGCCACCCGCCCATGGGCCGGCACGGCCATCGACCAGACGCTCCGCGCTCCACATCCGCCGCAGGGCCGTCTCCGGTAGCAGGCGGCCTTCGGTCAGCGCGATCAGCCAGCGCGCGGTGTCGTCGGCGGTGGTGAGGATGCCGCCACCTGCCCACAGCGAAGGTGGTATGTCGTAGAACCAGTGCGACAGGCGCGGCGGCGCATCCGCAGCGTCGGTGGCACGTGGGGCCAGGCTGTACATCGTCGCCGCATCCGGAATCAGGTCGTAGCTGTCGCCGAAGGTGGTGCGGGCCATGCGCGCGCTGCTGAACTGGCCGGTGGCGAGGAAACGTTCGTAGGGCATGCCGGATTGCTTCGCGATGATTCGTGCCAGCAGTACGTAGTTGGTCTGGTTGTAGGCGAAGCGCTGCCCGGGTTCGGCTTCGACCGGCTGCGCAGTGACGGCCGCCCACGCCTGCGCTTCTGAGCCAGCGCCCAACAGCCCGTTCGCATCAAGGATGTCCGGAAGGCCGGAGGTATGTGCCAGCAGCTGGTGTACGCGTACGTCTCTCCACGCTGGTGGAAGATCATCCAGGTAGCGCGAGGCCGGCGCGTCCAGATCCAATCGCCCCTCCTGCGCCAGCTGCGCGGCGGCCACGCCGGTGAATGCCTTGGTGGCCGAGTTGAGCGGGAAGCGGGTGTCGCGCGAGGCAAGCACACCATTCTCGACATTGGCCAGGCCATAGGCTTCGGACAGCACGATCTGCCCTTGCTTGACCACCGCGACCTGCAGCCCGGGGATGCGCTGCTCCAGCATGATCTGGCGGATCAGGCGGCGGGTCTGGTCGTTGGCCTGGTCCTGGCTGGCAGAGATGGCGGTGAAGGGCAGGGCACTGATGAGCATGAGTACGACTCGAAGCGTTGGGCGGAACATGCGGAATTCCTGCAGGGCGTCCGGATCGGATGCAGCCGGCGCGCCAAAGGTTTAAGCGCTCGGCGCCCCTACCGTTCGTCGGCCCATGACTTCCGGGGGGTTGACTACAGTTGTCGTCAAGCTGACAGTGACGACACGTGTAGTCAAGGGAGTGGTGTCATGCGTGGCAAGACCATCGGGGACCAGGAACTGGCCCTGCTGCAGTACATCGATGAACATGCGCCGGCCACGGTCGGTGAGGTCGCCAGTGGCTACGGCGAGGCCCGTGGCCTGGCCCGTTCCACCGTGCTGACGATGATGGAGCGGCTGCGGGCCAAGGGGTATCTTCAGCGCCAGCAGCAGGACGGCGTCTACCGCTACCAGGCCACCCGTGGCCCGGAAAGCGTGCTGCAGGGGGCCGTGGCCCAGTTCATCGACAACACCCTCCAGGGCTCGGTGTCGCCATTTGTGGCCTACCTGTCGCAGCGCCAGCAGGTCAGCGACAACGAGCTGGCCGAGCTGGAAGCGCTGGTCGCCCAACTCCAATCGCGTCGCCACGAGGGCTGAGCCATGGACACTACGTTGCTGATCCCGATGCTGGAACGGCTGGGCTGGACCAGCCTGCAGACCGTGCTGCTGGTGGCGCTGGTCTACGTGCTGTGCCGCGCGCTGCCGACACTGTCGGCGGCTACCCGCTGCCGCCTGTGGTGGCTGGTCTCGCTGCAGGCCGTGCTCGGCCTGTTCTGGAGCCAGCCGTTGCAGTTGGCCTGGCTGCCGGCACCGCAGGCGGTGGCGATGACCGCCACTGACGTTGCCGCTGATCTGGTCTACCCACTGGCGCCGGAAGCCTCGGCGCAGTTGCTGGCGACAATGCCGATGACTGCACCGGACGTGCCGGCAGTGGCGTGGTGGGCCGTCGCGTTGGCTGCGCTATGGGCATCGGGCGTGCTGCTGATGGCCCTGCGCACTTTCGGTGAGTGGCGTCGCTGCCGGGCGCTGCTGGCCGCCGCCTATCCCTGCGAGGACGAGGCGCTGGTGCAGGCCCTGCAGCTGGCTTCCGACGCACATGGCGTGCGCCCTGCACCGCGGCTGTGGATGAGCACGCAGGTGGACTCGCCGCAGCTGGTCGGGCCGTTCCGCCCGGTGCTGCTGCTGCCGGCCGGCGACAACGCCCTGCAGGGCGATGCGCTGGACCTGGCACTGACCCACGAACTGCAGCATCTGCAGCGTCGCGACCTGCAGTGGGGCCTGCTGCCCGCACTGGCGCAGCACCTGTTCTTCTTCCATCCGCTGCTGCGCCTGTCGGTGCGCGAATACGCCCAGGCCCGGGAGGAAGCGGTGGATGCGGCGGTGGTCGGCCAGCATGGCGCGAGCCGCCAGGCCTATGGCCGCCTGCTGCTGCAGCTGGGCGTGGCCCCGCAGCCGCACCTGGGTGTGGCCAGTGCCGCACCGAGCACCACCAGCCTCAAGCGTCGCCTGCTCTCGCTGCAGTCGCGCCGGTCCTGCCCGCGCCTGTTGGCGGTGGCCCTGACGGCCATCGTGGTGGTGGTGGGCGTGGCACCGATGCGGCTGGTCGCAGCGCCAGTGCCGCCGGCGCCGCCCGCGCCTCCTGCGGCACCGACCGCCGTGGTGCCCGCGCCGCCGAAGGCTCCGCCTGCCCCCCCGTCGTCCGCGCGTGTGCCGGCCGTGCCGGTGGCGCCGGCGCCGCCCGCCGAACCGGCCGATGTGGAAGAACCGTCCGGTCCTGACGATGCCGACGTGGCCTACGTCGACGATGCCACTGGCAGGGATGAGGACCATGACGGCACGACATCCACCACCACGTCCATCACCACCTACGGTCGCCTCGATCTGGGCAAGTCGCCCCGGGAGGCCTACGTGCTGGTCGATGGTGATTCGACCTTCGCCAACGGTGGCATCGACGACGTTACGCTGGCCCGCAGGCAGCTCGGCAAGGGCCCGGCGCTGTGGTTCCGCCAGGGCGACAAGCGCTATGTGGTGCGCGACCCGATGCTGATCCAATCCCTGCAGCGTGCCTACAGCGGCGCCGCAGACCTGGGGCGCCAGCAGAGCGAACTGGGCCGCCAGCAGAGCGCGTTGGGTCGCCAGCAGGGCGAACTCGGCAAGCAGATGGGTGAGATGGGGCGTCTGCAGGGCGAGGAGTCACGCCGCATCGCACTGGCCGCCGCCGAGGCAGCGCGCAGCGCGATGGCCGCCCACGACATCAACCGTGAGGCGGCTGCGGAAGCGGCGAAGGCTGCGCGCGGTGCAACCAGCGACGTGGCCGTTGCGCGTGAGGCCGCCCGCGAGGCCGCCGCCGAGGCACGTCGTGCGATGCAGGAAGCCCGCAGCGAGGCCGCGCAGTCCGGCCGCACCCGTGACATGCAGCGTCTGGCCAGCCAGCAGTCTGAACTGGCCAGCCGCCAAGCGGCACTGGGCAGCAAGCAGGCCGCGCTGGGCGAGCGCCAGGCACGCGTGCATGCGCAGGCATCGCAGCAGGCACAGCAGGTGATCGCGCGCGCACTGGCCAGCGGCAAGGCCGAGCAACTCTGATCGGTAGTGCCGGCTACTGGCCGGCGATGTGGGGTGCCGGCCAGTAGCCGCCACTACCTTGGGTCGATCAACCGCAGCTGGCGCGCTCGATGCGGTTCTGCGCGTCCACCTGCACGGTGACGCGGTCCTGGCGGAAGTCCATGGTCACCGCCATGCCCGGCTTGACCACCCGTGCGCCGCGCGCGCCGCTGTCAGCCACCAGCTTCTTGATCGTGGCTTCGTCGGCAGTCTTGCCGGTGAAGGCGTCCAGCGCTTCCGGCCTGCATTCGTGCGCGGTCTCGGCCACGGGCGCCGGAGCGGGATTGTGGGCGGTGCTGCTGCCGGCATGACTGCAGGCGGCCAAGGGCAGGATGGCGAGCAGGGCCAGGGGATTGGGGCGCATCGTCGGGCTCCAGGCATGGATGGTGGCGGCAGTGTCACCGATGCCACCGTCAGGCCGCGTCAACGCCTATTGCCCGACCAGCGCCAGCGTCTCGCGCTCGCGTTGCTCCTCGCGTACCAGCCGTTGCAGCAGCAGGGCCAGGGTCACTACGTCCTGGTGGTTGTGGTCGGCCACCCGGCGCAGGTTCACGGCGTCGCCGCCGCGCAGGAAGCGCAGCCATGCGCCCGGCGCCTCCGAGCCCGGCAGGTCGTCCTCGCGCACCACGCGCAGCAGCTGGCGTTCGATGGTGGACAGCTTGCAGTTCTCCCACGTGCCGCGATAGCGGCGGCGGGTCGGATAGAGCAGGTCGACGTGATCCAGTGCGGTGATCGGGCAACGCTGGCGGGCCAGCCGATAGCGCGCCTTCAGCAGGGGCGCATCGTAGCTGCGGCCGTTGTAGCTGCAGAACACGGTGGAGGGCTGCAGCCAGCTGGCGAAGGTGGCCAGCATCGCGTCCTCGGCGGCCATCGTCGACATCAGCAGTTGGCGGATGCGCAGGCCTTCGCCGCGCTGCGGGCAGGCGTGCCAGTCGGCGGCACCGATCATGAAGGCGCGGGTGCCGGTACCGCCGGCCAGGCCGGTGGTTTCGGTATCGAAGAACAGCAGGTCGCGCGCGGCCACGTGCTGGCCTTCGCGCTTGGCGAAGGCCAATGACAGCGGGGCGGTCGGGATCGGTTGCGGCTGCAGCGACTCGATCAGGAACAGGCCTGGCGCGATCTCCTCGCCGGGCAGCTGGCGATCCTGTGCACTGGCGCGTGCCGGCGCGGCTCCACCGCGCGAACGCAGGCCGAGCAGGCGATGCAGGCTGCCCACTTCCGGCCGCCGCAGCGGTGCGGATGCCGGTGTGGGGGCTGCAGCGCCGGTCGGCTTGTGGCGGATTTCCTGTTCGACCCAGGCGAACACCGAACGCTCGGCCGGTGGTTGCCGCGCATCGTTGGCGGCCACGGGTGGCAGTGGCGCAGGGGGCACGTCCGGCGCGGCCGGTGTGCTCGCCTTCGGGTCGCCGGCCTGCCTGCGCAGCAGGCGCAGCTTGTCCAGGCTCAGGCTCACGGTGCCATCAGCTCCATCGGCTCGCGCGTGGTCACCACCACGTCGCGCACGTGATGGCAGGCCTCTGCATCGAACAGGTCCAGCACGCGCAGCGCCAGCGCGCGCGGCGAGGTCTCATCTTCCTCCTGTGCGGCCAGCACCGGGCCCACGCAGGCCGGGCAGCCGGCCTTGCAGTCGCAGCGCTGCACCAGTTCGCGCGCGCGCTGCACCAGTTCGGCCTGGCGCTGCCACAACGGCTCGCTGAGGCCGACGCCACCGGGGAAGTTGTCGTACAGGTACACGGTGGGCACGAATTCCTGCAGCAGCTCCACCACACCGGGATCTCCCTCGCTGCCACGCAGCTGGCCACGGCCGCTCTGGTCGGCGATCGCGAACCAGGAACCATCGCCGTTACCCACCGACTTCTGCAGGTCGCGCGCATCGGCCATCACCGCCACGGTGGCGACGATGTGCAGCGCATACGCCGCACCGAGGAAGCCGTCCAGCGCATCCTGCTTGCTGGCGAACGCGCGCAGCAGCAGCGCCTGCGGCAGCTGCCACCACACCGCAGTGGTGTGCAGTTCCTGGTCGGGCAGGTTCACCGGCCCGTAGCCGATGTTCTCGTGGGTGTAGTAGCGGATCTTCTTGTAGCCGGCCACGCGGCGTACCACGTGCACTTCGCCATGGTGTGAATCACCCCGGCCGGCCACGCCGCCATCGAAACGGTCCAGCACCTTGAGCTTGGTGAAGTCGATGCTGTCGGTGTAGTAATCCACATGGGTGCGGGTGACGTAGGCCTTGCGGCCGTCCCAGTCCAGCGTCTCCACCTGGTACGGCGTGGACTGCACCATGTGGATGGCGCCTTCGTACAGGGTGAGCGCGGCGGCCGAATAATCGACCTCGGCGATGATCTGCTGGCGGCCATCGCTGCGGTCGACCACCACGAAGTTGCCGTCGGCCACCGCACGCAGGCTGACCGCATTGGCCGGATAGCTGTCGGCGATCCATTCCCAGCGTTCGCCTTCGCGGTGGATCACTTCGGTTTCGGCCAGCGCTTCCAGGAACACTTCCGGATCGATCGGGCCGAAGCCATCGCCGACCCGGAACGGCAGCTCGAAGGCCGCGCAACGGATGTGGTCGAACAGGATCAGCGGTTGGTCGGGCGCGATGCGTGCGTGTTCCGGCGACGCCTCGGCGAAGAAGTCCGGATGGCGCACCACGTACTGGTCCAGCGGTTGCGAGCTGGCCACCATCACCCCGAGTGCGGGCTGCTGGCGGCGGCCGGCGCGGCCGAAGCGCTGCCAGGTGGCGGCCACGCTGCCCGGGTAGCCATTGAGGATCACCACGTCCAGGCTGCCGATATCCACGCCCAGTTCCAGCGCCGAGGTGCTGACGATGCCATCGATGTTGCCCGCGCGCATCGCACGCTCGGTCTCGCGGCGTTCGGTGGGCAGGTAGCCGCCGCGGTAGGCGCGGATGCGCGGCGGCTTGCGCGGGTCGTGGTCGAAGATGTCCTTCAGGTACTTGGTCAGCACTTCAACCATCAACCGCGTTTGTGCGAACACCAGGGTCTTCAGCCCCGATTTGATCGCGATGCGGGCGATGCGGTTGCTCTGCGAGCGTGCCGAGGCACGCAGGCCCAGGTCCGGATTGATCACCGGAGGGTTCCACAGCAGCACCTGCTTCGGCCCGCTGGGCGCACCGGATTCGGTGATGGCGGTAAGCGGCGCCTCGATCAGCGCCTCGGCATGCGCCTGCGGGTTGCCGATGGTGGCCGAGCACAGGATGAACTGCGGTTGCACGCCGTAGAACGCGCAGATGCGCTTGAGCCGGCGCAGCACGTTGGTGACGTGGCTGCCGAACACGCCGCGGTAGGTATGCACTTCGTCGATGACGATGTAGCGCAGGTTCTCGAAGAACTGCGCCCATTTGGTGTGATGCGGCAGGATCGCCTGGTGCAGCATGTCCGGGTTGGACACCACGATATCGCCGTGCAGGCGAATCGCCTGGCGCGCATCGCCGGGGGTGTCGCCGTCGAAGGTGAAGGCCTTTACGCCCAGGTCACCGGCACGGTTGAGTTCCAGCAGCTCGGCCACCTGGTCCTGGGCCAGCGCCTTGGTCGGGAACAGGTACAGCGCCTTGGCCTTGTCCTGCATCGCCGCGCTGACCACCGGCAGGGTGTAGCACAGCGACTTGCCGCTGGCGGTGGGGGTGACGATGGCCACGTGCTCGCCGCGCTGGCTCGCCTCCCAGGCCTCGGCCTGGTGGCTGTAGAGCTGCTCGATGCCACGCGCCTTCAGCGCGGCGGCCAGGGCAGGCGGAACTGAATCGGGAATGGGCGCATAGCGGCCTTCGCGGCCGGGAATGGCAAAGCTGCCGGTGATGCGGTCCTGGTAGCGGCGCTGCAGGCGCGCGCTGAGCAGGGCGCCGTCGCGGGCGGGCAGGCCATCGCGGGTGGCGAGCTTCTGCTCGGCATCGGCGGTGCGCTTGGCGAGTTCGTAAGCCATGGAAGATGGAGCCGGGACGGATTGCGAGGGGTCACATGGCACCACACTCACGTCTCAGGATGTGAGACACCGTACACGGCGGGCGTGAATCGTTCAGTGCTAGCGTCCCGTGGCGTCGCCGCATCTCCCTTGGCTGAACAGCTGCCGGTGCAGCAACGAAATCTGAAGCCGGCATCCGTATCCTTGGGCGCTGGACACAACCAACAGGGCGGATGGCTGTGGTACGACGTGGAACGCAGGGAGCACTCCTGGCCGGCATGCTGCTGGCCGGCATCGCGCAGGCGCAGCAGGCCGCGCCGGTGGCAGTGCCCGATCCTGCACCCGTTCCCCCTGCTGATGCCCCGGCGGCAACCACCGCGCCGATTTCCACCGCCCTGCCGCAGGACAATGTCACCACCCTCGGCGAAGTGCGTGCGCTCAAGCCCGACGACGAGCCGCTCGACCTGTACCGCTTCAAGAATCCGGTGAAGTTCGGTGACAACCGCTTCAGCCGCGACTGGAGCGAACCGCCATCGCCGGAGCAGGTCAGCATGGGCGGCGGCTACATCATGATGGGCGTGGTCAAGGGGGTCATGGCGGCCGCCAAGGGCGTCAACAAGCTCACCGGCGGACCGGCGCAGATCCAGGCCGCCGTGGCGCGGCCGCCGCCGGAGCTCAGTGCCGAACAGCGGCAGCGCGCGCTGCGGTTCTCCCAGGAGCAGGATGCCGGCGATGCACCGCCGGTGAAGTAGCCCGGTATATCCTGCCGGCTCCCCCACCAATAGTGCTGCCATGTTCCTGCGTTCGATCTGCCTGATGGCCACATTGCTGCCGGTCTCCGCCTTCGCGGACGGCATCGCCGGCGGTGGTGCCTGCCGCAACGGTGCGTTCCCCTCCGAACAAAGCCAGTTCGCACTGGCGCGGGTGGTCGATGCACCCCGTCTGTACCTGCTTGGCGACATGGACGGCTGCCCGACCAAGGGCGAACCGGCCTGCCGACAGCGCAGCTATGTGGTCAACGGCGATACCGTGGTGACCGGGCGTGATCTCGGCCGCTACCGCTGCGCGTTCTTCCCGAACAAGGTGGGTGGCAGTGCCGGTTGGGTCGACCGCAGCAAGCTGCAGCCATTGCCGGTGGCCGTGCCAACGCTGCAGGACTGGGCGGGGGAGTGGAAGGATGGCGACAACGGCCTGAAGATCCGCGTGCAGGGCGGGCAACTGCATGTGGAGGGGGACGCTTATTGGCCCTCCGCCAACCCCACGCCGGAGCAGCGTCCCTATGGACCCAACATGGGCCAGGTGGAAGCGCGCGCGGCGCCGCGTGGCGCCGACGTCGAGTTCGTCGAGGACACCTGCAAGGTCCGCGTGCATTCGCTGGGTGCGGTGCTGATCGTGGCCGACAACAGCGAATGCGGTGGCATGAACGTGCGCTTCAACGGCGTGTACCGACGCGCGGGCAAGCGCTGACCCCGCGGAAAGGCGCCAACCAAGGTTGGCATCTACCAGGGCAACCGGGCAGTAGATCCACGCCATGCGTGGATGCTGCCCGCGATCCAATCGATGCGGTCAGCGCCGCCGTTCCAGCCACCACAGCAGCGATGCGCACAACACGAACGCCAGCCACCACGGCCAGCGTGAGCCTGCCACGGGTTGCATCACCGACGCATTCGCCGATGTACTGGAGGCCAACGCCCGCGTGGTCGCATCGATCATCGCCTGTCGATGCAGTGCGGGTGCGTCCTTCGGGTCGAACACATAGCGCCAGACAACGCTGTCGCCATGCTGCAGGCGCTGCCAGCCCGCTTCACGCGGCCACCAGCCGGCGCAGCGCAGCGCCGACGTCGCTCCATCGACAATCAGGGGTACAGCGTCGCCACGCTTGCTGAAGACCTGCAGGGGCGCCTGCGCGCCGCACAGCGACTGCCGTTCTCCGGCCCAGGCAATCACTTGTGGTGACCACAGCGCATCACCGCTGCCCTGCGCGCGTGCCAGCGTGGCAACCACGTCGCTCCACAGTTCGCCGTGGCGGTCATCGCGGCCGGCCAGCACCCAGCGCCAGCTGTCGGTCAGCGGCAGCAGCCCGATGCGTCCGTTGCCGACCGCGCGCCAGCCGCCGACGGCCTTGCCGCCCCGATCGTGCAGCAGCGCGTTGCTGCCCGGCGCCTGCAACGCCAGTGCTTCCAGCGAAGGCAGCGCGGCACTGTGCGAGCTGCGGTCGGCCTCTTCGCCGTAGCCGGTCGGCAACGTGCCGGCGGCAAGCGGGCCACGTCGTGCGGCGAGGATCGCGCTTTCGCCATCGCTGGGAAGTTCAAGGGTGTGGCTGCTGCCATCGCCCTGCACGGGCAGGCCCAGATCGCGGAGGCGCTGGCGCGCACCGGCCGAAGGCGCGCCCGCACTGCGTACCAGCACGCCCAGTCCATCGCGCAGTGCCTGGCGCACGGTGGCCAGCTGGCCCGCACTCAATGCCGCGAGGCTGCGCTCGTCCAGCAGCAGCAGATCACTGCGCGTGAGCGATGCTGCATCAATCGACACCGCGCCATCGCCGATGCTGAGTCCGGCCCCGGTATCCGCCTGCACCTGCACGCGGATGCCGGCATCGGCTGCCCAGCGGCGCAGGTACTTCAGCTCTGGACCCGGCGCGCTGGCGCGCACCAGCAGGCGCAGCGGTGCGGCCGGCAGGGTCTGCTGCGGCACCGGTACGCTGTCCACCACATGGCCGTCGGTATCGAGCAGGCGCAGCTGGAACACGCTGCGGCCTTCGGCGCGGGCGATGCCACTCAGCTGCACGCGGCCGTCGTCGGCAACGTCCGTGCGATCGACTACGCTGTCGGCCGGGTCGAGCAGTTCGGCCTTCGCCTTGGCCGCGCCACGCGCCTGAGCCTGCACATCGAAGCGGGCACCGGGTGCGACATCGGCCGGTGGTTGCAGCGCGATCCAGCCGCGCGGCTCCGGTGCGGCCTGCCAACGTACATCCGGCGGCAGCACCGCGTCGCGGTCACGTGCGGCCAGGCCCGCACCGACCAGCGTCAGCGTGGCGGCCGGATGCTGGCGCAGCGCGGTGGCCAGGTCGGGAACGCGCTGTGCGCCGGACACATCGGCAGCTTCCGGCAACAGCAACAGCGGGCCTTCGCTGGCCGGGAGCGCGCCGGTCTTGCCCGCATCGACGCCAAGCACGACCAGCCCGCCTGCGGGTTGCTGGCGGGTGGGCGGAATCAGGCAGAAGTACAGCAGCGTGGCGACGATGATCTGCAGTGCGATCACGCTCCACCGGCGGCCAGGGTGCGCGGTGCGTCCACGCAGCTGGCGCACGCTGGCGATGACCACCGCCAGAGCGAGTGCCAGCGCAATCCACAGGTTCAGGCTGGAGGCGTTCATGGCTGCCCCTCCAGCGCATCGAGGTAGCGCTGGCCCATCGCATCGGCCGCACTGCGGCGCATCGCCTGTGGCAGTGGACGCTGCAGCGCCCGCCACAGCTGCGCACGCAGGCGCTGGCGACAGTCGCTGCAGTCGGGCTCGATGCGCAGCTGCTCGATGGCCGCAGCCAGATCCAATGCATCGGGCAGGTAGGCCGCATTGCGTTGCTGCCAGGCCGCAAGCGCATTGAGATCCGGTGCGCCGTTGTCATCACTCAGGCGCTGCCAGGATTCAACGATGGCCGGATCGGGCGGGGTGCGCGCCGCCAGCGGCAGTTCGCGACTGGCCAGTCCAGCGCGATCACCGCCGAGGCGACGGCCTTCATCGATCGGTGGCAGCTCCGGCCCGACCCGGGCCAGGTAGATGCGCTCGGCCTGCTGCACCTGCTTGATCAAGCCCAGCGCCTTGTAGGCAAAAGGCAATGCCTGCTCCGGACGGCCCTGGCGCAGCTCGCCTTCGGCCGACCACATCTGGTCCAGCGCGGCCTTCAGCGTGGCACGGGTCTGCGGATCGAGCAGGGTGGCCGCCTCGGCGTGGTCATGGGTGTGGCCGTACTCCGACAGCACATCGGTGGCGCTGCCGAACACCGGTGGCGTATCGGCATTGGCCGGCTTTCCGCCGTGGTCGTGGCCATGCGCGTCGTGCGCGCCTGCATCGGCGCCATGGTCGTGATCGTGCTCGTCGTCATGGTCGTGGTCGTCTGCGGCCGGCGTATCGCTGGTGGGCAGGTCACTGGTCGGCGGTGGCTTCGGCGCACCTTCGCTTTCCTCGCCCAGGAACTGGCCGTAGCGCAGGCGCAGGATGCGCTGGTCGACACCGATCGCATCGCTGCGCTTCACGAAGTCCTCGGCGGCCAGGCTGCGTCGCTGCCGGATCAACGCTTCGGCATCGATGATGATCTGCCGCTGGCTGCGGAAGTACGCAGGCAGGGTCTTCTTGATGCGGCCCTCGAGCTCTGCACCGAGCGCGACTTCGGCGCTGGGCAGGCGCAGGATCACGCTGCTGCTGCGCCCGGTCTGCGGCGTGGGTGCATGATTGTCGCGCACCTCCAGCTGGGCGATCACATCGTTGCCGGGCTGCGCGCCCAGCGCAGCCAGATCAAGGGTGTGGGCGAAACGCCGCGCGGTGGCTTCGCCGCTGCCGGCAAGCATGACGCTGCGCTTCACGAAGGTGATGTTCTCGCCGCTGCCCTGGGTGGTGGTGATCGACAGCGTTGCCTGCGCCGCGACACCGTAATCGTCGCTGGCCTCGAAGCGCAGTGCCCACTGTCGTTGCCCCGGCGTGCCCAGCACCAGGCTGGCCGTGGGCTCCAGTACGCGCACGCTGGGTGCACGGTCGGCCACCACATCCAGCCGATGCAGGCGGGTCTCTGCCAGTGCCGGTTCGCTCACCACGCGGTACAGCACCGGCGTGCGTGCAATGTCCTGTGCCTGCCACTGTCCTTCGTGCTCGCTCAGTGGCAACCGACGACCGTCGTGGAACTGCAGCCATGCCTTGTCCGGTGCGCGGTCGAAGCGCAGCGACCAGGACAGCCGGCTGTCGGCGGCGACCTTGGCGTCCAGCGCATTCTGGGTAAGCGTGGCCTGGCCGGTATAGGCCGGCGCGTCGATGCGCAGGCGGGTGGACTGCAGGCGCAGCGGGCCTGCGGCAGCAGTGCTGCCGGGCGCCGACGTGCGGGTAGGCGCGGAACCGGGGTTCGAACGTGGCCAGCCCAGTGCCAGCACAACAATGGCCAGCCCCGCGATCCAACACAGCGCCAATGCACCATGTGGCCAGCGCGGACGCAGCTCCGGCATCGCGCGTTCCAGCGTGGCCAGCACATGCGCACGCTGGCGCTGCTGCAGCGGATTGAGCGTGGCGGCATCGGCGAACAGCAGATCGGCGCTGTCCTCGCTGGCACCGCTGCCATCAAGGTGGCGTTGCAGCCACTGCCGGTCCAGTTGGCGGGCACGCGCAGTGGCGAAGCCCGCACACGCGAGCAGGCTGATCGTACCGACGACGCAGGCGATATCGAAACCTGCCAGACGCAGGGCCAGCACCGCCGCAGCCAGCGCCCATGGCAGGCCCAGCAGCAGGGTGATGAGCGCACGGCGGCGGCGCGCACGTTGCCAGGCGTGCTGCAAGGTATTCATGCGCCCACCCTGCGGCGGGCGCTGCTGGCCATCCAGCGTTCCAGCGCGAACAGCAGCACGATGGCCAGCAACAGCCAAGGCGTCGGCTCACGCAGCGGTGGTGTTGCAGCAGGCAATGTGGCCCGCTGCGGTGCCTGGTCACGTGCATCGCCCAGGCGCGGGGCCGTGGGCGGCTGCAGCGCCAGCAGCAGGGCACGCGGCAGTCGCGGATCGCGCAGCGCGGGGTTGCTGGCGGCATTCCAGTCGCCCGGCAGCGACAGCAGATAGCCGTGGCCGATGCGTTGCTGCCACAGCAGCGGTGTGCCCTCGGCATCGCGCAGCAGGATGCTGGCACTGGCAGCAGGCTTGCCGGCAGTCATGACACGACCGCCGTCACGCAGCCACGCCTGCCAGGTCGCCGGCAGTGCATCGCTGCGGTTCCACACGCCGATCTCGCCGCGTTCGGGCAGGGCATCTGCCGGCAGCGGAGCGAGCGGTGCCTGCACGCCCCACGCGCGCTGCAGCGCGTTCAACCAGCGCTGGGCAGTCGCGGATGCTTCGCCGTGCACGCGTAACCGGGGCGGAGTTGCTGCAGTCTGCGGCGGGGTGACCGGTATCGGCTGCGTGTGCCACTGCACGTCGCGCGAAAGCTGCAGGCGGGCACCATCCAGGCCGGGCAGGGGGTCGGGAACGTGCACGACCAACGCGGTGCCCGCGGGCAGCTGTGCGTCCAGTTCGCGCAACAGGCTGGGCAGGGAGGCGCTGGCTGCAGGTGGCGCCTGTTCGATGGCGGGGAAGCCAGGTGCCAGCCAGTGCCAGTTGCGGTCCGCAGCGGTACCACGCAGTGCAGCAGCGTCCAGGCCAGGGGCCACCACCGTCCACGCATCGGAGGCGGGAGAGGGGCCGGTCAACGCAGGTCGTGCCAGCAGCAGGGCCAGTGCGGCCAGCAACAGCAGACGCACCAGCAGCAACGGCCAGTCATCGAAGCGGATGCGCTGGCGCGGCCGGATCTGTGCGCGCAGCCAGCGCAGCGCGGCGAAATCCAGCGGCGTGTACGGATGGCGCCGGGCCAGATGGATCAGCAGCGGCAGCAGCCATGCGGCAAGCGCGGCGAGGGCGAGCGGGAACAGCAGGGTCATGCACCGCCCCCCCGGCCGAACAGCGCCTGCAGTGCCTGGTCCAACGGTCGGTCGAGCCAGCCGGTGGCACTGGCGATGCCACTGGACCGCAGGCGCGCATGCAACGCGCTGCGTGCGTGAGCGAAGCGCTGCAGGTAGTCGGCGCGGATCGCCGCGCCGTCGCCCAACAGTTCCTCGCCGGTCTCCGGATCGCGGAAGCGGTGGCCGGCGTCGAACGGGAAGTCGCGCTCGTCGGCGGTGAGGATCTGCAGCAGTGCCACTTCGCGGCGCGTGCTGGCCAGCTGTTCCAGCAGCACGATGCCGGCGTCGTCGAAGCCGTCGCCGATCGCCAGCAGCAGGTCGCCCGGGCGCACGCGTTCCCACAGCGGCCGAAGGCGATCGGCCGCAGGCCAGGCGCCGCGCGCCTGCAGGGCATGCAGTTGCAGATGCACGCGATCACGCTGGCGCGCACCGTTCGCCGCGGGGACCAGCTGCAGGCCATCGCCGTTGATTGCCAGCAGGCCGAAACGGTCACCTTGCTGCAGGGCCAGCTCAACCACGCAGGCGGCCACGCCGCGCATATGGTCCAGGCGCGTGTGCTGTGGTGCCGCGCGATCTGCCTGATTGGCCGAAGCGGTGGCGTCCAGCAGCAGCCAGACCGTGATCGGGCTTTCGCGCTCGGACTCGCGCACGAAGAAGCGATCCGAGCGGGCGTACAGCTTCCAGTCGATCTGGCGCAGTTCGTCCCCGGGCTCGTAGGCACGGTACTGGGCGAATTCGAGGCCGGCACCGCGGCTGCGGCTGGCGTGCTGGCCGATGCCACTGGCGCCGCTGGCCAGGCGCGGCCGCAACCGCAGCAGGCGCAGGCGCGCACGCAGTTCCGGTGGCAAGGTCAGCGGGGTACCGGCGCTCACGCGTGAATCAACCCGGGAACGGCACGGCCTGCAGCAGGGCGGCGACCACGTCGTCGGCACGCTTCTGCTCGGCCTCGGCGGCGAACGACAGCAGCAGGCGATGGCGCATCACCGGCGCGGCCAGTGCCTGCACATCCTCGCGGGTGGCGGCGAACCGGCCCTGCAGCAGCGCACGGGCCTTCGCGGCCAGCACCAGCGACTGCCCGGCACGCGGGCCGGCGCCCCATTTCACCCATTGGTTGATGGCGGCCGGCGCGCCGTCGCCCGGACGGCTGGCGCGTACCAGGCGGGTGATCCAGGCCAGCACATCGGGGCTGACGTGCACCTGGCGCACCGCGGCCTGCAGTGCGATGACCGCTTCGGCATCCATCACCTTCGGCACCGCGTCGGTCGCACCGCCGGTGGTCTGCTCCAGGATCTGCCGCTCTTCGTCCTCGCTGGGGTAATCCACCAGCACGTGCAGCAGGAAGCGGTCCAGCTGCGCTTCCGGCAGCGGGTAAGTGCCCGCCTGCTCGATCGGGTTCTGCGTGGCCAGCACGAAGAACGGCGCCGGCAGTGCATAGGTGGTGCCGGCGTAACTGACCGTGCGCTCCTGCATCGCTTCCAGCAGTGCGGCCTGGGTCTTGGGCGGGGTGCGGTTGAGTTCGTCGGCCAGCAGCAGGTGGGTGAAGATCGGGCCCTGCTGGAAACGGAAATGGCGATGGCCGGTGCCGTGGTCTTCTTCCAGCAGCTCGGTGCCGAGGATGTCGCTGGGCATCAGGTCCGGGGTGAACTGCACGCGCCGGAACTGCAGTTCCAGCGCCTGGCCCAGGGAGCGCACCAGCAGGGTCTTGCCGAGCCCGGGCGCACCTTCCAGCAGGCAATGGCCGCCGGCCAGCAGGCCGATCAGCAGCTGCTCGACCACGGTGTTCTGGCCAACCACCGCGCGTGCGAGCGCAGCGCGCAGATCGTGCAGGCGCGGCAGCAGGGAATCGAGGTCGGGGGAGGTCATGGGCGTGCAGGTCCTATCAATTGTTCAACGCGTACATCACGATGTTGACGCCGAAGCGCGTGTTGTCTTCGGCCAGGAAGCGCTTGTTGCGCCAGTCGTAGTCCCACTCGCAGCCGTAGTCCTTGTTGCTGTAGAGCAGCCCCAGGCGGCCATCGACCTCGATACCCTTCAGGTAGTCGTGCACCAGGTCGTCGCCCCAGCCGTTGAGTTCGAAGCTGGTGGCGGGCGGGCCATCGGGGAAGCGGAAGAAGCTGCGGTACAGCGGGTGGCTGTTGGGCAGCTTCTGTAGTGCCCTGGGACCGAACAGGCGGCCCATCTGCGCCTCGAACGAGGTGGCGAACAGGCCGTCGATATCGTGGTTGCAGTCGTCGACGAAGACGAAGCCGCCATTGCGCACATAGCGCACGAAGTTCTGCCGCTCGGCGGCGTTGAACTCCACCAGCGTGTGCCCGGCCAGGTAGCAGAACGGCGCTTCCAGCATGCGCGGGTCGGCCAGCGCCACCACGTGTTCCTGCGGGTCCACGCGCAGCGAGGTGTAGTCGATCAGCGAGGTGATCAGGTTGGACGGCATGCGCGCGTCCACGTCCCAGTCACCGGAGTCGTACTGCAGGCGAGTGAACCAGAAGTCGTAGCGCGAACTGCGCGGGCCTGCCTGCGCGAAGGCCGGCAGCGCCGCCGCCGAAGCGGCAGCGGCCAACCAGCGCAGGCAGGCCCGGCGATCCATCAGACCGCGTCGGACAGCGAGGTGAAGGTGAAATCGCGCAGCTTCATCGGCGGGATCATCATCACGTAGCTGGATTCATCGCCGGCCACGCGCACCGGCTTGCCCAGCTCTTCGATGTTGTTGAGCATGATCACCGGCGACTCGTTGAAGCGGAAGTTCTTCACCGGGTGCTTGATCTGGCCGTTCTCGATGTAGAAGGTGCCGTCGCGGGTGAGGCCGGTCAGCAGCACGGTCTGCGGGTCGACCATGCGGATGTACCAGGTACGGGTGACCAGGATGCCCTTCTGGGTGCCGCGTACCAGCTCGGCGGTGCTCTTGTCGCCACCGCTCATCAGCAGGTTGCCCGGCGTGGCCTTGGCGGTCTTGCCCTGCTTCTGCGCCCAGAAGCGCGAGTAGTCGAGGTTGGCGATCCTGCCGTTCTCGATGATCGCCATGCGTTCGCGCGGCATGCCTTCGTTGTCCCACGGCAGCACCGGTGCATCCGGATGCCAGGGGTCGGCAATCATGGTCACGCGCGGGTCGTAGACCTGCTCGCCCAGCTTGTTGCCGCCGCCCTTCTTCGATAGGAAGCTGCGGCCTTCATCGGCCGAGCGTGCGCTGAAGAAGTTCATCATGAAGCTGATCAGACCGGCGGCCGCGGCGGGCTCCAGGATGACCGTGTACTTGCCCGGCTCCAGTGCCTTGGCTTCGGCCGATTCGGTGGCCTTGCGCATGGCGATGCGGATGTCCTGGTCGGCCTTGAAGTCCGCCGCATCCTTCAGGTTGCGGCCGACCCAGCCCGAACCGCGGCCATCTTCGGTACGCACGGTGCAGGTGTAATCGAAGTTGGTGGTGCGCTGGTAGGCGAAGTTGCCGTTGCTGTTGGCGGTGGCCTGGAAGCCCTGGCCGTCTTCAAGGAAACCGGCGGCGATCAGGCCGTGGCCACGGCACGGGGCGATCGAATCGGCGGCGACCTTGGCACGGAAGGCCGGATCGATGGCAGCGGTGGATTCGCTGAAGGTCGGGCTGGCGCGGTAGCTCTGCTTGCCGATGGCCGGCATGAACTCCGGGTTCTCCGGGGCCAGCCGGGCCAGGTCTTCGGCACGGCGCACCACGCGTTCCAGCGCGGCGTCGTCGAACTCGTTGATCGAGGCCGTGCCGACGCGCTTGCCGAAGGCGACGGTGACCGCCAGCTCGGTGTTGTCGACGATGCCACTGGTGGAAACGTTGTTCAGGGCGAAACGGATGTTGCCGTTGATCGAACCCGCCAGCACGGCGGTGCATTCGTCGGCCTTGGACAGGGCAATGACCTTGTCGAGGATGGCCTTGGCCTGGGCTTCGGTGAAGATACTCATGGTGTAAGGGCTCCTGACCGATCAGCCGAGGCTGCGTGCGGTGTTGATGACGTTGATGCCGTTGAAGCGCGCGGTGGACGAACCGTGCGAGACCGCCGAGACCTGGCCCGGCTGGCCCTTGCCGTCGAAGAACGAACCGCCCAGGCGGTAGTCACGCTCGTCGGCCACGGCGGTGCAGGCATTCCAGAACTCCGGCGTGCGGATCTGGTAGGCCACGTCTTCCAGCATGCGGGTGATCTGGCCGTTCTTGATCTCGTAGAACAGCTGGCCGCCGAACTGCGCGTTGTAGCGCTGCTGGTCGATCGAGAACGAACCATCACCGATGATGTAGATGCCGTTCTCCACGTCCTTGATCAGGTCGGGCACGCTCAGCGGCTTCTTACCCGGTGCCATCGACACGTTGGCCATGCGCTGGAACTGCACGCTGGACCACGAGTCGGCATAGCAGCAGCCGTCGGATTCGGTCTTGCCGAGGATGTGGGCCTGGTCGCGGATGGTCTGGTAGTCCACCAGCTTGCCGTTGCTGATCAGGTCCCAGCGCTTGCACTTCACGCCTTCATCGTCGTACGCCACCGCGCCGAGGCTGCCCGGCTGGGTCTTGTCGGCGAAGATGTTGACCAGCTCGCTGCCGTACTGGAAATGCTGTTCGCGCTTGTCCAGGGTGGCGAAGCTGGTGCCGGCGTAGTTGGCTTCGTAGCCGAGCACACGGTCCAGTTCCAGCGGGTGGCCGATCGACTCGTGGATGGTCAGCCAGGTGTGCGACGGGTCGAGCACCAGGTCGTACTTGCCCGGCTTCACCGACGGTGCCTTCAGCTTCTCCTGCGCCTGCTTGGCGGCGGCGATGGCGTCTTCCTTCATGTTGTAGGAAGAGCTGTAGTTGACCACGCCATTCGGGCTGACCACCTTGCCGGCAGCTGCGCCGTCCAGATACTCGTAGCCCAGGCCCATCGGCGAGGACAGGCCTTCGCGGGTACGGAACTTGCCGCTGGACTTGTCGATGGCGGTGATCGTCATCGGTGCCCAGATGCGGTGCACGTCCTGGTCGATGTAGGAGCCATCGGTGGAGGCGAAGTACTTCTGCTCGTTGACCAGGAACAGCATCGAGTTGACGAAGCTGGCGCCGGCGCCCATCGCCGCGGCGTTGACGTCCAGCAGCAGGCCGACCTTGTCCTTGATCGGCACCTCCATCGCATTCTTGCGGATCGGCGTGCGCCAGCTCACCTCGCCCACGCCCGGCGCCTTGGCCAGCTGCACCGGTGCGGTCTGCACGCCGGCATTGGCCTTGGCAATCGCAGCAGCCTGCTGCGCGGCCTTGGCTACGTCGGCGGTGCCCAGCGCATTGGTGGCGGCAAAGCCCCAGGCACCGTTGACGATCACGCGGATGCCAACACCGGTGGACTCGGTGTTCACCACGTTCTGCACCTTGTCCTCGCGGGTGATCACGAACTGCCGCAGGTAGCGGCCGATGCGCACGTCGCAGTAGGTGGCGCCGGCCTGGCGGGCGGCGGCCAGCGCCGCATCGGCCAGCCGCTTCTTCAGCCCCAGGTCCAGCGTGCTCTGCAGCTGTTCGGCGGCGATCGCCTTGCCGAAGAAGGAGGGCACGATCAGCCCGCCCGCGGTAAGCCCGGTCAGGGCCAGGAAGTCACGTCTTTGCAAGGCTGCTCTCCATGTCGAAGGATGGGTGGCTCAAGCGCCGAGACTGCGCGCGGTGTTGATGATGTTGATGCCGTTGAAGCGGGTGGTGGACGAACCGTGCGAGACCGCCGAGACCTGGCCGGGCTGGCCCTTGCCGTCGAAGAACGAACCACCCAGGCGGAAGTCACGTTCGTCGCAGATGGCAGTGCACGCGTTCCAGAACTCCGGCGTGCGGATCTGGTAGGCCGCGTCCTCGACCATGCCGGCGATCTTTCCGTCCTTGATCTGGTAATACAGCTGGCCGCCGAACTGCGCGTTGTATCGCTGCTGGTCGATCGAATACGACCCCCGGCCGTGGATGTAGATGCCGTTCTCCACGTCCTTGATCATGTCCTCGACGCTGAGCGGCTGCTTGCCCGGCGCCAGCGAGACATTGGCCATGCGCTGGAACTGCACGCTGGACCAGGAATCGGCGTAGCTGCAGCCATGCGATGCATCGCGGCCGAGGATATGGGCTTCATCGCGGGTGGCCTGGTAGTCGACCAGGATGCCGTCGCGCACCAGGTCCCAGCGCTGGGTCTTCACCCCTTCGTCGTCGTAGCCGACCGCACCGAGGCTGCCGGGCTGGGTCTTGTCGGCGAAGAAGGTGACGATGTCGCTGCCCCAGCGGAAACCGGCATCGCGCTTGTCCAGGGTGGCGAAGCTGGTGCCGGCGTAGTTGGCTTCGTAGCCGAGCACGCGGTCCAGCTCCAGCGGGTGACCAACGTTCTCGTGGGCGGGTGACCAACGTTCTCGTGGATGGTCAGGAACAGGTTGGACGGGTCCAGCACCAGGTCGTACTTGCCGGGCTTCACCGACGGCGCCTTCAGTTTCTCGCGCGCGTGGCGGGCGGCGGCGATGGCGTCCTCGACCGGGTCGTAGGAGTCGCGGTAGGCGGTGATGCCACCGGGCAGATGCACCTTGCCGCGCGCATCGCCATCAAGGAATTCATAGCCCATGCCCATCGGCGAGGACAGGCCGGCGCGGGTGCGGAACTTGCCGCTGGCCTTGTCGATGGCAGTGGCGGTGAATGGCAGCCAGATGCGATGGATGTCCTGGTCGATGAACGAGCCGTCGCTGGAGGCGAAGTACTTCTGTTCGTTGACCAGGAACAGGGTGGAATTGATGTAGTCGGCGCCCGCATTCAGCGCGGCGGCATTGAGCGCCAGCAGCAGCTCGACCTTGTCCTGGATCGGCACCGCCATCGCGTTCCTGCGCACCGGCGTCTGCCAGCGCACCTCACCCACCGACGGCGTCGGCGCCAGCTGCACTGGCCGGGTCTGGATGCCGGCGTTGGCGCGGGCGATGGCCGCCGCCTGCTCGACCGCAGCGCGCACGGCGGCTTCGGTCTGCTGATGGGTTGCAGCGAAGCCCCAGGCGCCGTTGACGATCACCCGCACGCCCACGCCGGACGATTCGCGGTTGGTCACATTGCCGACCTGGTGTTCGCGGGTGATGACCGACTGGTTGAGGTAGCGGCCAATGCGCACATCGCAGTAGCTGGCCTTGGCCGTGCGTGCGGCGGCGAGCGCTACGTCCGCCAGGCGTCTGCGCTGGACGGTATCGACCGGGGCGAGCAGCTGCTCGGCGGCGATGGCACGGGAATGCGGCAGCAGCAGGCCCGCCAGGCCCAGACCGGAAAAAGCCAGGAACTCACGTCGTTGCACAGCGTTTCTCTCTCTCGCTTGCGTGCGGTTGGCAACGGGCCGGACCGATCACGTCAACTTCCCGACTTTCGCCAGCGCGGCGCGTCCGGGCAAGTGACTGCAGTCATGGTTGGGGGTGTTTCGGCAGGGCTGCGCCCTGCACCTGCTCAATGCAACGGCAACGGCCAAAGCCAGAGCCAGAGGGGCATTCCGTGGGTTGGCGGGGCGGTGTCGGATTGCGGGGACGCCGCAAGTACGTCCGTGTAGGCTTGGCAGCCGCATTCATGCGGCTGACACCCCGCAATCCGACACCGCCCCACCTTCGACGGATTCCGGCGGCTGTTGGTAGGTGTCGACCTTGGTCGACACATCTGTCAGACATCGAAATGTATCCGGGGTCAGATCCGTTTTCCTGCGGAAAACGGATC